>NZ_JAIZVX010000165.1 GCF_021768455.1 Aquabacterium sp. | reverse complement strand
GATCACAAGGGCCACGGCAATCAGCCCCTGGCCGCTGGAAAGGCCTTCGTTCCAGCTTCCAGGGTAGTAAAGCGACAGGGACGCGCCACCGAGCCCCGCGATGAAGCCACCGGCCATGGTAGCCAGCACACGCACGGTGTTGACGGAGTAGCCCAGCGCCCGTGCGGCATCGGAACTGTCGCCGGCCATGCGTACGATCAGCCCCCAGCGTGTGTGCGCCAGCGCCCAGGCCATCAGCATGGCCAGGGCCACACCGATCGGAAACAGCGCATTGATGCGCAGCGCTGCCTGCACCTGCGGCGAATGGCTCCACGCCCCCCATTCCAGCGAGGGAATCTGTGCTGCCTGCGGCTGGATCAGTGGCTTGCCAAGGTAGAAAGCCAGCCCTGCACCCAGCAGCATCAGGGCGATGCCCGTGGCGATGTCGTTGACGCCCTTGAGTGAGCACAGCACGCCATGCAGGCCTGCGAGCAAGGCCCCCACCACACCGGCCAACAGCACCCCGGCCCATGGAGAGCCGCTGAGGTAGCTGCCCGCGAAGCCCGCCATGGCCGACAGCACCAGTACGCCCTCCAGCCCAAGGTTGATGCGGCCTGATTTCTCGGTGAGGCACTCACCCAGGCTCACAAAGAGGAAGGGGGTGCCCACGCGGATGGCACCGCCGAGCACGGCCACGGTCACGTCCAGCCAGAGATGGGCGTCGCTCATGCTGCCTCCTTTCGGCCTGCGGCCAGGGCCTGGGCCTCACGCGCCAGGCGGGCCCGGCTGGTTTCATGGGATGGTTCGCCAGCACCCGAGCGCGCGGCGCGCACCGTCAACCAATCCCCCAGGCGGCCACGCAAGGCCTCGCTGGCGAGGATCAACACAAAGGCGAAACCCTGCAGCACCAGCACCGAGGCATCGGGCAGGTCAAGGCGGCGCTGGAGCAGGCTGCCGGCGGCGCCAAATCCCCCGAAGAGGATAGCGACCGGGATGACGGCAAACGGGTTGTGGCGAGCCACGAAGGAAACGAGGATGCCGGTGTATCCCAAGCCCGCGATGATGGACGCATTGGCCGCGGTGTGGACCGCAGCCACTTCGATGCCACCGGCCAGACCCGCGCAGCCACCACCCAGCGCGCAGGCCGTGATGATGAGACGGTGACTGGGCAGACCGACCAGACGGGCCGCCCGGGCGTTGCCGCCCACAACCCTTGTGGCGAAACCATGGGTGCCACCGTAGAGCCACACCCCCGCCAACAGACAGGCGAACGAGCCCCAGACCAGCCCCCAGTGCACCTCGTAACCCGGCATGAGGCCGAGCAAGATGCTTTCGTCAAGCGGCAGGGTGGAGGGTTTGTTGAGGCTGCCAGGATCGCGCATGGGGCCTTCGACAAAATGCTTGAACAGGCCAATGGCGAGGTAGCCCATCAACAAGGACGAGATCGTCTCGTTCACGCCGCGGTGCTCTCGCAGCACACCCACCAGCGCGATCCAGGCGGCACCGGCCAGTGCGCTGGCCAAGAGCACCAGCCCGGTGCCGACCACGCCCGGGGGCGGGGGCACCAGGTAAGGCAGGCCTGCACAGGCCAGCCCCCCCAGGACCAAAGCACCCTCCCCACCGATGACCATCAGTCCCGCCTGGCGCGGGATGGCGACACACAGGGCCGTGAGCATCAGGGGTGCAGACCGCTGCAGGGTGTTCTGCCAGGAAAAGGCGTCACCAAAGGCCCCCTTGAAGAGCAGCAGCCAGGTCTCGGTCGGGCTGGTGCCTCCCAGCCACACGAAGCCCCCGAAAAGCAGCACCGCCCCGGCCAGCGCCAGCACCGGCAGGACCACACTGTCAAACATCCTCAGCAGCCGGGTGTCGCTCATGGCAGGCTCCTCTGCAACGCAGCGTGGGGGTCTCAGACCTTGCCGATCACGCCTTCAACCAGGTAGTTCATGCCTTCCAGCACCGGATCGATCTGCTTGATCGTGGTGCCTTTGGGGATCACGACCTTGCCGGTGTTGTCCTTGAGTTCTCCCTTGAAAATCTCGAACTCATCCTTGAGCATCAGGGCCTTGATGGCATCGGCGTTCTTGCGGGCGCCTTCGGACACGGCCGGACCGTACGCCGAGGTTTTGACAAAGCCTTCCTTGAGCCCGCCCCGCAGGAAGTTGGGGTGCGGCTTGCCCGTGCGGGCCGCCTCGACGATCTGCTTGTATGGGGTGACCCAGTTCCACTCGGCGCCAGTGAGATAGGCCTGTGGCGCCAGCTTGGCCTGAGAGGCGTGGTACCCGCAGACAAACTTGCCACGCTTGGCAGCGGTCTCCACGATCACCTTGGGACCATCGACGTGCATGGTGAAGACGTCCACCCCCTGATCGGCCAGGCTGTTGGTGGCCTCGGCTTCCTTGACGGGCATGGACCAGTCACCCGTGAAGATCACGGAGCAGGTGATGGCCGGGTTCACCGAACGGGCGCCCAGGGTGAAGGCGTTGATGTTTCGCAGCACCTGCGGGATGGGCTTGGCCGCAATGAAGCCAATCTTCTTGGACTTGGTGGCGTGGGCGGCGATGACACCGTTGAGGTACTGGGCCTCGTCGATGTAGCCGAAAAAACTGCCGACGGTTTTGGGGTGCTTGGCCGCATCCCACATGCCCCCGCAGTGCGCAAAACGCACATCCGGATTCTTCTTGGCCACATCCAGGATGTGGGGGTTGAAATAGCCGAAAGACGTGGGAAAGAGCAGCGTGGCACCGTCTTGCGAGATCATGCCCTGCATGGTTTTCTGCACAGCCTGGGTCTCGGGCACGTTCTCTTCGCCCACGATCTTGATGCCCGGCATCTTCTTGATCTCGGAGGCCGCCTCGAAATGAGACTGGTTGTAGCCGAAGTCGTCTTTCGGTCCCACGTAGATCATGCCGATGGTGAGAGGCTTTTGGGCCCAGACCCGCCCTGGCAGCCCTCCCAGCGCCAGCGAGGCCCCTGCGGCCCCCATGCCCTTGATCACAGAACGACGACCCGATTGTTCAACCGACATGCGCATCTCCTTGCACCAGCACATTGCACGATCACCCCCTGCGCACCAGCCTGAAGCACTGGCACGCAAGTTGATGTACCTTCTGGTATACAAGCACAAGCCATGCCCATTCGATGGCGGGCACTCGGCAAACGTCCTCCCTCGGGCGCGATCAGGGAAGGGGTGAGCGCTGAAGCAGTTCGTCGGCCACCCACTGACCAAGGCAGTGCCCCGCCAGGGTCGCGGTGTCCTGACCGGGCCAGGCCTCGGCCAGGTCGGCACAGACCTCGGCAAAGCAGCGGCCGCGCTGCAGGCCCGCGAGGGCCAGGTGCTCGGCGGCGCCCAGGCTGCGGAAATGCGGGCGCTCCCCCAGGCGCCACACCAGCACGTGCAGGGGCGAGGCCAGGGCCTGCACCGCGGGCGGTTCGGTGTCCTGGTCCAGTGCATGCCACAGGGCCAGGGTGTTGACCTGGCAGCACAGCAGGCTGGCCGAGGGCTGCAGGGCCCAGCCCACGGTGGCCCAGTCGGCCGGGGCGATGGCGGCCAGGTCTTCGCGCGAGAGGGCCGGGGCCTCGGCCGCATCGAAGGCATGGCGCAGGGCCCAATCCAGGCGGGCCAGTTCGGCCACCTCGGGATGCAGGCCCACGGGCGACTCGGGATCGGCCAGGCGCAGGCTCAGCCAGTCGGCCAGGCCCCCGCCATGAAAGCGCAGGTTGGGATGCAGGGACTCGGTGGCCTCGATGTGCTCGGAGGCCAGGGCGTCGAACCACGTGTCGCCCAGGTAGCGCAGGGTGTGTCCGAAGCTGTCGCGCAGCGTCTCCAGCAGGCGGGCGCGGTAGGCGTGGTGGTAGATGCCCAGGCGCTGGCGGGCGGCGGGGCCGCCTTGGCCGGCCCGCACGCGCACGTCGGCCAGGGCGGCCTCGTCACCGTGCAGCACATGGGCCTGGAAGCGGGTCTGCAGGGCCAGAAGGCCCTCGGGCGCCGCCGCGTTCATGGGGCGGTTCACACAAGGCATGGGGACGCCTCCGTGGCCAGACGACGGGCATGGTCCAGCTCGGCCATGAGCGCGGGCAGGGGCGGGATGTGGTCGTCTCGCTCGATCATCGTGGCGACCGGGCCAAAGCGGCGCAAGGCGGCCTCGTACAGCGCCCACACGGGCCCGGCCACAGGTTGGTCATGGGTGTCGATCAGGTGGTCGCCGTGGTCGCTGTGGCCGGCCAGGTGCAGCTGCTGCACCCGGTGGGCGGGCAAGGCCTCGAGGCAGGCCAGGGCGTCTGCGCCATGGTTCACGGCGTTGACGTGCAGGTTGTTGACGTCGACCAGCAGCAGGCAGTCGGCCTGCTCGCACACCGCAGCCAGGAACTCGCCTTCGCTCACCTGCGACGCGGCAAAGTCCACATAGCTGGAGACGTTCTCCAGCACCAGGCGGCGGCCCAGCACGTCCTGCACGCGCTGCACGTTGCGCACCACCACGGCCAGGGCCTCTTCGGTGTAGGGCAAGGGCAGCAGGTCGTGCAGCTGGCGGCCGTGCACGCCCGTCCAGCACAGGTGGTCGGAGACCCAGAGCGGCTGCACACGGTCGGCCAGGGCCTTGAGCTGGCGCAGGTAGGCCTCGTCGGGCCCGGCCACCGAACCGATCGACAGGGCCACACCATGCAGGGCCAGCGGGTAGCGAGCCCGGATGGCGTCGAGCATGCGCAAAGGCTTGCCGCCGGGCACCATGAAGTTGTCGCTGATGGCCTCCAGCCAGTCCACACCCGGCACGGGGTTGGCGGCCAGCAGCTCGGTGTAATGGGCCGTGCGCAGCCCCAGCCCGAAACCGGGCGAGGGCCGTGTCAGGCCCGAGGGCGCCTTGCGCCGATCGGGGTGGACTGACATGGCCTGGCGTCACTTGGCGCCGAGGTCGCCGATGGTGCCGCCCTGGTTGAGGCAGGCCTTGGCGTCCAGCGCCTTGAAGCCGTGCCCCTTGCAGGCGTTCTGGCCCTTGCAGCTGTGTTCGGCGGTCTTGCAGTCGCTGTTGCCCTTGCAGCTGTGCAGGCCGTAGCAATGCACCTTGTCGCTGGCGGCCACGGCGCCGCCCATGCTGCCCTGCGGGGCCTCGGCAGCGAAGGCGGCCGACGACAGGGCCATGAAGGCCGCAGCGGCGGCGAGGGAGGCGGAAACCGAAGAGGAAGAACGTGCGCTCATGTTGAAAGCTCCATCAAGACAGGAAGGGGCAGACTGACCGTCTGGTCCGCACACGGCGTGCGGGACAAGGAGGTGGTCGGGGAAAGGGCGCGCTTCTTACAGCGCGCCCCACCCTTTCTTCGCATGGCTTTCAACCGGCGCACTCGGCACCGGGTCCGGGGGTGGCCCCCGGTCGGATCAGGCGACCGCGCGGCGGCGCTCGTTGCGCCCGCGCAGCCACTCCAGGGTCAGCAGCATCAACACCGAGAACACGGTCAGCACCGTGGCCACGGCCGCGATGGCCGGGCTGATGTTTTCGCGGATGCCGGAGAACATCTGGCGCGGCAGGGTGGTCTGCTCCGGGCTGGCCAGGAACAGGGTCACCACGACCTCGTCGAACGAGGTGCCGAAGGCAAACAGGCCACCCGAGATCACGCCCGGGGCCACCAGGGGCAGCGTGACCTTGAAGAAGGCGTGCGTGGGGCTGGCGCCCAGGCTGTTGGCGGCGCGGACCAGGTTGTGGTCGAAACCCTGCAGCGTGGCGCTGACGGTGGTCAGCACGAAGGGCACACCCAGAGCGGCATGCACCAGCACCAGACCCAGGTAGCTGTTGGTCAGGCCCAGGGGCGCGAAGAACAGGTAGGTGCCCACACCCACGATCACCACCGGCACCACCATGGGCGAGATCAGCACGGCGGTCAGGATGCCCTTGCCGGGGAAGTCGATGCGGGTCAGGCCCACGGCGGCCAGGGTCCCCAGGATCATGGCCAGCAACGTGGAGAGCGGCGCCACGATCAGGCTGTTGCGCAGGGCGTTGGTCCAGATGCCGGAGCCAAAGAACTCTTCGTACCAGCGCAGCGAGTAACCGCTGATCGGGTAGAGCAGGAAGGAATCCTGGCTGAAGGACAGCGGGATGATCACCACGATGGGCGCCACCAGGAACAGCAGGATCAGCGCCACCAGGACGCGAAAGCCGTAGAACCAGAGGCGGTCAGGCAGGGAAGCGTAAGCAGGCAACATGGCGGGCTCCGGTCAGCGGTTGGTGGCGCGGAAGGTCGCGTTCCCGACCAGGCGGTTGTAGACGGCGTAGAGCACGACGATGGCGGCCAGCAGCAGGGCCGACAGGGCCGCGGCCATGCCCCAGTTGGTGGTCTGGTTGGTGTAGAAGGCCACGAAGTAGGCGGCCATCTGGTCCTTCGGACCACCCAGCAGGGCCGGCGTGATGTAGTAGCCGATCGAGAGGATGAAGACCAGGATGCCGCCTGCGGCCAGGCCCGGCACGGTCATGGGGAAGTAGACCTTCCAGAAGCTCTTGAACGGGGGGCAACCCAGCGAGACGGCGGCGCGCAGGTAGACCGGCGAGATGCCTTTCATCACGCTGTAGAGCGGCAGGATCATGAAGGGCAGCAGGATGTGCACCATGGCGATGTAGACGCCCACGCGGTTGAACACCAGCTGCAGCGGTGCATTGACCAGACCCAGGCTCATCAGCGCCTGGTTGACCAGGCCGCCCTCTTGCAGGATCACGATCCAGGAGGCGACACGCACCAGCACCGACGTCCAGAAGGGCAGCAGCACGAAGATCATCAGCAGGTTGGCCGTGCGGGTCGACTGGGTGGCCAGGAAATAGGCCACCGGGAAGCCCAGGGCCACGCACCACAGGGTCACGATCAGGCTGATGCCGAAGGTGCGCAGGAAGATGTCGAGGAAGACGGACTCGTCTTCACCGGCGCGGGTGATCTGACCGGCTTCGTCGCGCTTGAGGTCGAGCGAGGCCAGCAGGTAGTAATCGGTGTGGGGTTTGGCGTTGCGCGCGATCAGCTGCCAGGTGGCGGTCTCGCCCCACAGCGGGTTGAGGCCGATCAGGCCGACCTTGGGCGAGGTGCCCTCCTCCAGCGGCAGCTTGCGGGCCGTGCCCATGAAGAGCGAGCGCACGCCGGGCTGCTCCATGTTCAGGCGCTTGGCGGCCTCGGCCAGCTCCTTGCTGCCCTTGGCGGCCAGCAGGTCCTGCGCCAGGGCGGCGAAGGCCGCGTCATCGGGCAGGCCCTGGCCCGACCAGGCCTTGAGTTGCGAGGCGGTGTGCGGCAGGGCCGTGTGCACCTCGGGGTTGTCCACGCTCTTGGTGAGCAGGGTCGCGATGGGCCACAGGAAGGTGAACACCAGGAAAAGCGCCAAAGGCGCGATCAAGGCGCCGTACTTCAACTTCTTCAGGCGCTCGGCACGGCGCAACTGCACCTTCAGCGGCAGGGCGGTGCCGGATGCGGCCTCGGGCAATGCGTCGTCCATCGCGATCGAACTCATGGTGTCTGTCCTTGGGAATCAGGCCGCACCGGGGCACTCACCCCGGCGCAGCGCAGCCATCTGGCTTACTTGGCGGCCCAGGCGTGGAAGCGCTGTTCCAGGTCCTCGCCGTGCTCCACCCAGAACTGGGTGTTGCTGGCCACGGCCGTCTTCATGTTGGCCGCCGAGGTCGGCAGCTTCTCGGCCAGGGCCGGATCGATCTGCTTCATGCCGGCCAGCACGGTGGGGCCGTAGGGGATTTCACCGGCGAAGACCTTCTGGTTCTCAGCCTTGCTGACGGTGGCCAGGAACTTGTAGGACTGGTCCTGCTTGGCCGCACCCTTGGGGATGGCGAAGGATTCGACGTCGTAGATGTTGCCGGTCCAGACGATCTTGATGTTCTTGCCTTCCTTCTGGGCGGCGTCGATGCGGCCGTTGTAGGCCGAGCTCATGACCACGTCACCCGAAGCCAGCAGCTGGGGCGGCTGGGCGCCGGCTTCCCACCACTGGATGTTGGGCTTGAGCTGGTCGAGCTTCTTGAAGGCGCGGTCCACGCCGGCCTTGGTGCCCAGCACCTTGTAGACGTCGGCGGGCTTGACGCCATCGGCCATCAGCGCGAATTCGAGCGTGAACTTGGCGCCCTTGCGCATGCCGCGCTTGCCGGGGAACTTGCTCACGTCCCAGAAGTCGGCCCAGGAGGTCGGGGCGGTCTTGAGCTTGTCGGCGTTGTAGGCCATCACGGTCGACCACACGAAGAAGCCGACGCCGCATTCGGTCACGGCCGCACCCACGAAAGCGTTCTTCGGGGCGATCTTGCTGTAGTCCAGCTTCTCGTAGACGCCTTCTTCGCAGCCACGGGCCAGCTCGGGCGATTCCACCTCGACCACGTCCCAGCTCACCTTGCCGGCGTCGACCATGGCCTTGATCTTGGCCTGTTCACCGTTGTACTCGCCCTGGGCGATGGCGATCTTGCTGGCCTTGGTGAAGGGCTCGTAGAAGGCCTTGACCTGGGCCTTCTGGTTGACGCCACCGAAGGAGATGACCGTCAGGTCGGCATGGGCTGCGCCCGTCAGCAGGGCACCGATGGCCAGGACGATGGCCCGGGCACGCAGAGAAATCGTTTGCATGAGAAAGCGCTCCGTTCAGTGTGAACAGTGGGGTTG
>NZ_JAIZVX010000264.1 GCF_021768455.1 Aquabacterium sp. | reverse complement strand
GTATAGATTTGTTTATACTTAGACATGCATGGCTTAATCTTTGAGACAAGCGTATGCTACTGGCAGAATCAACCAGGTTGCTATCTCTAGAGGATGTGTAAAAACACAAATATTCAATACTAATATCCTCGATTAAAAGGATACTAGATAAGGAATTGATTCGATTAATATACACCTTTAGATACACACAATACTGAGTATTGGCGAGTCAAGATTATATTACTAGGGAAGTTGAACGCCGAAGCGAAGTTTCACACTAGAATATATACTCTTTCATGCCAGTCCTCGGATTTTTCCTAGGCAACAATGGTGATGTGTATAGGAAATTAGAGATTAAGCAAGCTTAATACATCTAGTTACAATAAGTTTTCACAAAATAGCTTAGCATTGCCTATAAAAATATAGACAGATTAGACTATTGAGCTTAAAACTACAATACACCCAAAGGTGACTATGAGGAACAGTACTCGGTCTAGTAAAGAGTTCCGAAGAATTCAACACTAGATAAAGTTCTCTGTTCAGTTTTTGACTCTAATTGTTATACTTATATCCGCACTGTTACAGATATTAGCAATACAACTATTATCGGGTATCGTCGCCAAATGATCCGAAGATCTTCTGACTAGATGGGTTTGATAACCATCATTTTCCAACTCATTGTCTTTTACCCAGTCACTAGAACGTGCTTGAGTTAAAGCCTAGAGTGTCGTTTTTGGTTAGCAAGGTTCTGTGAAGCCCATATTCAACATAGTAATATGTAAATATGTACTGACTTTCACAAATTGTGTCTTCCATATATAAGCAAAAGTGAATCCGGAAGAGGTTATATATTTGGATGGTTTGAAAAAAGTTGTCTAACAAGGGGGAAAAAAATAAATTTACCCAGGGAAAAAAAAGTGACGAAAATTAGTATGGTGATTTTCTGCTCACCCGTAGGTTTTTTTGTATTTTTTGTGATGGTTTTTTGGGGTAGGTATCTGATCACTACTAAACCTTTTTTTGCCTGGGGTAAAAAATCCCCACTCTGGGGATAAAATAACCCCAGGCCTGGGGATAAATATCCCCGGGACATCATAGAATTGACTTGTTCATATAGTATGGTACTTTCAAACTGACATATGTCCAGACCAATATGAATGTAATGTACATATTCTTCTTTGAATAGCTCATACATATCATGGACTTGCTTGGATTTGAGATGGCGGGGGTCTATCGCATATATAACAGAATATATCGATGTTGGTTATAGTGATTACAAATGCTAATTTTCGTTATAGCACTCATTTTATGGGGAAGTCAGGTGGTTTTTTCAAAAATAAGGTACATTTCGTAATCTACATCATCTGATCTAGCCAGCACACCCCCCTATCTGGTTCCAGGTATCATTATATACATTATAAACAACAAATCAAGCTATCAAACTCTGTAAACGGACCTTTATAACAAAAGTTATTACCATAAAAACATAGTTTTACCCTAAAAAGTAGTGATTTTTCATCACTTTACCATATGGTACTCGTCCCCACGCGTTGCAGTGGGTCTATAATCTTAATACAATCAAGATTATATATGTATCTATCGATGTGGAACATCCTACTGTGTGAACAATCATAATGAATGTGTATATATAGGGACCAAAAAGTCGATTTTGTGACATTTTATTGGAAAAATGACATTAAAGGGTCAATATGACAGTGTTAATCGTTCAACACCCGGGTACTTGAGAGAGAACATCTGTATACCTCATTAATGAGCTGCAATTCAAGCTATAATACGTGGTAAATGGTCTAGTATTACAAAAGTTATATAGGTTTGTAACTTTGAAAAGGTGGTTTAATGTCTTGAAATATCCATACTATACATGACGCGCAACGAGTAAATCGTATCGGCACCTGATCAAACTCATTGGTAACTCACAAGTGATGTTATACCTACAATCTGATGTATCCTCGACCAGTAACACATCCGTCTTCCATGTGTAATACTCACTTATATGGGTGAAAAATGACCAAGAATATGAAAAAGTACCAAAATCACAGGTTATACCATGATATGACTCTCAAATAGTGTCAATACCCCAACGTGAGCGATGTGGACGAGTGACCTACATGTATATCCATCATCCAAGATGCTGAGAACCTAGGTGTGAGCCTTATAACTCACACACCATCACCTACAAAATGCACTTTTTGACGAAATTTCGACAAAAATCACCATAAAGTCAAGGTGATGGATGGGAAGTAAGGATCGGAGGGTACTTATTGACATTGTATCTTGTAGACCATATGTATGGACGCCTAGGATGAGCTATTGA
>NZ_JAIZVX010000263.1 GCF_021768455.1 Aquabacterium sp. | reverse complement strand
CACTGAGCAGCTCAGCCTCCCTTTCCAGTTCGGCTGTTAAAAAAACAACACCGTTGTTTGAAAGCACCAGCAAATCAAGTGCTCACTCTTCTATTTTACAGTACCTGGCAACAGCACTTTGCGGTGCAGTCTGCGGATTCCACGCCATCCGGCCACCCAGTCCGCTCTCATCTGGCCAGGCATTCCACGGCCATCTGGCCACCTGTTCCACGGCCATCCGGCCGGGCAGTCGGAGCGCAGCGACGCAGGGGTTGCATTGTTAGTCTGAGGCGCCCGGTGTCGTCAATTTCTTCACCCGCTTTCTCATCGATTCGCCCTTGAGGTTGATCCGATAAGCGTTATGCACCAGGCGGTCGAGGATGGCATCGGCCAGGGTTGGATCGCCGATCAGTTCGTGCCAGTTGTCCACGGGCATTTGGCTGGTCACGAGGGTCGAGCGCTGGCCGTAGCGGTCGTCCAGTAGCTCCAGCATGTCGCGACGCTGCTCAGCGGTGAACGGCGCCAGGCCCCAGTCGTCGAGGATCAGCAGGTCGGTCTTGGCATAGCCGCTCATCAGCTTGGCGAAGCGCCCGTCGCCATGGGCCAAGCCCAACTCTTCCAGTAGGCGCGGCAAGCGCAGGTAACGCACGCTGTAGCCCTCTCGGCAGGCCTGGTGTGCCAGGGCGCAGGCCAGCCAGGTTTTACCGACGCCAGTCGGGCCGTTGATAATCAGGTTGAGGCCGTCGCGCAGCCACTGGCCGCTAGCCAGTTGCAGGATCAGGGCCTTGTCCAGCCCGCGCGGGCTGCGGTAGTCGATGTCTTCGAGGCAGGCGTTGTGCTTGAGCCGGGCCTGACGCAGGCGGCTGCTGAGGCGCTTGTCGTCGCGTTCGGTCAGTTCGCGGTCGACCAGCAGGCCGAGGCGTTCCACGAAGCTCAGGCTGTCGATGTCGGGGGTTTTCAGTTGCTCGGCGAGTGCCTTGAGCATGCCGGTCAGGCGCAGGGTCTGGAGCTTGTCCAGGGTCGGATGGGGCAGCATGGTGGGATTCCTTGTGTTCAGTGGTAGTAGCCGGGGCCGCGCAGGTTGGCGTGGTCGTCCGGCAGCAGGGGCAGGTGCTGCTGGGCCAGCGGCAGGTTTTCCAGCCCCTGGCGCAGGATCGATTCGAGGCTCTTGTAGCTGCACGCACCGAGGCTGAGGGCGCGACGGCAGGCCAACTCCAAGCGCACTTCGCCATGGGTCTTGCCCAGGCGCAGGATGCCCAGGCAGGCCCGGTAGCCTTGGGTTGGGTGGATGCGCCGTTCGAGGATGTGGCTGATCACGCCGGCCGTGTTCGGCCCGGTCTGCTCAGCCCAGCGGATCAGCCGTTGTGGCGTCCACTCGGCATGCTCGCGATGACTCTTGGGCATGTGCTCGGCCTGTGTGCTGTGCCGGCCCTTGTGCGGTGAGCGAAGGTGGCTGGCCACCCGCTGATTGGCGTGGAAGCACTCCACCGTGCGCGCTGTCAGGCGTACTTCCAGTTGTTTCTTCACCAGTTGGTACGGCACCGAGTAGTAGTGCCCATCGACCTCGACGTGGTAGTCGATGTGCACCCGCGCCTTCTTCCACTCGGCATAGACGTAGGGCTGCTCCGGCAGTGGGCGCAGCGCTGGACGATCCAGGGCTTCGAAGGCCGAGTGCCGGGAGCCCGGCAGCTTGCGAAACGGTCGTCGGTTGAGCCGCTCCAGCAATAAGGCGATGGCGCTGTTGAGTTCGTCCAGGGAGAAGAACTGGCGGTTCCTCAGCGCGGCGAGGATCCAGCGCTCGACCACCTGCACGCCGACCTCGGCCTTAGCCTTGTCGCGCGGCTTACGCGCCCGCGCCGGCACCACCGCCACGCCATAGTGCTCGGCCAGATCGCGGTAGCTCGGGTTGATGTCCGGCTCGTAGCGATGGCTCTTACTCACCGCGCTTCGCAGGTTGTCCGGCACCACGATCTCCGGCACACCGCCGAGAAAGGAGAAGCAGCGGGCATGTGAGCCCAGCCAGTCAGGTAACTGCTGCGACCAGGTGGCTTCGGCGAAGGTGTAGCTGGGGAGCCCGCAGAATTCGGAAAAAATCGTACGCTAAGGTTTTCCGGGCATCCGTAGGGGCCGAAACTTCCCGTCTTCCAGTCTGCGGCTCTGCCGCCAGACGTAATCGCCGGTCAGGTTGATGTGCTCCCAGCCCAGCGGCGACAGGAATTGCAGCAGCTCGCCGTCCACCGGCTTGCCGGCCTCAACCTGGTGACGGCGGCCATCGTGCTATGGAACACGGTCTATCTGGAGCGGGCCGCGAACGCCTTGCGTGGCCACGGTCAAGCCGTCGATGA
>NZ_JAIZVX010000164.1 GCF_021768455.1 Aquabacterium sp. | reverse complement strand
TTCAAGCCCGCACCTTGGCGCGACGCCCCGCGTTCAGCCCCTCGGCCGACCCGGCAGCCCCGCCTGCCGCGCCCGTGGTGAACCCCCGCGACATCGTCGGTGGCCTGGAAAAGGGCCTGGCGGTGATCGAGGCCTTTGACCTCGACAAGCCCCGCCTCACCGTGAGCGAAGTGGCCCAGCGCGCCCAGATCAGCCGGGCCGCTGCGCGCCGCTACCTGATCACGCTCACCCAGATCGGCTACGCCCAGTTCGACGGCCAGTGCTACGCCCTGACCCCGAAGGTGCTGCGCCTGGGCCAGAGCTACATGCACTCGGCCCGCATGCCGCGCCTGATCCAGCCCCGCCTGCACAAGATGGCGCAGGCCCTGGGCGAGAGCAGCTCGGCCGGCGTGCTCGACCACGACGACGTCATCGCCGTGGCCGCCGCCAGCGTGGGCCGCCGCGTGGTCTCGGCCACGCTGCAACCCGGCACCCGCGTGCCCGCCTACTGCACCGCCAACGGCCGCGTGCTGATGGCCAGCCAACCCGAATCCGGCTGGGACAGCTGGCTGGCCCGCCAGCGCCTGCTGCCCCTCACGCCCCACACCCTGACCGACCCGGCCGCACTGCGCCTGGAGCTGGCGCGCACCAAGGCCCGGGGCTATGCCCTGGTCGACCAGGAGATGGAGCCCGGCCTGCGCACCCTGGCCGTGCCGCTGCGCAATGCGCGCGGCGAGGTGGTGGCCGCCATCAATGTGAGCGTGAGCGCCAGCCACGTGAGCCTCGAAGAACTGACCGAACGGGCCCTGCCCGCCCTGCTGGACACCCAGGCCGACCTGCGGCCCCTGCTCTGAATCACCCCGCCCCTTGAAGAACCCGCCGCTGGCGGGCTGGGCGAAGCCTTGTCTGAAAGGAAACCCTCATGTCCATCCCCTCCCGCACCCAGGTCGCCATCATCGGCGCCGGCCCCTCGGGCCTGCTGCTCGGCCAGCTGCTGCACCGCGCAGGCATCGACACCGTCATCCTCGAGCAGCGCACGCCCGACTACGTGCTGGGCCGCATCCGCGCCGGCATCATCGAACAGGTCACGGTGGACCTGCTGGTCGAGGCCGGTGTCTCCGAGCGCATGTTCAAGGAAGGCCTGCCCCACGATGGCTTCGAGCTGTGCTTCAGCGGCCAGCGCCACCGCGTCGACATGCACGCCCTCACGGGCGGGCGCCGCGTCATGGTCTACGGCCAGACCGAAATCACCCGCGACCTGATGGACGCCCGCCAGGCCAGCGGCGCCCCCATCGTCTACGAAGCCACCGAGGTGGCGCTGCACGACTTCGGCAGCAGCCAGCCCAGCGTGAGCTACACCCACCAGGGCGAGCGCCACACCCTGCAGTGCGACTTCATCGCGGGCTGCGACGGCTTCCATGGCGTCTCGCGGGCCAGCGTGCCGGCCAGCGCCATCCAGAACTTCGAGCGCGTCTACCCCTTCGGCTGGCTGGGTGTGTTGTCGGACACGCCGCCGGTGGCTCATGAACTGATCTACTCCAACCACGAGCGCGGCTTTGCCCTGTGCAGCATGCGCTCCAACACGCGCAGCCGCTACTACGTGCAGTGCTCGCTGCAAGACCAGGTGAGCGACTGGAGCGACCAGCGCTTCTGGAACGAACTGCGCAGCCGCCTCGACCCGGACACCGCCGAACAGCTCGTCACCGGCCCCTCGATCGAAAAGAGCATCGCGCCGCTGCGCAGCTTCGTGGCCGAGCCCATGCGCTTCGGCCGGCTCTTCCTGGCGGGGGATGCGGCCCACATCGTGCCGCCCACGGGCGCCAAGGGCCTGAACCTGGCGGCCTCCGACATCGCCTACCTCTCGCGCGGCCTGATCGAGCACTACCAGGAGCACAGCAGCGCCGGCATCGACGCCTACTCCGAACGCGCCCTGGCCCGCATCTGGAAGGCCGAACGCTTCTCGTGGTGGATGACCACCCTGCTGCACCGCTTCCCCGAGAAGGACGCGTTCGACCACCGCATCCAGCGCGCCGACCTCGACTACCTCGTGGGCTCGCAGGCCGCGCTCACCTCGCTCGCAGAAAACTACGTCGGCCTGCCCATGGCCGCCTGAACGGCTCGCCCGTTTGCCCTCATCCTTCCACCCTCAAGGAGACAAGCCCATGTCCAACACCCCATCTTCGCGTCCGGCCCCGGGCGCACCGCACACGCTCGATGTGCCCGACTTCATCGACCGCCAGCCCCTGTCGGCCTACCAGTGGCTGATCCTGGTGCTGTGCTTCCTGATCGTCGCGGCCGATGGCTTTGACACCGCCGCCATCGGCTACATCGCGCCCTCGCTGGTGAAGGAATGGGGCGTGGCGAAATCGGCCCTGGGCCCCGTGCTCAGCGCAGCCCTGTTCGGCCTGGCCGTGGGGGCCATCACCGCCGGCCCGCTGGCCGACAAGTTCGGCCGCAAGAAGGTGCTGCTGGCCTCGGTCTTCTTCTTTGGCGTGGCCAGCCTGCTGACCGCCACGGCCGAGACCATCGAGGTGCTCACCGCCCTGCGCTTCCTCACCGGCCTGGGCCTGGGTGCGGCCATGCCCAACGCGGTGACGCTGATGTCGGAGTTCGCCCCGGCCCGCCGCCGTGCGGTCATCGTCAACACCATGTTCTGCGGCTTCCCGCTGGGCGCCTCGGCCGGTGGCTTCCTGGCCTCCTGGCTGATCCCGCACAGCGGCTGGCACGCGGTGCTGATCGCCGGGGGCGTGGTGCCCCTGCTGCTGTGTGTGGCGCTGCTGGTGCTGCTGCCTGAATCGGTGCGCTACCTCGTGGTGAGCGGCCAGGGTGCCGACAAGGTGCGCGCCGTGCTGCGCCGCATCGCCCCGCAAGAGGCGGCCACGCTGGCCGGTGTCACCCACTTCACGGTGGCCGAACACAAGCCGGTCAGCAAGCAGTCGGCCGTGGGCGTGGTGCTCTCCAAGCCCTATGTGGTGGGTTCGACCATGCTGTGGCTCACCTACTTCATGGGCCTGGTCATCTTCTACCTGCTCACCAGCTGGATGCCCATCCTCGTGAAAGACGCCGGCTTCACCATCGAACAGGCCGCCCTGCTCACCGCCCTCTTCCCCCTGGGTGGCGGCATCGGCACCATCTTCTCGGGCTGGCTGATGGACAAGCTCAACCCCCACAAGGTCATCGCCGTGGGCTACGCCCTGACCGCCCTGCTGATCTACGCCGTGGGCCAGAACACGGGCAGCGTGATCGGCCTGGGTGCCCTGATCTTCCTGGCGGGCACGGCCATGAACGGCGCGCAGTCGTCCATGCCCTCGCTGGCCGCGGCCTTCTACCCCACCCAGGGCCGTGCCACGGGCGTCGCCTGGATGCTGGGCATCGGCCGCTTTGGCGGCATCGCCGGCGCCCTGCTCGGGGCCGAACTGATGCGCCAGAAGCTGGGCTTCGACCAGATCTTCACCCTGCTGACCCTGCCTGCGCTGGTCGCCGTGGTGGCCCTGGTCGTGAAGATGCGCTTCACAGCGCGTGTGTCACCAGTCTGAAGTCCGGGTCTTCGGCAAAGGGCTTCACCTCGAAGCCCAGGCTGCGCATCAGCTTGAGCATGCCGCCGTTGTGGGTCAGCACCAGGCCTTCGATCTCGGTCAGGCCCTTCTCGCGGGCCACCTGCATGATGCTTTCCATCAGGCGCGAGCCCAGGCCCTTGCCCGCAAAACCATCGGCCACCAGCAGCGAGAACTCGCAGCTGGCGCGGTCGGGGTTGGTGATGTAGCGTGAGACACCGATGATGCGCTCCGTCTCGGTGATCTCGCCATCGTCGCCCGCAGTGCGCTGCTTGAACACGGCCACCAGGGCCATCTCTCGGTCGTAGTCGATCAGGGTGAAGCGGGCCAGCATGGCCGGCGGCAGCTCGGTCATGTGCGAGACGAAGCGGAAGTAGCGGCTCTCGGGAGAGAGCTTGGCCACCAGCTCCTGCAGCATCTCGGCGTCGTTGGGGTGCACGGGGCGCACCGTGTACTCGCCACCGCCTCGCATGGGGTAGACCTGCTCGTAGCGCGCCGGGTAAGGCAGGATGGCCAGGTGGTTGTAGTGGCTGCTCAGGCCGCTGGCGGCCTGGGGCGCGCTGTCGATCACGATGCGGGCGTCCACCGCCACGGCGCCGTTCTCGTCCACGATGATGGGGTTGATGTCCATCTCGCGCAGCTGCGGCAGCTCACACACCATTTCCGAGACGCGCAGCAGCACCTGCTCCAGCGCGTCCATGTCGACGGCGCTGGCGCCACGCCAATCGCCCAGGGTCTCGGCCACGCGGGCGCGCTCGATCAGACGGCGGGCCAGGTACTGGTTCAGCGGGGGCAGCTCCATGGCCCGGTCGTCGATCAGCTCGATCATGGTGCCGCCGGCACCGAACACGATCACGGGGCCAAAGGGGTCGTCGGTCACCAGGCCGATGTAGAGCTCGCGGCCACGGCGGGCACTCGCCATCTTCTGCACCGTCACGCCATTGATGCGGGCATCGGGCTGCAGGCGCTTGACGCGCTCGACCATGTCCACATAGGCCTCGCGGGCGCTGGCCCCCGTCATGATGTTGAGCGCCACGCCCTGCACGTCGGACTTGTGCGAGATGTCGGGCGAATCGATCTTGAGCGCCACCGGGAAGCCCAGCTGCATGGCCACCATCATGGCCTCGGTCGGGTTGCGCGCCAGGATGGTCTGCGTGACCGGGATGTGGAAGGACGACAGCAGCGTCTTCGATTCCATCTCGGTCAGCACCTTGCGGCGCTCGGCCAGCACGCTCTCGATCACGAGGCGGGCGCCCTCGATGTCGGGCTTGGCCAGGGTCGACAGCGGCGGCGGCGTTTGCTGCAGCAGCTGCTGGTTCTGATAGAAGGTGGCCAGGTTGCCGAAGGCGCCCACGGCGGCCTCGGGCGTGCGGAAGCTCGGGATGGCCGCGTCGTTCAGGATGCCGCGGGCCTCGCCCACGGAGGCGTCGCCCATCCAGCACGAGAGCAGCGGCTTGCTGATGTGCTTCTTGACGTCGGACAGGGCCTGGGCCACGGCCGCGGCGTCGCCGCCCACCTTGGGCGAGTAGATGGCCAGCATGCCGTCGACCTGCGGGTCGCGGTTGGCCGCGTCGACCGCCGCACGGTAGTGCTCGGGGCCGGCGTCTTCAGAGAGGTCGATCAGGTCGGTCAGCGAAGCCAGCGCGGGCAACTGGGCTTTCAGCTGCGCGGCGGTCTCGGCCGAGAGCTTGCCCAGGCTGAGCGCGATCTCGTTGGCCCAGTCCGCGGCCAGCACGCCCGGCCCGCCACCATTGGTGACGATGGCCATGCGCCGGCCCACCGGGCGGTAGCGCGAGGCCAGGCACTTGGCGGCCGAGAACAGCTCCACAAAAGAGCGCACGCGCACGGCCCCCGCGCGGCGCAGGGCGGCGTCGAACACGTCGTCCGACCCCACGATGCTGGCACTGTGGGTCTGCGCGGCCTCGTTGCCGGCGGGCTTGCGCCCGGCTTTCAGGATGACCACCGGCTTGGCATTGGCGGCCGAGCGCAGCGCGCTCATGAAGCGGCGGGCGTTGGAGATGCCCTCCACATAGACCAGGATGCTCTGGGTGCGGCCATCGTTGGCCAGGTAGTCGAGCACGTCGGCGATGTCGACCGCCGTGTGCGGGCCCAGCGACACCACATTGGAGAAGCCCACCGCGTTGTTGCCCGCCCAGTCGAGCATGGCCGCCGTGAGCGAGCCCGACTGCGAGACCAGGGCCAGCGGCCCGGTCGAGGCCATGTGGCCCAGGGCGCTGGCGTTGAGCTGCAGCTTGGGGTTCTGAAAGCCCAGGCCATTGGGGCCCAGCAGGTAGATGCCCGCCTGCCTGGCGATCTTCTTGAACTCGGCGGCCTTGTCGGCGCTCACACCGCTGCAGATCACCAGGGCGGCGCTGCAGGCCATGCGGGCGGCCAGTTCCAGGGCGGGGCCCACATCGGCCACCGGCAGGGCGATGATGGCCAGATCGGCGCGGGCCTGGGCCAGGTCGGCCAGGGTGCCGCTGGTGTGGATGTCGAGGAAGCTGATGCGCCCGGCATAAGGCTGGGCCTTCAGCGCCGCCTGCAGGGCCTGGGCCAGCGGCGTCTGGCTCGCCACATCGTCCACCGAACCGGCGAAGACAACGATGGATTCGGGGGCAAAAAGTGGCGAGAGGTAATGTTTGTCCATGGGCTTCTAATCGGCGCCGATCAGCACCTTCAGGTGTGCGGTCACGCTGCGAGCGAGTGGGCTCAGCACGTAACCCCCTTCCAGGCAGGACACGATGCGGCCCTGCGCGTGGCGTTCGGCCACGCCCACCAACTGGCGCGTGACCCATTCGTAGTCTGCCTCGACCAGGCCCAGATTGCCCATGTCGTCTTCTCGATGTGCATCAAAACCCGCTGAAATGAACACCATCTGCGGCTCGAAGGCATCGAGCGCCGGGATCCACTGCGTGCTCACCGCCTCGCGGAAGACGTCGCCACAGGAGCGCGTGGGCAGGCCCACGTTGACCATGTTGGGGCCGGTGGCCGTCTCGCCATTGAAGGGATAGAGGCCTTTTTCGAAGATGGAGCACATCAGCACGCGCTCATCGCCGCGGAAGATGTCTTCGCTGCCATTGCCGTGGTGCACGTCGAAATCGATCAGGGCGACGCGCTCCAGGCCGTGCACGTCCAGCGCATGGCGGATGCCCACGGCCACGTTGTTGAAGAAGCAGAAGCCCCCGGCGTGGTCGCGCTCGGCATGGTGCCCGGGCGGGCGCACGCAGCAAAAGGCCGCCGGGGCCTGCCCGCCCAGCACGAGGTCGACCGCCTGCACCGCCGCGCCCGCGGCCCGCAGGGCGGCCTTCAGGGTGTAGGGGTTCATCGAGGTGTCGGGGTCGACCTGGATGTGGCCCTCGCTGGGCGACTGGGCCATCAGCTCGCGCACATAGAGCGAAGAATGGGCGCGGCCCAGCTGCTCCTCGGTGGCCAGGGGCGCGTCGTAAGGCGCCATGTAATCGAGCAGGCCCTTGATGAGCAACTGGTCGTTGATGGCACCCAGGCGCTCGGGGCATTCCGGGTGGTCCTTGCCCATCTCGTGGCGGATGCAATCGGGGTGGGTGATGTAGGCGGCCAGCATGTCTTTGTCTCCTGTGGCGAGCGGTGACGGTGTGCGTCCTTCAGCCCCCTCTGCGGGAGGTCTGAAATCCCAGTCTACGCCTGGGGCAAACGCCTGCCAATGATCCAAAACATGACACCCGGCGATCATGAGGGCGCACTCTCGGAAGGCCTCCACCATGCCCAACCTGCTGTCTGGCGAAACCTCGCCCTACCTCCTGCAACACGCCGCCCACCCGGTGGCCTGGCAGCCCTGGGGCCCCGCCGCCCTGGCCGAGGCGCGCAGCCAGGGCAAGCCCATCCTGCTGTCCATCGGCTACGCGGCCTGCCACTGGTGCCACGTGATGGCCCACGAATCCTTCGAGGACGAGGCCACGGCGGCGCTGATGAACGCGCACTTCGTCAACATCAAGGTCGACCGCGAAGAACGCCCCGACCTCGACCAGCTCTACCAGGACGCCCACCAGCTGCTCACCCAAAAAGGCGGCGGCTGGCCCCTGACCGTCTTCCTGGCGCCCGATGGCACCCCCTTCCACAGCGGCACCTACTACCCGCCCGAGGCCCGCTACGGCCGCCCCGCCTTCAAGGACCTGCTGGGCTCGGTGGCCGAGGCCTGGGCCAGCCGCCGCCCCGACATCGAACGCCAGAACGCCCAGGTGCGCGCGGCCCTGCAACGCGCCCTGCCCGCCTTGAGCCTGCCGGCCCAGGGCCCGGCCGCCGCGCTATCTGCCCTGGCCGGCCCCGTGCAGGACGCCGCCCGCCAGTGGCTCGCCGAACGCCACGACGCCGAACACGGCGGCTTTGGCGGCGCGCCCAAATTCCCCCACCCCAGCGACCTGGCCTGGCTGCTGGAACGCGGCGTGGCCGAAGGCGACGGCGGCGCCCGCGAAATGGCCCTGCACAGCCTGGCGAGCATGGCCCGCGGCGGCCTGCAGGACCAGCTGGCCGGTGGCTTCTTCCGCTACAGCGTCGACGCCCACTGGGGCATCCCCCACTTCGAGAAGATGCTGAGCGACAACGGCCTGCTGCTGGCCCTGTACGCCGACGCCGCCGCCCTCACCGGCGAGCCCGTCTTTGGCCGCGCCGTGGAGGCCACCGTGGCCTGGTTACTGACCGAGATGCAGCTGCCCGGTGGCGGCTTTGCCAGCTCGCTGGACGCCGACAGCGACCCGCCCGGCAGCGAACCCACCGAACGCGAAGGCGCCTTCTACGTCTGGCAGGCCGAGGCCGTGCGCGCCGCCCTCAAGCCCGTGGAGTGGGACCTGGCCTCGGCCCACTGGAACCTGATCGACGCGCCCAACTTCGAAGGCCGTGCCTGGCACCTGATCGAGGCCCGCCCCGCGGCCGAGATGGCCCGCACCCTGCAGCAACCCCAGACCGCCATCCAGACCGTGATCGACGCCGCCCGCGCCACGCGCGATGCGAACGCCGCGCCCGCGCGGCTGCGCCAGCCTGCGTTCAACCAGTTGCTGCTGCAACTGCTGGCGGCACATCCGGACGATGCGCGCCCGTGGATTGATGTCTGTTCAGTGGATCGTGTAGCCGCCGTCGACGACGAGGCCGACGGCCAGCGTGA
>NZ_JAIZVX010000035.1 GCF_021768455.1 Aquabacterium sp. | reverse complement strand
CCGATGACCACGATGGCCAGGGGCTTCTGGATCTCGCTGCCCGGGCCGGTGGCAAAGAGCATGGGCACGAGGCCGCCGGCGCTGATGGACGCGGTCATGAGCACCGGGCGCAGACGGCGTTGCGCGCCCTCGAACACGGCCTGGCGCGGTGTCCGGCCTTCGAGGATCAGCTGGTTGAAGTGGCTGACCATGACGACGCCGTTGAGCACGGCGATGCCGAGCAGGGCGATGAAGCCCACCGAGGCCGGAACCGAGAGGTATTCGCCCGCCACGGCCAGGCCCACCACACCACCAATCAGGGCCAGGGGGATGTTGGAGAGCACCAGCATGGCCTGGCGGACCGAGCCGAAGGTGGAGAACAGCAGGAAGAAGATCAGCAGCAGGGAGATGGGCACGACCAGCCCCAGGCGCTTGGCCGCGCGCTGCTGGTTCTCGAATTGCCCGCCCCATTCGACGCGGTAGCCACTGGGCAGGGGCAAGGCCTGCTGCACCCTGGCCTTGGCCTCGTCCACGAAGCCCACCAGGTCGCGGCCACGCACATTGGTCTGGATGACGACGTAGCGCTGGGCCTGCTCGCGCACGATCTGCACCGGGCCGTCGCTGCGTTCGAGGCGGGCGACGTCCTTGAGCGGGACGGATTGGCCGTCGGCCGTGGTAATGCGCAAGGCTTCGAAGGCCTCGGGGTTGGCGCGCAGGGCTTCGCTGCCGCGGATCACCAGGGGCGTGCGGCGACCGTCTTCCTGCACCAGGCCGATGGTCTGGCCTTCGACGAGGCGGCGCAGTTCGGCCTGGATGCCTTGGGCGTTCAGGCCCAGGCGTCCAGCGGCTTCGCGGTCGACCTTGATCTGGAGGTACTGCACGCCATCGTTGCGCAGGGTGAGCGTGTCGGTGGCGCCGGGGATCTGGCTGACCAGGGCTTCGGTCTTGGCGGCCAGCGCGTTGAGCTGGCGGATGTCGCTGCCGTAGACCTTGATGGCGACGTCGCCACGCACGCCGGTGAGCATCTCGGAGACGCGCATGTCGATCGGCTGGGTGAAGCCGGCATCGACGCCGGGGAAGTCGGCCATGACGGCGCGCAGCTGGCCGATCAGCCACTCCTTGTCGGGCTGGCGCCATTGTTCGACCGGCTTGAGCACGAGGAAGGTGTCGGTCTGGTTCAGGCCCATGGGGTCGAGGCCCAGCTCGTCGGCGCCGCTGCGGGCCACGATGGCCTGGACCTCGGGCACCCGCTTCATCACGGCCTGCTGCACGCGCAGGTCGAGCGCCGCGGTGGCGTCGAGGCCGATCGAGGGCAGCTTTTCGAGCTGCATGATGAGGTCGCCCTCGTCGAGCGTGGGCATGAAGGTTTTGCCAATCTGGGTGAACAGCAGGCCGGCGATCGCCAGGGCGCCGATCGCTGCGCCGAACACGACGCGGGGGTGGGCGAAGGCACGGGTGAGGAGGCGCTCGTAAAGGGCATCGAGCCGTCGCATGAGCCAGGGTGTCTCGTGGTGGCCGGCCTTGAGCAGCCAGGAGGCGAGCACGGGCACCAGGGTGAGCGACAACAGCAGGGACACGGTCAGCGCAAAGACGATGGTGAGCGCCACGGGTCCGAAGAGCTTGCCTTCCAGGCCTTCGAGGCTGAGCAGGGGCAGGAAGACGATGACGATGATGGCCATGCCCGAGGCGACAGGCGTGGCCACTTCGCGGCTGGCGCGCAGGGCGACCTGCAGCAGGCTGTGGTGTCTGGCGTCGCCGTGGGCAAGGTGGCTTTCGATGTTTTCGACCATCACCACGGCGCCGTCGACCAGCATGCCGATGGCGATGGCCAGGCCACCCAGGCTCATGAGGTTGGCGGAGAGGCCGAACCAGCGCATCAGCAAGAAGGTGCCCAGGGCCGAGAGCGGCAGCATCACCGCGACCACGATGGCGGCCCGCAGGTGACCCAGGAAGGCCAGCAGCAGGAGCACGACCAGCACCACGGCTTCGAGCAGGGCCTTGCCGACGGTGTGCACGGCCCGGTCGACCAGGGTGCCGCGGTTGTAGAAGGGCGCGACCTTCATGCCGGGGGGCAGGCTGGGCGCCAGCTCGGTCAGCCGGGCTTCGACGGCGGCCACCAGGGCGCGGGCGTTGGCGCCACGCAGGCCCAGCACCAGGCCTTCGACGGCCTCGCCCTGGCCATTCTTGGTGACGGCACCATAGTGGGTGAGCTCGCCATGGCGGACCTCGGCCACGTCGCCGACGCGGGTGATGCGGCCATTGGGCTCGCGCTGCAACACGGTCTGCCGCAGGTCGTCGAGGTTCTGGATGGCGCCCTCGGCGCGCACGATCAGGGCCTCTTCCCCGGCTTGCAGGCGGCCTGCGCCGTCGTTGCCATGGTTGGCCAGCACGGCCTCTTCCAGTTGTTTCAAGCTCAGGCCACGGGTCTGCAGGGCTTGCGGGTCGGGGCTGATCTCGAAGGTGCGCACGCGTCCGCCGAGGCTGTTGACGTCGGCCACGCCTGGCAGGGTGCGCAGGGCAGGGCGGATCACCCAGTCGAGCACGCGGCGGCGCTCTTCCAGAGGCTGTGGGCCTTCGACGGTGAACATGTACATCTCGCCCAGGGGCGTGGTGATGGGGGCCAGGCCGCCACTGGTGCCGGGAGGCAGGTCGGCCATGACACCGCTGAGGCGTTCGTTGACCTGCTGGCGCGCCCAGTAGGGATCGGTGCCGTCTTCGAAATCGAGGGTGATGTCGGCCAGGGCGTATTTGGAGGTCGAGCGCAGCATCTTTTGCCGCGGGATGCCCAGCACTTCCTGCTCGATGGGCACGGTGATGCGTGCCTCGACCTCTTCGGGCGTCATGCCGGGGGCCTTGAGGATGAGCTTGACCTGGGTGCTGGAGACATCCGGGAAGGCGTCGATGGGCAAGGCCCGCCAGGCCACCACGCCGGCCCCGGCCAGCAGGCCGACCAGGAGCATGACCAGCACGCGCTGGCGCAGGGCGAATTCAATGAGTCGATCGAACATGGTGGGGTGCCGTTCAGGGCTGGCCTGTGGTGGAGACGAGGGCCTTGAGGGCCGCGGTGCCACGCACCACGACCTGGGCCCCGGCGGGCAGGCCGGTCACGGTGGCCTGATCGGCCTGTTGGCTGAGCAGGGTCACGGGCTGGAGCGAGAACCGGCCCGCCGGGCCCTGCACGAAGACCTGGTGGCCGGCGCCGGGCACGGGCAACAGGGCGCCTGGTGGCAAGGTGACCGCCCCGCCGGCCTTGCTGCCCTGGGCCGGGCTGCCCGCTTCGGTGCGCTGGATGCGGGCCTGCACGATCTGCCCGGGGCGCCACACGGGCGTGCCGGGCGTGGAGGTGTCGATGCGGGCGCGCACGGTCAGGGTCTGGCTGCGGCCCTCGACGGTGGCACCCAGGGTGAGCACGCGGGCCAGGCCTTGGGCCTTGGGGTCACCGGGCAGGCTCAGTTCGACCCGGTCACCCGGCTGCACGCGGGCGGCCTCGCGGGCCGGCACCTGGATGTCCAGCCAGAGCGTCTGCAAGGAGGCGATGCGGTAGAGCGGCGCCATGGCATCGACCCGCTCGCCCACGGCCACGAGCTGCGCGAGCACCTGCCCGGCCACCGGTGCAGCAAGGCTGATCCGGCCTTGGGCATCCGGCCGGGTCTGGCCGCTGGCCAGTTTCAGGGCCGATTGCCGTTCGCTGGCCTGGGCGCGGGCCTGGGTCAGTTGGGCGCGGGTGGCGTCCAGGCGTGACTGGGGGATCAGGCCTTCGGCGTAAAGGGCCTCGTCGCGGGCCAGCTGGCGCTGGGCCAGGTCCAGCTGGCTGCCGGATTGCAGCACGTCTCTTTGCAAGGCCTGGGGCTCGGCGCTGCGCAGGCTCACCAGCACCTGGCCGGCCCGGACCGTGTCCCCAGGGCTTGCGGAGAGCGCCTCGACCAGGCCGGCCACCGGCGCGGCCACCACCCTTTGCTGGGTGGGGGGCACCACGATCTCGGCCGGGTACGCCTGCCAGGCGCCGGCGCTGGCCACGGTGCCTGCGACCTCGATGCCTAGGTTGCGCACCTGGGTCGGTGTCAGCTGGATGGGGGCCGGCGGGGCGGCCAGGGCCTGGGCGCACAGGCCGCTCAGACCGATCAATCCGATCAATCCGATCAGGCTCAGGGGGCCCAGGCAGAGCCCCCGCCACCTGGTGGCAGGAGGGCGGGGGCGCGCCGCTTGAGGCGGGGTGGTTTGGCGGGGCTGAAACGGCGTGGTCGGCAACATGATCGGGGCCTGACGTGGGGGAGCGGCGAAGGAGGCTGTACCTTGCTCGCCGTGCCTGAATCCAGCCTGAAGACCCGGGCCGGCCCTCGGTGATAAGTTCCGGTCTGTTGTGGCGTCGGCGATGGCGCCCGTTCTCACCCCCTTGCCCACCATGCACCTGCTGCTGCTTGAAGACGACGCCATCCTCGGCGAGGGCCTGCGCGATTTCCTGCGGGCCGATGGTCATGTGGTCGACTGGGTGCCGCGCCTGCTGGAAGCCCGCAGCCTCGCCAAGGAGCCCTACGACGCCTTGCTGATCGACTGGCAGCTGCCCGACGGCTCGGGCGTCGACTGGGTGCGCCAGCGCCGGGCGCAGGGCGACCGCCGCCCCATGCTGCTGCTCACGGCCCGCGACCTGCTGAAGGACCGCCTGACGGGCCTGGATTCGGGGGCCGACGACTACCTCGTCAAGCCCTTTGAGCCCGAAGAGCTGGTGGCCCGCCTGCATGCGGTGTGGCGGCGCAGCGTGGGCGCGCCGGGCGGGCGCCTGCGCTTTGGCGAGGTGGAGGTTGACCTGCAGGCCCGGGGCGTCTGCCTGGTCTCGGCCCAGGGGCGCGAGCGGGTCGAGCTCACGGCCCGCGAATGGACGCTGCTCGAATCCCTGGCGACCCGTGCGGGGCGCATCGTCTCCAAGGCCGATCTGGAGCAGATCACCCTGGGCTTCGAGGCCGAGGTGTCGAGCAATGTGCTGGAGGTGCACGTCGCCAGCCTGCGCCGCAAGCTCGGCAAGGGCCTGATCGACACGGTGCGTGGCCTGGGCTACCGCATCAACCCGGACCCGGCATGAACGCGGATCCACGCCTGGCCGGGCTGCCCTCGATCCGCGCCCGCCTCTCCAGGGTGCTGATGGGCATCGCCCTGGTCTGGGGGCTGATGGTCTCGCTCACGGTGGGCCTGATGCTGCACCGTGCGCTCGACACCCTGCTCGACCAGGGGCTGCAGGAATCGGCCGAAATCCTCTACGGCCTGGCCCAGGCCGGCGTGCACGATGGCAAGGCGGTGAATGGCATGCTGCCCGCGCCCCCGCACGACGAGGGCCTGGTCTGGCAGCTGGTGGGGGCCGACGGGGCCGTGCGCCTGCGCTCCCACCGGGCGCCGGCCGAGGCCTTGTCCGAGCGGCTGGACGTGGGCTTCTCGCAGCAGGCCTTGTGGCGCGTCTACACCCTGCCTCTGCCCCAGGGGCAAGGGCGCCTGTTGGTGGCCCAGCCCGAGCCCACCCGCCACCTCGCGCAATGGATGATCCTGGGCGGCAGCATTGGCACGGCGCTGTTGGTGGGGCTGGTGTCGACGCTGTGGCTCAACAACCGGCTGGTGCGTGAACTGGCGCCCCTGCAGGACCTGTCTCGGGCCGTGGCCGACTTCAATCCGCTCGACCCCAAGGCCTTTGGGCGCCTGCCCGCACCGGCCCGCGCCGAACTCGTGCCCATGGCCCAGGCCATCGACGCCCTGGGTCAGCGGCTGGCCGCCCGCGTCGAGCACGAGCGAGCCTTTGCCGCCCACGCAGCCCACGCCTTGCGCACCCCCCTGGCCGGCATGGATGCCCAGCTGGCGGTCGCCCTGCGCGAAGCCCCGGCGTCCTTGCAGCCTCGCCTCACGCAGACCCGCGAGGCCGCTGCCCGCCTGCGCACCGTGGTGACCGCCTTGATCAGCCTGTTCCGGGCCGGGGGGCAGATGCAGTGGCGCCCGCTGGACCTCTCCGCCGTGGTGACCCGCCTGCCGGTGCGTGGCGTGCGCGTGCAGGTGGAGGCGCCGCAGCCGGTGTGGGCCGACGAAGACCTGCTCTCTGCCGCCTTGATGAACCTGCTGGACAACGCTGCCCGCCACCGAGCCACCGAGGTCATGGTGCTGGCCGAGGCGCTGCCCGAAGGCGGAAGCCTGATCCGCGTGCGCGACAACGGTGAGGGTCTGAGCGCCGAACGCGCCAGCGCGGTCAACGCGGCCCTGACGGCGCGCCAGGCAGGCGAGGTCCTGGGGCTGGGCCTGACCCTGGCCGAGCTGGTGGCGCGCACCCACGAAGGCCAGGTGAGCCTGGTATCGGCCTCGAGCCACGCGCTGCAGGCGCCAGGCGCCGAGGTGCTGCTCAGGCTGGGCCCACCTCCCGGTGCGCCCGAGGGGCTCACGCCATCAGCGTGAGCAGGCGGTCCAGGCCGCCTTCGTTGATGGCCACCATGGCCTGTTCCCGCACCTTGGGTTTGGCATGGAAGGCCACGCTCAGGCCCGAGACGCCCATCATCGGCAGGTCGTTCGCACCATCGCCCACGGCGATCGCGCACTTCGGATCGCAGCCCAGGCGGGCGCACAGGGCCAGCAGGTGCTGGCGCTTGGCCTCGCCATCGACGATGTCGCCCAGCACCCGGCCGGTCAGCAGGCCACCTTCGATTTCCAGCGTGTTGGCATGCGCCTCGTCCATGCCCAACTGGGCCTTGACCCGGTCGGCAAAGAAGGTGAAGCCGCCCGAAACCAGCATCGCGTGCAGGCCGGCGGCCTTCACGGCCTTGAGCAACTCGGGCGCGCCCGGGTTGAGCTTCAGGCGCTGGGCGTAGACCCCCTCCAATGCCTCGGCCGGCACGCCCTTGAGCAGGGCCACGCGGCGGGTCAGGCTGTCCTTGAAGTCGGTGATCTCGCCGCGCATCGCCGCCTCGGTGATCGCGGCCACCTCGGCCTTCTTGCCCACGGCGTCGGCGATCTCGTCGATGCACTCGATGTTGATCAGCGTCGAGTCCATGTCGAAGGCAATGGCCTTGAAATCGGCCAGCTTCAGCGGCGGGGCGATGTGCTGGATGACGAGGCCGGGGGCGAATTCTTGGGCAGACATGGTGGGCGCGTGCAGGGCAGGGCGGTTCAGACGAGGCGCGATTATCCCAGGGCCGGCGAGGCCGTGGTGCGTCCGGGTGTCCGGCTTGATCCGCCCCGGCGGAGACCGACCCTTCAGAGGTGATACAACCAGGGCAGAACACCACCCCGCCCGCGCGAGGCACTCTGCGCCTTGCGACGCTACAGGAGACACCATGCCCACCCTGCGCCCCCATCGCCCCCGGCTGCGCCCGACAGCCTGGCTTGCCGCCAGCTTCCTGGCCGCGGCCTCCCTGTCCTGGTCTGCCGTGCAGGCCGCACCCGACCGCTCTGCCCACGCCTACATCAGCCTGCAGGACGGTGGCGTGGCCGTGCTCGACCTGGCCACCCTGGCGCCCGCCGCCGAGATCCCACTGCAAGGCAAAGGCCCGCGCGGCCTGGGCGTCACCAACGATGGCCACCGCCTGGTGGTGGCCGTGCGCGAAAGTGGCGATGTGCAGATCGTCGACCTCGACAAGCGCCTCGTCGTCCAGCGCATCCCCGTGGGCAAGAACCCCGAATTTGTGCGTGTGCGCGGCCACCTGGCTTTCGTGTCCTTCGAGCCCTCGTCCACCGGCGGGCCGCCGCCCAAGCCGGGTGAAGCCGGCGCCAAGCCCCCGCACGACGATGACGACGACAAGGAGCCTGCCCAGATCGCGGTGATCGACCTTGACCAGGGCAAGGTGCTGCGCCGCATCGTGGGTGGGGCCGAGACCGAAGGCATCGAGATCACGCCCGATGGCCGCCGCATCGTGGTCACCAACGAGGCCGACCACAACATCACCGTGCACGACGTGCGCACCGGCAAGCGCCTTCAGACCATCGACATCCAGAAGTACGGTGACCGCCCCCGCGGCATCAAGCTCTCGCCCGATGGCCAGACCTACGCCGTCACCCTGGAATTCGGCAACAAGGTGCTGCTGCTCGACAGCCACTTCAAGCCCCTGCGCACCCTGGACACCGGGGCCTTCCCCTACGGCGTGGCCTTCGACCGCTCGGGCGACCGCCTCTTCGTGGCCGCGGCCCGCGCCAACCTGTTGCAGGTCTTCGATGCCCGCCGCTTCACCAAGCTGGCCGACATCCCCGTGGGCGAGCGCTGCTGGCATTTCACCTTCACCCCCGACGACGCCCGCCTGCTGGTCAGCTGCGGCCGTTCGAAAGAGACCCTGGTGATCGACGCCAAAACCTACGCGCCGCTGCAGAAAATCCCCACCCCGGGCACCCCCTGGGGCGTGCTGACCTGGCCCAAAAGCATGGGCAGCCTCGACCAGCCCTGAGCGGCACCCGGCCTCTTTCCCCAGCATCCGTGATCGATTTGATCGCCTCGGATGCGCCGAGCCCGTCGGGAAGGCCTCGCTTTGTGGCCTAATCGCGGGTTCGTTCATTCACATTCACCATTGGAGCCAACCATGGGCAACAAACTCGTTACCGAAGCAGACCGCAAAGCCACGCCCCGTCCCGTCGCCCCCGCTGGCGTGACCCTGACCCGTGGCAAGGGCCAAAAGCGCAGCCTGGAGCGTGGTTCGCACACCCGCAGCAAGAAGAACGCCGGCAAGCGCTGCCACCAAGGCTGATGCCTCACGGCGCGTGTGCTCCCCTCGAGGTGAGCACCGCGCCCACCCTGCGCCTTTTCTTCACGCGTCACACGCGTCCACCGCGTCACCGCTCGCGCAGACATGCTCCGAATCACCGAACTGCGTCTGCCCCTGGACCATGCCGAGAGCGCCCTGCGCCCGGCCATCGTGTCCCGCCTGGGCATCTCCGACGCCGATCTCACGGCCTTCACCGTTTTCAAGCGCAGCTACGATGCGCGCAAGAAAACCGCGATCGTCCTGATCTACACCATCGACTGTGAACTCGCCTCGCCCGAGGCCGAAGCGCGCCTGCTCGCGCAGTTCGCGGCCGACCCGCACATCCGCCCCACGCCGGACACCCGCTACCAGTTCGTCGGCCATGCGCCGGCCGACTTCCATGCGGCCGAGCGCCCCCGCCCCATCGTCATCGGCTTTGGGCCCTGCGGCATCTTCGCGGCCCTGATCCTGGCGCAGATGGGCCTGCGCCCCATCGTGCTGGAGCGCGGCAAGGAAGTGCGCCAGCGCACCAAGGACACCTGGGGCCTGTGGCGCCAGAGCGTGCTCAACCCCGAGTCGAACGTGCAGTTCGGCGAAGGCGGTGCCGGCACCTTCTCCGACGGCAAGCTCTGGAGCCAGATTTCCGACCCGCGCCACCTCACCCGCAAGGTGCTGACCGAGTTCGTCAAGGCCGGCGCCCCGGAAGAGATCCTCTATGTGGCCAAGCCCCACATCGGCACCTTCCGCCTGGTGAGCATGGTCGAGAAGATGCGTGCCGACATCGAAGCCCTGGGCGGCGAGATCCGTTTCCAGCAGCACGTCACCGATGTGCTGATCGAGGGCAAGGAGGGCGCCCGCCACATCCGCGGCGTCCAGCTGGCCAGTGGCGAAACCCTGCGTGCCGACCACGTGGTGCTGGCCCTGGGCCACAGTGCCCGCGACACCTTCACCATGCTGCACGAACGTGGCGTGTTCATGGAGGCCAAGCCCTTCTCCATCGGCTACCGCATCGAGCACCCGCAAAGCGTGATCGACCGAGCCCGTTTTGGCCCCAACGCCGGCAACCCCATCCTGGGTGCGGCCGACTACAAGCTCGTGCACCACGCCAGCAACGGCCGGGCCGTCTACAGCTTCTGCATGTGCCCTGGCGGCACGGTGGTGGCCGCCACGTCCGAGCCCAACCGCGTGGTCACCAACGGCATGAGCCAGTACTCGCGCAACGAGCGCAACGCCAATGCCGGCATCGTCGTGGGCATTTCGCCCCAGGACTACCGCCAGGATGGCCAGACCGAGGGCCCCGTGAGCCCGCTCGATGGCATGGCCTTCCAGCGTTTCTGGGAGTCCCGCGCATACGAGTTGGGCGAGGGTGGCTACATGGCGCCCGGCGCGCTGGTGGGCGACTTCATCAAGCGCCAGCGCAGCAGCGTGCTCGGCAAGGTCGAGCCTTCCTACAAGCCCGGCGTGCACCTCACCGACCTGGCCCAGAAAGGCCTTGGCAGCCTGCCAGAGTACTGCCTCGACGCCATCCGCGAAGCCCTGCCGGCCTTTGAGAAGCAGATCAAGGGCTTCTCCATGCCCGACGCAGTGCTCACCGGCGTCGAGACCCGCACCTCCTCCCCCTTGCGCATCACGCGGGGCCGCGACTACCAGAGCCTCAACGTCAAGGGCCTGTACCCGGCGGGTGAGGGCGCGGGCTACGCAGGCGGCATCATGTCGGCCGGTGTCGATGGCATCGAGGTGGCCGAGGCCCTGGGGGCCGATGTGCTGGGCGTCGATGCGCCCAGCGTCAAAGGCGCCAAGCCTTCCAAGGGCGGCATGGCCTGATCAGCCTGTGATCAGGCCTTGATCTTCAGGCCTTGATCGGCTGTCCCAGTGCCTTCAGCAGGCCGCGCACGTACTCGGCGCGGTCCTTCGGGTCGCTCAGGGCCTTTTCGATGCGCAGCTTGTCGTTGCCGGCCAGCTTGATGTGCTTGTTCTTCTGCACCAGCTCGATGATGCGCAGCGGCTCCACCGGTGGGTTGGGTCGGAAGGTCACGTTGATGATGCCCGGTGCGGCGTCGATCTTGATCACGCCATAGGGCTTGGCCAGCACGCGCAGCTTGTGCGTGTCGAACAGGGCCTGGGCCTGCGGCGGCAGCTTGCCGAAGCGGTCCACGATCTCTTCCAGCATGGTCTCGATCTTGTCGAGCGAGTCGGTCGTGGCCAGGCGCTTGTAGAGGCTCAGGCGCACGTGCACGTCGCCGCAGTAGGCATCGGGCAGCAGGGCCGGGGCGTGCAGGTTGATGTCGGTGTTCGCGCCGAACATGCCCAGTGGCGAGAGCAGGTCCGGCTCCTTGCCCGCCTTCAGTGAACGCACGGCCTCGCCCAGCATCTCGTTGTAGAGCTGAAAGCCCACTTCCATCATGTTGCCGCTCTGGTTGTCGCCCAGCACCTCGCCCGCGCCGCGGATCTCCAGGTCGTGCATGGCCAGGTAGAAGCCACTGCCCAGCTCTTCCATGTTCTGGATGGCGTCCAGGCGCTGCGCGGCCTGCTTGGTCAGCCCCTCCACATCGGGCACCAGCAGGTAGGCGTAGGCCTGGTGGTGGGAGCGGCCCACGCGGCCACGCAACTGGTGCAGCTGGGCCAGGCCGAACTTGTCGGCGCGGCTCATCACGATGGTGTTGGCGCTCGGCACGTCGATGCCGGTCTCGATGATGGTCGAGCACAGCAGCACGTTGTGGCGCTGGGCCACGAAGTCGCGCATCACGTGCTCCAGTTCGCGCTCGGGCATCTGGCCGTGGGCGATGGCGATGCGCGCCTCGGGGATCAGCTCCATCAGCTTGTCGCGCCGGTTCTCGATCGTCTCCACCTCGTTGTGCAGGAAGTAGACCTGGCCGCCGCGCTTCAATTCGCGCAGGATGGCCTCGCGGATCACGCTGCTGGTTTCGCTGCGCACAAAAGTCTTGATGGCCAGGCGGCGCTGGGGCGCGGTGGCGATCACGCTCAGGTCGCGCAGGCCTTCCATGGCCATGCCCAGCGTGCGGGGGATGGGGGTGGCGGTCAGCGTCAGCACGTCGATGTCGGCGCGCATGGCCTTGATGGCCTCCTTGTGGCGCACACCGAAGCGGTGCTCTTCGTCGATGATCAAGAGCCCCAGGCGCTTGAACTTCACCGAGTCGCTCAGCAGCTTGTGCGTGCCGATGACGATGTCGATCGTGCCGTCTTCCAGGCCCTGCATCGCGGCCTTGATCTCCTTGGCCGAGCGGAAGCGGGACATCTCCGCCACCTTCACCGGCCACTGTGAGAAGCGGTCCGAGATGTTCTGGTAGTGCTGCTCGGCCAGCAGCGTGGTGGGTGCCAGCAGCACGACCTGCTTGCCGCCGGTCACGGCCACAAAGGCCGCACGCAAGGCCACCTCGGTCTTGCCAAAGCCCACGTCACCGCAGACCAGGCGGTCCATCGGGCGTGGGCTGATCATGTCCTGGATGACGGCGTGGATGGCCGCACGCTGGTCGGCGGTCTCCTCGAAGCCGAAGCTGGCGGCAAAGGCCTCGTAGTCCTGTGCGCTGAAGCGGAAGGCAAAGCCCTCTCGCGCGGCGCGGCGCGCGTAGAGGTTGAGCAGCTCGGCGGCGGTGTCGCGCACCTGCTCGGCGGCCTTGCGCTTGGCCTTGTCCCACTGGGGTGATCCCAGGCGGTGCAGCGGTGCCTCGTCGGCGCTCACGCCGGTGTAGCGGCTGATCAGGTGCAGCTGGCTCACCGGCACATAGAGCGTGGCCTTGTCGGCGTACTCCAGGTGCAGGAACTCGCTGGGCCCTTCGCCCAGGTCCAGGTTGATCAGGCCCTGGTAGCGGCCGATGCCGTGGTTGCTGTGCACCACCGGGTCGCCCACATTGAGCTCGCTCAGGTCCTTGATGAGGGAGTCGAGGTCGGTGGCCTGCGCGGCCTTGCGGCGCCGGCGCGTGGCCGGGGTGGCATCGAACAGCTCGGTCTCGGTGACCAGGTGGATGGCCTGGCCCTGTTGGCCCTGCCGTCCTTCGTTCAGCCAGATGAAGCCGGCCGCCAGGGGCGCGGCCGTGATGGCATGGCGGTGGTCGCTGTCCAAGAAGGCCTGCAGCGAGTCGACGCTGGGCAGCTGGATGCGGTGGTCGCGCAGCAGCTCCATCAGGCTTTCGCGGCGGCCGGCGCTTTCGGCCACCACCAGCACGCGGGCCTGGGCCTGATCCGTCTTGCCGATGTGCTGCTCCAGCTTGCGCAGCGGATCCTGGCCACCGCGCTCCACCGTCAGGTCGGGCAGGGGGCGGGCCCAGGGTGTGGTTTCTGGCGCGCTGCCATCGGCCGGGATGGTCACCTTGGCGCGCAGCACCAATTGGGCATGGGTGTTGGCCAGGGTGAAGAAGTCTTCCACCTTCAGGAAGAGCTCTTCCGGCGGCAGCAGCGGCCGCTCTGGGTCGTGCTGCAGGAAGCGGTGGCGTTCCTTCGTTTCGGTCCAGAAGCGGCTGATCGCCTCGTTCACGTCGCCATGCAGCACCAGGCTGGCCTGCTCGCCGATGTGGGCAAACAGGGTCGATGTCTCTTCAAAGAACAGGGGCAGGTAGTACTCGATGCCGCCGCTGGCCACGCCGCTGCCCATGTCCTTGTAGAGGCGGGATTTGGTCGGGTCGCCCTCGATGCGTTCGCGCCAGCGCTTGCGGAAGCTGGTGCGTGCCTCCTCGTCCATCGGGAACTCGCGGCCGGGCAGCAGGCGCACCTCGGGCACGGGGTAGAGGCTGCGTTGCGAGTCGGGGTCGAAGGTGCGGATGGAGTCGATCTCGTCACCGAAGAGGTCGACCCGGTAGGGCACCAGAGAGCCCATGGGGAACAGGTCGATCAACCCGCCGCGCACGGCGTACTCCCCGGGCGAGACCACCTGGCTCACGTGCGTGTAGCCGGCCAGCGTCAGCTGTGATTTCAGCGCCCCTTCGTCGAGCTTTTGCTTCTGCTTGAAATGGAAGGTGTAGGCCGCCAGGAAGGAGGGCGGCGACAGGCGCGTCAGTGCGGTCGTGGCGGGCAGCAGCACCACGTCCACACCGGTGTCTGCTTTCACGCCTTGCTGCATGCGCCACAGCGTGGCCAGGCGCTCCGAGATCAGATCCTGGTGCGGCGAGAACGTGTCGTAGGGCAAGGTCTCCCAGTCCGGGAAGATGGCGCAGCGCAGGTCGGGCACGAAGAAGCCGATCTCGTCCATCAGGCGCTGGGCATCGGCCGGGTCGGCCGTCATCACCGCGGTCAACTGGCCCTGGGCCTTGCGGGCCGCAGCAAAGTGCGCCAGCAGCAGGGCGTCGCCCGAGCCCGCAGGGCGGGGCAGCACATGGCGTTTGCCGGGGGCGATCGATGGCAGGGGCAGGGCAGGGATCATGGCGCGCAACAATGGCAAATCGCCCGGGCACAAGGGTGGCCGGGCGTGAACAATGGATCGTTGTGGATTCTAAGAGCCTGCGCCCGCCCTCTGCCGCCGTGGGGCCGGCAGAGCGGCGACAATCTCGCCCCATCTCCCTTCACCGTCATCACCCTTGTCTCTCACCTACGCTGCACCCGGTTTCCAGCCCCGTTGTTTCGCCCTCGTGCCTTGTGCGGGCGTGGGCGAGCGCGCCCAGGTGGGCGGGCCCAAGCAATACCACCCCGTGGCCGGGCAGGCCGTGGTGGCCCACACCTTGCGGGCCCTGATGGCCGTGCCTCGGCTGTCCGCCACGCTGGTGGTGCTCTCGCCGGGCGATGCGCAGTTCGAATCGCATGCCCCCTTCTTTGAGGGCGACACGGCCTGGGTCGCCCGAGTGGGCGGCGCCTCGCGTGCCGAAAGCGTGCTCAACGGCCTGCACGAACTGCTGGCCCGTGGCGCCCAGCCCCACGACTGGGTGCTGGTGCACGATGCCGCACGCTGCCTGATCCGGCCCGAATGGGTTGGTGCGCTCATTGCGGCCTGTGAAGACGACGAGGTCGGCGGCCTGCTGGCCTTGCCCCTGGCCGACACCTTGAAGGCCGCGGTGATGCGGCCCGCGGGTGAGGGCCATGGTCCGGCCACCCCCCGCGTGAGCGCCACCATCGACCGAGCCGCCAAATGGGCCGCCCAGACCCCGCAAATGTTCCGCCTCGGTCTGCTGCGCCCGGCGCTCATGGCCGCCTTGGGGGATGAAGCCAGCGCCGCCGGCATCACCGACGAGGCCAGCGCCATCGAGGCCCTGGGTCACCAGCCCCGCCTAGTCACCGGTTCTTTCGAGAATTTCAAGCTGACCTGGCCGGACGACTTCGCCCTCGCCGAGCGCCTGCTGCGCAGCGTCTGAAGGCTGTTGCCCCAGGCAGGCCTCGCCCAGGCGTCACCGCAGCCTGAAGATCCCCACGGCTGCAGCCAGGTGTCGGGTTTCGGACTGCAGTGTTTCGGCCGCGCCGCTGGTTTGCTGCACCAATTCGGCGTTGCGATGGGTGTCATCGTCCAGACCGACCACGGCGTGGTTCACCTGGTTCACGCCCTGGGTCTGCTGGTCACTGATGGCGCTGATGCATTCGATGAGTGCGCTGACTTTCTCAACCTTCGCAATCAGGCTGCCCATGGTCTCGCCCGCTTCGCTGACCAGGTTGCGACCGACGTCCACTTTTTCCACACTGGCCTGAATCAGGGTCTTGATCTCGCGTGCTGCCGTGGCGCTTCGCTGGGCCAGGGCCCGCACTTCGCTGGCCACCACCGCGAAGCCACGGCCCTGCTCGCCAGCGCGTGCTGCTTCCACGGCGGCATTCAGCGCCAGGATGTTGGTCTGGAAGGCGATGCCATCGATCACGCCGATGATGTCGACGATCTTGCCCGAGGCAGTCGAGATGTCTTGCATGTTCGACACCACCTGCGACACCACCGTGCCGCTGCGTGACACGTCGTCGGAGGTTTCGGTCACCAGCCGGTGTGCCGATTTGGCCGAATCCGAGGACTCTCTGAAGCTGGCTGACAGCTGCTCCACCGCCGACGAAGTACTCTGCAGCGACTGACTGGCCCGCGCGGTCCGGGCGCTCAAATCGGCATTGCCGCTGCTGATGTCCTGGCTGGTGGCTTCGATCTGCTGCACCGTGTCCAGGATGCGCTGCACCAGGCCCCCGAGCTGGGCCTGCATTCGCGTCATCGCGTCAAGCAACTGGCCGATTTCGTCGTCCCGCTCGATGCGGACGTGGCCGCTCAGGTCACCCTTGGCCACCTGGGTTGCCAGCGTCACGGCCTCGGCGATCGGGCCCGTGATGCTGCGTGTCAGGCGCCATGTCAGGAGGCCCGAGAGCAGCATGGCCCCCAGCAAGGCACAGCCACCCAGGGCCAGCGAGGTGTGCAGCCTTTCGGCCGATGCGCGTTCTTGTGTCGCGAGGTTGGTCAGTTGCAGCGCCTGGGCGCGCTTGATCGTGTCCGACAGAGCCAGCATCTTGCCTTGCAGCTCCCGGTCGAAAAGGGCTTTCGCTTGCGCCGTCTTTTTGGCCTGGTGCAAGCGAGAGAACTTGACCAGCGTCACCAGGATGCCGCTGCTGTGCGTGCCCAACTCTTCGCTCAGTCGCTGGCTGTCCGGGTTGCCGCGCTGGAGTTCGGCTTGCAGCAGTTCGATTTGCTCGCCGATGTGGCTGCGACCCTGGCTGATGCGTTCCAGTGCAGCGGCACTGCCCGCCTCATCGGTCGCGAGGATGGCGTCACGTGCCGCCAGGTTCACGGCATTGACCTCGTTGCCAATGTCCTGCAGCCGTGTGAGGTGGGGCACGCTGTGATCCAGCACCAGGGCAAACTGCGCATGTTGCTGCCAAAGCTGCAAGCCCCCTGCTGTGCTCAGGCCGATCATCAACAGGCCCATCGCCGCGAAGGCCATCGCCATGCGAGCGCCGATGCGTCGGCTGAAGCGGGCACGCAGCCCGGACCACCATGCTGTGCGGCGCGGTGTTTGCGTTGTGGTCATGTCCGTCCCTTTTGCCAGGCTGTGTTCGCATCAAAGAACTGTTGCGCCTTGGTCAGGTCTTGGGCCAGCAGTGCCGGTGGGGTACTGACTTTGTAGGCTCGCATTGGTCGCAGCTCCGGTCCCAGAAGGAACCAGCGCGCGCTGTGCGCCAGCTCCTTCCCGCCCTGTTCCACACCGATCCCGTATCGACGGGCGGCTTCGTCGATCTGCGTCGGCGTGCCGGTCAGACCGATGGCCTGCGGGCCAAAGCCCGCAACGTAGGCCTTGAGCGCAGCGGGATCGTCGCTCAGTGGGTCCAGCGTCACGAACACCACACGCGGAGGGCGCCGCATGCCCATGTTCGCCACCACGGCCTGCCATTGAGCCAGGGCAATCGGGCAGCTTTGGCTGCACCGTGTGAAACCGAAGAACACGATCACGGCCTCACCCTTGAGCTGCTGCAGCCGAAAGGGCTTGCCATGCTGGTCGATCAGGTCCAGCGGGCCGCCCAGGCCCGGCAAGGGCGCTTCGCCATGCTGCAGGGCAGGCTCCCTGGGTGTGATCTGGGCGCGCAGCCCCACGGCCGCTGTCGACAGCAGCAAGCCGATCAGTGCACGGCGTTCCGGCCTCATGGTGCGTGCGCCTTCAGGGTGCCCACGTAGGCCACCACCGCCCTGATCTCGTCTTGGCTCAGTTCGGATTCCCAGACGGGCATGTTGCTTGAGCGCCCCACGGCCTCACCGCCCTTGCGGACAATGGCGGCGCGGGCGTCGTCGTCCAGCTTGCTGGCTCGCAGGTTGGCGGGGGGCGGCCGCATGATGCGTGCGAGGTCCGAGCGGCCGTCGGCGTTCACGCCGTGGCACACCACACAGCGGCTGCGAAAGATGTGCTCCCCTTGTTGCAAGAGAGGATCTGCCCAGGACGCACCAGCGTGAAAGAGCAGGGCCAGCAGGGCGAGGCCGCGCAAGGTCATGAATGCCATGGCACGGGCTCAAGGCTTGACGTTGATCAGCATCTTCATTTCGGGGTGGATGGCGCACTCGATCTCGTACTGTCCAGCCTTGGTGAACGTCACAGATTTGGCTTGTCCCTGGGGATAGGTCCCCAGGTCGAACTGCATCGGGTCGCTCAGCGTGAAAATGTTGTGTGCAAAGGGGTCGTCATTGCGGAAGGCGACCTTGTCCCCCACTTTGATGGCCAGGCTGGCGACCGAGAAGGCCTTGCCTTTCTGGGCAACGGTGTGGTCGGCCGCCATGGCAAGAGCAGGGCAGAAGAACAGCAGGGCAAGGAGGTGTTTCATGGCTGAATCCTGGCAAGAGAGGGCAGTCGGTCAGTAGGGCAGTTGTGGCAGGACCACGCGCATGGGGTCGCCGGTGAGGCTCTTCATGAAGGCCACGAGGTCCTGCTTTTCCTGGGTCGTGAGGTTCAGCGCCTGCATGTTCGGGCTCAAATTGGTCTTCGTATCGCCGCCGCGGTCGTAGTGGTCGATGACCTCTTCCAGCGTGCGGTAGATGCCGTTGTGCATGTAGGGCGCGGTCAGTTCCACGTCACGCAAGGTGGGTGTCTTGAAGGCCCCCTTGAGCACTTTGATCTTGCGGTGTGCGAAGCGGCCTTCGTCCTCGGTGTCGCCAAGCGAGCGAACCCCGATGTTGTGGAAGCCGTTGTCCGTGAAATTGAAGCCCTGGTGGCATTTGGCGCAGGCGGCCTTGTTCTGGAAAAGCTCGAAGCCTCGCTTGACCGATTCGTTCACCGCGCGCTGGTCACCCTTGCGCCAGCGGTCGAAAGGCGAGGTGGTCGACACAATCGTGCGCTCGAAGCTTGCAAGCGCTTTGCCCACGGTTTGCTTGGTGATGCCCTCGCCAGGGTAGGCTTTCTCGAAGAGAGCCAGGTAGCCGTTGATGGCGCCAAGTCTCTTGGGCAGTTCGTCCAGGGGCAGGTTCATTTCACCCACGGCCTCGATCGGCCCCAGAGCCTGCTCTTCCAGGTTGGGTTTGCGACCGTCCCACATCAGCAAGGGCTGGTAGACCGTGTTCAGGATGGTCGGGGTCGCGCGGCCGAGTCGCTTGAAATCATGGCCGAAGCCGGTGGGGAGTCCGTCCGACCAACCCATGGCCGGGTTGTGGCAACTGGCACAACTCAGGAAGCCTGAACCGGACAGCCGGGGCTCGAAAAACAGAACCTTGCCCAGGTGCACCCGGTCTGGATTCGGAACGTTGTCCGGTGGTGCAGGCACTTCTGCAGGGCGCAGCCAGGGATCGGTGCCGGGCGCCGTTGAGGGTGACCCGGCGAGTACGCCGAGCGTGGTGGCCATCGTCACCGCGGCGGCGAAGATGCGTGCAAGGGTGTTCAAGCGCAGCGTCATACCGAACCTTGTCCATGGAGTTGGCAAGGTCATCGGTCGACATCAGCGGTGGCTTGAGCGCCAAAAACGCGCAAAAGTGAAAATGTGCGGATTCTTGCGCACGCATCACAACGATGGCGTCACCGGGGCATCACCACGAGGTTTCGTGATCCGGCGTGGCCTTGATGCGGTGGATCGACAGGTCGGCGCCCTCGAACTCTTCTTCCTGCGTCAGACGCAGGCCCATCAGCTTGTGGATCAGGCCGTAGACGATGCCGCCCGTCAGCAGCGCGAAGACCACCACCAGCAGGGTGCCCAGCAGTTGGGTGCCCAGGTTCACGCCACCGGCCCCACCCAGGCCCGTCTGCCCGAAGATGCCCGCAGCGATGCCACCCCAGGCGCCACACAGGCCGTGCAGCGGCCAGACGCCCAGCACGTCATCGATCTTCCACTTGTTCTGAACCAGGGTGAACATGGTCACGAAAATGGCACCGGCCAGGCCGCCCACCACCAGCGCGCCAGCCGGATGGAAGATGTCGGAGCCCGCGCACACGGCCACCAGACCGGCCAGAGGGCCGTTGTAGGCAAAGCCAGGGTCGTTCTTGCCCATCAGCACGGCCACCAGGGTGCCGCCCACCAGGGCCATCAGCGAGTTCACCGCCACGAGGCCCGAGATCTTGTCGATCGTCTGGGCGCTCATCACGTTGAAGCCGAACCAGCCCACGGCCAGGATCCACGAACCCAGCGCCAGGAATGGGATGCTCGAAGGCGGGTGGGCCGACATCTCGCCGTTCTTGCGATAACGGTTGCGGCGCGCGCCCAGGATCAGCACCGCCGGCAGCGCGATCCAGCCGCCAAAGGCGTGCACGACCACCGAGCCGGCAAAGTCATGCAGTTGTCCGCCGGTGACCGCCTGCAGCCAGTCCTCGAAGCCGAACTTGTTGGCCCACACCGCACCCTCCACGAGCGGGTAGAAGACGCCCACGATCACGGCCGTGGCCAGCAATTGCGGCCCGAACTTGGCCCGTTCCGCGATGCCACCGGAAATGATGGCCGGGATGGCGGCGGCAAAGGTCAGGAGGAAGAAGAACTTCACCAGGGCGTAGCCATTGTTGGCCGCCAGGGTGCCGGCGCCGGCAAAGAAGTCCACGCCATAGGCCACGGTGTAGCCCACAAAGAAGTAGGCGATGGTCGAGACACAGAAGTCCACCAGGATCTTGACCAGGGCGTTGACCTGGTTCTTGTGGCGCACTGTGCCGAGTTCGAGGAAGGCGAAGCCCGCGTGCATCGCCAGCACCATCACGGCGCCCAGGAGGATGAAGAGCGCATCAGCGCCTTGTTTGAGTTGGTCCATGCTGCAAAGTCCAGAAAGAACGTGGCGGCGCACCGCCTTGGGGTGATTGCGCCGCCTTGGGTCGCGACGCACCAAATGAAAGCAATTTGCATGCCCGCTATTGGGGCGATATTTGACGGTGGGCGCCGAAATGGCCTCCATCGTGCGCGCCGTGTTGGTGCATTGCAGACGTGGGTGGTGCCGATGTCGGTGGCGTGTCCCAACTCGGTGCGGGCTGTGCCTGTTGGCGCGGTCTGCGGGCGTGGCGTGCTTGCAGCGACAATCCCCCCATGGCGCAACCCTCTCACCGCACACCATGAACCCACCCGCACTGCGCGTCGGCGAAGGCTGGGACACCCACGCCCTCGTCACCGGTCGTCCGCTCATCCTGGGCGGCGTCACCATCCCGCACACCCACGGCCTGCTGGGGCACTCCGACGCCGATGCCCTGCTTCACGCCCTTACCGACGCCCTGCTGGGCGCCGCCGGCCTGGGCGACATCGGCCGGCATTTTCCGGACACCGACCCGCAGTTCAAGGGCGCCGACTCGGTCGTGCTTCTCCAGGAGGCGGCGCGCCGCGTGGGTGCAGCCGGCTGGGGCATCTGCAATGTCGACACCACCATCGTGGCCCAGGCACCGAAGATGGCCCCACACATCCCCGCCATGCGCGAACGCATCGCCGCGGCCCTGGGCCTGGCGTCGGATCAGGTCAATGTGAAGGCCAAGACGGCCGAAAAAATGGGCCCGGTGGGCGAGGGCCGGGCCATCGAGGCCCGCGCCGTCTGCCTGCTTTACAAGCGCTGAGCCGGGGGCTCAGGGCGCCCGCTTTAGCTTGATGTGGGCGATCAGCCCGCCGCCGGGCGCATTCGCCAGCTCGAAGCCGCCGCCCATGCGCTGCAGGGCCTTGTCCACGATGGCCAGGCCCAGGCCGGCACCCGTGGCCGCCGTGCGTGCTGCGTCACCGCGGAAGAACGGCGTGGTCAGCTGCGAGAGCTTCTCCGGTGCCACACCCGGGCCGTGGTCGCGCACGCTCAGGATCACCCACGCGCCCGAGCGCATGTAGCTCACGTCCACGTTCGTCACGCCCGTGTAGGTGTTGCGGCCATAGCGTCGCGCGTTCTCGAACAGGTTGGTCAGCACCCGGCCGAGTTCGGTCTCGTCGGCCATGACCTTGGTGTCGATGGGCAACTTGGCGGTGATGCGGATGCGCTTGGTGTCCCGGAACTGGCTGATGGATTTGTCGACCACGCTCGAGACGTGCACCGGCATCAACTCGACCGCACCCGGGCGGGCGTAGTCCATGAACTTGTCGATGATGGCGTCGAGCTGGTCGATGTCGGCCGCGATGTTGCGCTTGGCCTCCTCGTCCACCACGCTCATTTCGGCCTCTAGGCGCAGGCGGGCCAGCGGCGTGCGCAGGTCGTGGCTGATGCCGGCGAGCATCACGGCGCGGTCTTCTTCCACCTTGGCCAGTTCGCGCGCCATGCGGTTGAAGCCCTGGTTCACCTCGCGGATCTCGCGGGTGATCATGCTTTCGTCGAGCACCGAGTCGTACTCGCCTTCGCGGATGCGGCTGGCCGCGAACGACAACTCCCGCAGCGGCTGGTTGATCAGCCTGGCAATCACGACCGAGCCCATCAGGGTGGCCGCCAGGGCGATGCCCACCCAGATGAACCAGGTGCGCCCCGTGAGCGGCCCGACGCGGTTGTTGTCCGCCTGCAGCCAGTAGTTGTCCCGCTCGATCTGGAAGCCCACCCACAGGCCAGGCTTGCCGTTCACGCTGCTGGCGACCACCGTGGTGGGCCCCAGGCGCGAGCGCAGTTCCTGCCCGATGGCCCGCGTGAAGCGGTCGACCTCGTAGGGCGCGAACCGGTCGGTCGGCTCGCGGGGCTTCAGCACGATCGACTCTTGGTCGAACAGCGTCTTGATCAGCGTGACACGGTTGATCGCGTCGGCGTAGCGCAAGGCGGCCCGCGACAGGTTCACCAGGCTGGCCACCTGCTGGGAGGCCTGCACGGCGCGGGGTTCAAATTCCAGGGCCTTGAAGGTTTGCACCCAGGCGACGATGCCGGCCGTCAACAGCAGGGCCAGCAGGATGAAGGTTCGCCAGAACAGGCTCAGTGCAAAACGCTTGCGGGCCATGCATCAGGCCCCGCCGTCCGGCACGAAAACGTAGCCCACGCCCCAGACGGTCTGGATGTAGCGTGGCTGGGCCGGATCGGGCTCGATCATCTTGCGCAGGCGCGAGATCTGCACATCGAGGCTGCGGTCGAAGGGTTCGAACTCGCGTCCGCGGGCCAGTTGGGCCAGCTTGTCGCGGCTCAGCGGTTGGCGAGGGTGGCGCACCAGGGCCTTGAGCATCGAGAACTCGCCCGTGGTCAGGGCGATGGGCTCACCTTCCTTGCTCAACCGGCGCAGGGCCAGGTCGAACTCGAAGGGGCCGAAGGTCACGGTCTGTGCGTCTTTGGCGGGGGCCCCTGGTGCTTCCTGGGCTGGGCGCCGGCGCAAAACAGCATGGATGCGCGCCAGCAGTTCGCGCGGGTTGAAGGGCTTGGGCAGGTAGTCGTCGGCACCCACTTCCAGGCCCACGATGCGGTCCACGTCTTCCACCTTAGCGGTCAGCATGATGATGGGCGTGACGTCGTTGGCGGCGCGCAGGCGGCGGCAGATGGACAGGCCGTCTTCGCCGGGCAGCATCAGGTCCAGCACGATGAGGTCCACGGTTTCGCGGGTCAGCAGGCGGTTGAGGGCCTTGGCGTCTTCCGCCAGCAGCACCTCGAATCCCTCCTGGCTCAGGTAGCGGCGGAGCAGATCCCGGATGCGGGCGTCGTCGTCGACCACGAGCACGCGGTCGGGACGCTGGGTGTTGGGCGTCGAGCTCATCTCTGCTGTCCTTTGTATTTGTAACAGAGGCAGATTGTGGCCAGTTTATGCGTGGCCAAACGCTGCCTCTGACCGGCTGTTACAAATATTGCGACCCGGGGCGATGCGCGTCAAGCGCCTTGGGCATAGGGCCTGTTGCGTGCCTCCATGCGGCCCTGCGGGTTGATCCGGGTGCATCGGGCGGCAGGGCGTGTCGTCCAGCCGGGTGGTCGCGGCGTTGAGGTTCCATCCCATCATGCAAGGAGCCCCATGCGCCGCCTCCCGATCGCCCGTTCTGCCGCCTTCCCCCTGGTCAGCCGCGCCCTGGCGCTGTCGCTGGCGCTTCCCCTGGCCTGGGGCGCGCAAGCCGCTCAGGCCGAGCCTGCCCGCCAGAACGTGGTCAGCTTTCAGGCGAGCGCCACCCAGGAGCTCACCCAGGACCTCATGGTCATCACGCTGCAGGCCACCCGCGAAGGCAGCCAGGCGGCCGAGGTGCAGTCTGGCCTCAAGCAGCAGCTGGAAGCGGCCCTGGCCGAGGCGCGCAAGACCGCCCAGCCGGGCGCCATGGAGGTCCGTACGGGCAGCTTTTCCGTTCAGCCGCGCTACCAGAGCAATGGACGAGTCAATGGCTGGCAGGGCAGTGCCCAGTTGGTGCTGGAAGGCACCGACATCGCCCGGATCAGCCAGGCCGCAGGCAAGCTCAGCCAGCTCCAGGTGGTGGGGGTGTCCTATGGCCTCTCCAGGGCTCTGCGCGAGCAGAAAGAAGCCGAACTGACCCAGCAGGCCATTGCGCGCTTCAAGGCCCGTGCGGAGCAGGTGGCCAGTGGCTTTGGGTTCAAGTCATGGGGGCTGGGGGAGATTTCGGTGTCGTCCACCGAACCGGGCTTCGAAGGGCGCCCTCCCATGCTCATGGCCGTGCGTGCCAAGGGCATCGAGATGGCCGACGCCCCTTTGCCCGTTGAGCCAGGCAAAGGCCTGTTGCAGGTCACTGTGAGTGGGCAGGTGGTGCTGGCGCCTTGATCAGGCGTCGGACTCAGGCCAGGGCGTGTTCGCCGGGCTGGTGCCGGCCTCGCGGAGGCGATCTCGCCATTGCCCGCCCTGAAGCACCTGGTGCGGCAGGAACTGCGCCTTGTAGGCCATTTTGGGGCTCTCGGCGATCCAGTAGCCCAGATAGAGGTAGGGCAGGCCGAGTTGCCTGGCTTGCCGGATCTGCCACAGCACGTTGTAGGTGCCGTAGCTCACCCGTGCTTCGGGCTCATAGAAGGTGTAGACCGCCGACAGCCCGTCGTTGAGGATGTCCAGGATGGACACCATCTTCAGCCTGCCCTGTTCTTCGCCGGGCAGGGCCGGTTCGCGGAACTCGACGAGGCGCGAGTTCACGCGGCTCTGCAGCAGGAACTGGGTGTACTGGTCGACCGAGTCGTGGTCCATGCCGCCGCCCTTGTGGCGACCGGCCTGGTAGCGCAGGTAGAGCTGGTAGTGCTCGGGGGTGAAACACAGGCGCAGCACACGGGCCTCGAGGTGCTCGTGGGCTTTCCACGCTCGCTTCTGGCTGCGTGTGGGTTCGAAGTTTGCCGCGGGAATGCGCAGAGGCACACAGGCCTGGCAGCCGTCGCAATGGGGGCGGTAGGTGAACATGCCGCTTCGGCGGAAACCATTGGCGACCAGGCCCGAATACACATCGGCATTGATCAGATGGCTGGGCGTCGCCACCTGCGAGCGCGCAACCTTGTCATCCAGGTAGCTGCAAGGGTAGGGGGCCGTGGCGTAGAACTGCAGAGACGCCAGCGGCAGGTCTTTGAGGTGCGTCATGCCAAGCCGTCCAGTGCTGCCCAATCCGAATCATCATAGGACCATTCCGTCGGCGGCGAGGCGTCGATCACCCCCCGCAAATGGGCCTCGAAACGCGCGCGTGGCCAGGGCCTTGCACCCAAAGAGGCCAGGTGGGCCGTCTGCTGCTGGCAGTCGATCACGTCGATGCCGTGGCGGCGGCAGAAACACACCAGTGCCGCCAAGGCGATCTTCGATGCATCGGTCTGTCGCGCGAACATCGATTCACCGTAAAACATGCGGCCCACGCTGACCCCGTAGAGGCCACCCGCGAGCCGGCCATGGACCCAGGTCTCGAAGGAGTGCACCCGCCCCTGGGCGTGCCACTGTTGGTAGGTTTTCTGGATGTCGGAGACGATCCAGGTGCCGTCCTGCCCCTCTCTCGGCGTGTTGGCACAGGCCCGGATGACGTCCGTGAAGGCGGAGTCCACCCGCACTTCGCAGCCGGGCGTGCGCCGGAACTTCTGGATGGTCTTGCGCAACGAGCGGGACAGCTTGAAGTCGGCCACCGGTAGCACCATGCGCGGGTCCGTGCTCCACCACAGCACCGGCTGGCCAGGGCTGAACCAGGGGAAGATGCCCCGCCGGTAGGCCTGTTCGAGGCGCGTGGTGCTGAGTTCCCCGCCCGCAGCCAGCAGGCCTGGTGCGTCAGAGTTCTCCCCCAGGGCCTGCGCCGTGTCGGGGAAGGGGGCATCGGATTCGAGCCAGGGGATCATGGACGGACAGGGTCAACTCAGCATAAAAAAAGCCCGATGGCGAACCACCGGGCTTGAAAGGTACCTTAGAAAAGGTTCATGGGGTACCGAGGAGACAACCTTTCAGGGAGTGCCGCTTGTCCAGAGCGGCTCTACTGAGAGTCGCCTTCTGGTCAGTGGTTCACTCTCCGAGGCCCTGGGACTGCAAATTTTTGTAAGCAGCTCTCCTGGCCTCGTTCGCCTGGATTGATCAAGCAGCCTTGCGCGACTTGCTGGTGGCAGCCTGGGTGGCCTTCACGGCGGTGTTGGTGATGGCCTGGAAGTTGGCTTCGGCGACGTCGGCGGCTTGCTTGGCGGCCTTTTGGACGCTGTCGAAAGCGTTGTTGGCAGCGGCGACAGCCGACTTGACCAGCACGACGGCGTTTTCGGTGCCAGCCGGTGCGTTCTTCACGGCGGTGTCCACCACAGACACGAACTTCTTCTGAGCTTCTGCCACTTGGGTTTCGGCCAGCTTGCTGACTTCAGCGCTGGTCGACGAAGCGATGTCGTACAGGTGACGGCCGTAGGCAGCGGCCTTTTCAGCCGAAGGCTGCAACAGGCTGGCTTGCAGGGCCAGCAGCTCTTGGGCGTCCTTGACCGACAGCAGGGCCTTGGTGTGTTCGGAGACTTCTTCCAGCGAGGTCTTGGCAACCTGCAGGTTCAGTTCAACCATCTTTTCCACGCCTTCGAAAGCCTTTTGGCCCAGTTCGAAGAAGGTGGCGAGGTTGGCCTTTTGGGTGGCGAGCAGTTGTTCAGCGGTCGACATGTGGATCTCCTAAGCGTTGATGGGTTGGTGTTGCGGTAGGTGAGGCCAATGCGCTCTGGCTATCTGCCTTTGCTGCGCTGCAACATGACTTCAGTATCAGCCAAGCGAAGCGCGATTGCAAGCACATTTTTGTGCGCCGCAACATGCGCAGGCGGGATTGTCGAAAAGTTGACAGTCGCCTGTGTCAGGCTGACGCACCAAGTCGGGCGCCAGGGCAGGGCGGCCATCCCCTACACTTGCGCTCTTCCCGAATCTTCAACCTTGTGATCGAGTCCATCATGAGTCTGCTCAACGTTCCCGCCGGTGCCAAGGCACCCGATGCCTTCAACGTCATCATCGAAATCCCGGCCAACGCCGATCCGATCAAGTACGAGATCGACCATGAAACCGGCGCCGTTTTCGTGGACCGCTTCATGGGCACGGCCATGCACTACCCCTGCAACTACGGCTACGTGCCGCAGACCATCGCCGCCGACGGCGACCCCTGCGACGTGCTGGTGGTCACCCCCTTCCCCCTGCAACCCGGCGTGGTCATTCCCTGCCGTCCGCTGGGCATCCTGAAGATGGAAGACGAAGCCGGTGGCGACTCCAAGATCGTGGCCGTGCCGACCGAGAAGATCTGCGCCATGTACAAGGGCATCCAGAAGATGGAAGACCTGCCCGAGCTGCTGATCGCCCAGATCAAGCACTTCTTCGAGCACTACAAGGATCTGGAACCCGGCAAGTGGGTGAAGGTCGTGGGCTGGGAAGGCATCGACGCCGCCAAGGCCGAAGTCGTGACCGGCCTGGCTGCTTTCGCCAAGCAAGGTCACTGATCACCCGCCTGGCTGTGGCGCCCTGAGCGGTGCCGAAGCCGTGCGCATCATGCAAGCCGCCGCACCGTGAGGTGTCGGCGGTTTTTTCATGGGCAGACGTGGCCTGGCGTCATTCGATCGTTGGGATGACGCGTTTCAGGGTGTCCACGATCTGGTGGATCTGCGCGTCGCTCACGATCAGCGGCGGCGCGATGGCGATGTTGTCGCCAGCGGCCCGCAGCAGCACGCCGGCCTCGAAGCATTTCAGGAAGACCTCGAACGCACGTCGCCCTGGCGCAGCACCAGGGCGCGGCGCGAATTCGATGGCCGCCACCAGGCCTGTGTTGCGGATGTCGACGATGTGCGGCAGCCCTTTCAGGCTGTGGGCGGCGGCTTCCAGCGTGGGCTGCATGCGCAGGCCCCGTGTCAGGAGGTCTTCCTCCGCGTAGGTGTCCAGCGTGGCCAGGGCGGCGGCGCAGGCCAGGGGGTGGCCCGAATAGGTGTAGCCGTGCGGCAATTCGATGCCTGTGGGCGCGGCCGCCATGAAGGCGTCGTGGATGCCCTGTTTCACGAACACCGCACCCATCGGCACAGCGCCATTGGTGATGCCCTTGGCTGCGGTGATCATGTCCGGCGTCACGCCATAGGCCTGGGCGGCAAACGGTGCGCCCAGTCGCCCGAAGCCGGTGATCACCTCGTCGAAGATCAGCAGGATGCCGTGCTTGTCACACAGCGCGCGCAGGCGTTGCAGGTAGCCTTTGGGGGGCAGCAACACCCCGGTGGAGCCAGCCATGGGCTCAACGATCACGGCCGCGATGGTCGAGGCATCGTGCAGCGCGACCAACCGTTCCAGGTCGTCCGCCAATTCGGCGCCGTGTTCCGGCTGCCCTTTGGTGAAGGCATTGCGAGACAGGTCGTGGGTGTGACGCAGGTGGTCCACCCCCGAGAGGCTGGAGCCGAACATCTTGCGGTTCGGGCCCATGCCGCCAAGGGCTGTGCCCGCGAAGTTCACGCCGTGGTAGCCCCGCTCCCGCCCGATCAGCCGGGTGCGCTGGGCCTCGCCACGCACCCGGTGGTAAGCCAGGGCGATCTTGAGCGCCGTGTCCACCGACTCCGAGCCCGAGTTGGTGAAAAAGACGCGGTTCAGGCCCTCTGGCGCCAGGCGCTGCAGCCGGTCGGCCAACTCGAAGGCCAGTGGATGCCCCATCTGGAAGGGCGGTGCGAAATCCATCTCGGCGGCCTGCCTGGCGATGGCTTCTGCAATGCGGGGGCGCGAATGGCCAGCGTTCACGCACCACAGGCCGGAGGTGCCATCCAGCACTTCGCGCCCCTCGGGCGTCCAGTAGTGCATGTCCTTGGCGCGAGACAGGAGGCGAGGCGCCTGCTTGAAGTCCTGGTTGGCGGTGAAGGGCATCCAGAACGCATCGAAGTGGGAGGTCATTGGTGGGCCTTGTCTGTCCGGTTGGTGAGGCTGCGTGGGCAGGCGGGATGTCTTCATCTTGCCTTGACTGGGTGTCAATGTGCGCGCAAGGGGCGCGCGCTGGCAGGGGGCTTGTCCGGATCGGGGCGGCTTGCTGAAAGGCTGTGGCGCAACCTGTCTCTTTTTTGCATCATGCGAGAGCATGCCATCTTCCCTGGTGTGCGCCCCGCGAATGAAGGGATATGTCTTATATAAGACATAAGTCTTTGCCGCGGAGCCCAAAACGCGCTAGACTGAACTCGTTTTCAAGCACCACCCATCAACACCTCTCCCGGAGATCGTCATGACGAAACTCACCCGTGAACAGCAAATCGCTGCCCTGGAAAAAGACTGGGCCGAAAACCCCCGTTGGAAGCTCGTGAAGCGCGGCTACTCCGCTGCCGACGTCGTCCGTCTGCGCGGCAGCATGCAGCCCGAGTACACCCTCGCCAAGATGGGTGCCGAGAAGCTGTGGGAGAAGGTCAACGGCGGCGCCAAGAAGGGCTACGTCAACGCCTTCGGCGCCATCACCGCCGGTCAGGCCATGCAGCAGGCCAAGGCTGGTCTGGAAGCCGTGTACCTGTCGGGCTGGCAGGT
>NZ_JAIZVX010000163.1 GCF_021768455.1 Aquabacterium sp. | reverse complement strand
GCGGGCGCTGGCCTGCTGGCGGCCTTCGTCGGCCACCCAGCCGCCGCCCAGGGCCTTGTAGACCCCGATGTGGGCCTGCTGGCGAGCCAGTTGGGCGCTGATCAGGGCCTGTTGGGCCGAGAAGAGTGCGCGCTGGGCATCGAGCAGGTCGAGCTGGCTGGCCACGCCGGTGTCGTAGCGCAGCGTGGACAGGCGCAGGCGGGCCGCCTCGGCCTGGGCCTGGGCCAGCTGAGCCTGGGCCTGGTCGGCATAGGTGCTGCGGGCCACCAGGGCATCGGCCACTTCCTTGAAGGCGGTCTGCACCGCCTTGTCGTACTGGGCCACGGCGATGTCGCGCTTCACATAGGCCGCGTCGACCGCGGCGCCGGTGCGACCGGCATCGAACAGGGGCACGCTGATGGCGGGCGCGATGCTGGCACCGAAGAGGCCGCCATCGAACAGGCCCGACAGCGAGGTGCTGGCCACGCCGGCCGAGGCCGTCAGGGCGATGCGCGGGAAGCGCGCCGCACGGGCCGCGCCGATGTTGGCATTGGCGCCGACCAGGGCCTGCTCGGCCTGGACGATGTCGGGCCGCTGCAGCAGCACCTCGGAGGACACGCCCACGGGCAGCTCGCTCAGACCTGGCCACAGCGTGGCGCTGATCTGGGCACTGGCGGCCTGGGCCGAACCCGTGAGCGGCGTGAGCGCGGCCGCATTGGCCACCGGTGGCAACAGCGCGGCCGGGGCACTCTGGCCCAGCAGCAGGTTCAGGGCCGAGAGGTCCTGCGCCCACTGACGCTGGGCCTGGGCCTGGGTCACGCGGGCGGCCTCAACCAGGGACTGCGCCGAGCGCAGGTCGAGCTCGTTGAGCACGCCGTTGTCGAACTTGAGCTGCAGCAGCTTGAGGGAGGCCTCGCGGGTCTGCAGGGTCTGGTCGGCCAGGGCCTGCTGCCAGCGGTCGGCCCACAGGGCGTAGTAGGCGTTGGCCACCGAGGCGACCAGGCTGATGTGGGTGGCGCGGCGCGCGGCCTCGGAGGCCAGCACCTGGGCCGAGGCGGCCTCGCTCAGGGCCTTGACGCGGCCGAACAGGTCGAGCTCGTAGGCCGACACCTGCACGCCGGCCTGCACGCTGTTGCCATAGGCAAAAGGCGACGAGGTGGCGCGTGCACGCGAGCCGTTGACCACGCCGTTGAGCGAGGGGAAACGGTCGGCGTTCTGGATCTGGTAGGCGGCCTGGAGTTGGTCGATGTTGAGCACGGCCACGCGCAGATCGCGATTGTGCTCGAGCGCCGTGGCGATCAGCTGCTGCAGGCGGGTGTCGGGGAAGTAGCTGCGCCAGGGCAACTCGGCCACCTTCGCGGCCTCGGCGGCCGACGCACCGGCCGCCACCGGCAGCGCCGCCGGCACGGCCAGTTCAGGGCGTGTGTACTCGGGCGTGAAGGAGCAGGCGCTCAGGCCCAGGATGGCCGTGGCCACCGCCACGGCGCGCAGGCGCGAGCCCGTCAACAAGGTCTCAGCCTTTTCAATCATGGTCGGACTCCACTTGGGGCTGGGCAGCGGGCGCCGGGAAGAAGCGCCGCACCACCACGAAGAACACGGGCACAAAGAACACCGCCAGCACGGTCGCGGCGATCATGCCACTCATCACGCCGGTGCCGATGGCGCGCTGGGCGGCGGCGCCGGCACCGTTGGCCAGCACCAGGGGCAGCACGCCCAGGATGAAGGCCAGCGAGGTCATGATGATCGGGCGGAAGCGCAGGTGGCAGGCCTGCAGCGTGGCCTCCAGCAGGCCCATGCCCTTCTCCTGGAGTTCCTTGGCGAACTCGATGATCAGGATGGCGTTCTTCGCCGACAGACCCATCACCGTGATGAGACCGACCTTGAAGTAGACGTCGTTGGGCATGTCGCGGAAGTTGGCGCCCAGCAGCGAGCCCAGGATGCCCAGAGGCACCACCAGCAGCACGGCCATGGGGATGGACCAGCTCTCGTACAGCGCGGCCAGGCAGAGGAACACGGCCAGCAGCGAGAAGATCAGCAGCGTCGTGGCCTGCGAGCCCGAAGCCTTTTCTTCACGCGACAGGCCTGTCCACTCGATGCCGATGCCGGGGGGCAGTTGCGCCGCCATGCGTTCGACCTCGGCCATGGCCTGGCCCGTGCTGTAACCCGCGGCCGCGTCACCGGCGATGCGCATGGCGGGGTAGCCGTTGTAGCGCACGGCCTGCATCTGACCCGTGACCCAGCGGCTGCTCACGAAGGCCGACAGCGGCACGGTCTGGCCGGCGCTGTTGACCACATTGAGCTGGCCGATCTGCTCGGGCTGCATGCGGGACTTGGCATCGGCCTGCACCACCACACGCTGCATGCGCGACTGGTTGCTGAAGTCGTTCACATAGGTCGAACCCAGCGCGGTCGACAGCGTGCTGCTGATGGTGTCGACCGACACGCCCAGGGCCTGGGCTTTTTCGCGGTCGATGTCCAGCTGCAGCTGGGGCGCGTCTTCCAGGCCATCGGGGCGAACGCCCGTCAGCATGGGGTTTTGCGCGGCCATGCCCAGGAACTGGTTGCGGGCCGCCAGCAGCACATCGTGGCCGAGGCCGCCGCGGTCCTGCAGGCGCACGGAGAAGCCCGTGCCGTTGCCCAGCTCGCGGATGGCGGGCGGGTTCAGCGGGAAGATGAAGGCATCGCGGATGCCCATCAGCGCACCGAAGGCGCGCCCAGCCAGGGCCTGCGCAGAGTGCTGTTCACCCTTGCGCTCGTCCCAGTCCTTGAGGGTCACGAAACCCAGCGCGGCGTTCTGACCGGAGCCAGAGAAGCTGAAGCCCACCACGCCCACGATGGACTTCACCTCGGGCTGCTTCAGGAAGAAGTCTTCGACCTGCGAGATGACCTCTTCGGTGCGGTTCGAGGTGGCACCCGGAGGCAGCTGCACGTTGACGATCAGGTTGCCCTGGTCTTCGTTGGGCAGGAAGGAAGACGGCATGCGCACATACAGCCAGCCGACCACACCCAGGATCACGGCGTAGATGAGCAGCACGCGGCCACCACGGCGCACCAGCTTGGCCGCCCAGCTTTCGTAGCCATGGGTGGTGGCGGTGAAGCTGCGGTTGAACCAGCCGAAGAAGCCCTTCTTGTCGTGGTGATCCGGGTCGACAGGCTTGAGCAGCGTGGCGCACAGGGCCGGCGTGAGCGACAGGGCCAGGAAGGCCGAGAACAGCATCGAGGCCACCATCGACAGCGAGAACTGCCGGTAGATGTTGCCCACCGAGCCCGAGAAGAAGGCCATGGGGATGAAGACCGAGACCAGCACCACGGTGATGCCGATGATGGCGCCGCTGATCTGGGTCATGGCCTTGCGGGTGGCCTGCAGCGGGCTCAGGCCCTCCTGCGCCATGAGGCGCTCCACGTTTTCGACCACCACGATGGCGTCGTCGACCAGGATGCCGATGGCCAGCACCATGCCGAACATGGTCAGCACGTTGATGGAAAAACCCATCACCGACATCACGCCGAAGGTGCCCAGCAGGGCCACGGGCACCACCAGCGTCGGGATCAGGGTGTAGCGGAAGTTCTGCAGGAAGAGGAACATCACCACGAACACCAGGGCGATGGCCTCGATCAGGGTCTCGACCACCTGGCCGATGGAGATCTTCACGAAGCCCGAGGTGTCGTAGGGGATGGAGAAGTCCACGCCTTCGGGGAAGAACTTCTTGAGCTCGGCCATGCGGGCCTTGACCGCTTCGGCAGACTGCAGCGCGTTGCCGGTGGGCGAAAGCTGCAGGCCGATGCCGGTGGCGGGCTTGCCATTGAGGCGCGCATACGGCGTGTAGGACTGGGCGCCCAGCTCGACGCGTGCCACGTCCTTCAGGCGCACGGTGGAGCCGTCGGCCTTGGCGCGCAGCACGATGTTGCCGAACTCCTTCTCGTTGGCCAGCAGGCCGTTGACCACCACGGTGGCCGAGACGGTCTGCTCGCTCAGGTTGGGGCGGTCACCCAGCGCACCGGCGGGCACCAGGGCGTTCTGGGCCTTGATGGCGTTGTTGACGTCGGCCATGCCGAGGCCGTAGGAGACCAGCTTGGCCGGGTCCACCCAGATGCGCATGGCACGCTCGGTGCCGAACTGTTGCGCCTGGCCGATGCCGGGCACGCGCTGCAGCTCGGGGATGACGTTGCGCGAGGCGTAGTCACCCAGGGCGATGGGGTCGTAGGCCGGGTTGCTCGACGACAACATCACGAACATCAGGAAGTTGCTGCGCGACTTGTCGACCTTCACGCCCTGCTGCGTCACCGCCGAGGGCAGGCGTGGCGAGGCACGCGAGAGGCGGTTCTGCACATCGACCTGGGCGAGGTCGATGTTGGTGCCGGTCTCGAAGGTGACGGTGATCGAGCCGGTGCCGTTGGCCTGGCTGACCGATTCCATGTAGGCCAGACCGGGCGAGCCATTGAGCTCCTGCTCGATCACGCTGATGACGGATTCGTCCAGCGTCTTGGCCGAGGCGCCCGGGTAGGTGGCGCTGATGACGATGGAGGGTGGCGCCACCGTCGGGTACTGGGAGATGGGCAACTGCGTGATGGCCACACCACCGAACACGATGATGAAGAGCGCGATCACCCACGCGAAGATGGGGCGTTCAATGAAGAAACGGGACATGGCGGGCCGCCTTTCAGTTGGCGGCGGAAGCCGAGGAGGCGGCCGAAGCGGCTGCAGAAGCCGCAGCCGGCGCCGGGGCAGCGCCCATCGGCGACCAGGGCACGGCCTTGACCGGGGCCTTGGGGTTCATGATCTTCTGGAAGCCGTCGACCATGACCTGCTCACCGGCCTTCAGGCCATCGAGCACGACCCAGTTGGTGCCGGTGGCGCCACCGAGCTTGACCGGGCGCTTGCTGACCATGCCGTCGGCACCGACAACGGAGACGAAGTCGCCTTGCGCGGTGCGGGTGACGGCCTGCTGGGGCAGCAGCACGCCGCCGCCCACCTGGGCCTGCTCCAGCCGCACGCGCACGTACATGCCGGGCAGCAGGAGGCCCTTGGCGTTGGGCAACTCGGCGCGCAGGGTGACCTGGCCCGAGGTGCTGTCGACGCTCAGGTCGGTGAACAGCAGCTTGCCGGCCACGGGGTACTCGCTGCCATCGTCGAGCACGACCTTGACGCTGGCCGCACCCGCACCGGCGGCCTGCAGCTTGCCGGCCGACAGGGCCTGGCGCAGGCGCATGACCTCGTTGGCCGACTGCGTGAAGTTCACGTACAGCGGGTTGATCTGCTGCACCACGGCCAGCTGGGTGACCTCACCCTGGCCGACCAGGGCCCCTTCGGTGACCAGCGCGCGGCCGATGCGACCGGAGATGGGCGAGGTGACCGAGGCGTAACCCAGGTTCAGGCGGGCCGTGGCCACGGCGGCCTTGGCCGAGGCCACATCGGCCTGGGCCTGGCGCTGCGCGACCTGGGCGTTGAGGTAGTCCTGCGGGCTGATGGCCTTGGCGGCCTGCAGCGGCTGGTAACGATCGACCAGGGCGCTGGCCTGGGCCAGGTTGGCCTCGGCCTTGGCCAGGGCGGCCTGCGCGCTGTCGAGCGAGGCCTTGTAGGGTGCCGCGTCGATCTGGAAGAGCGGCTGGCCTTCTCGCACGTCGGCCCCCTCGGTGAAAAGACGTTTTTGCAGGATGCCGGCGGCACGCGCACGCACCTGGGCCACGCGCGAGGCCTCCAGGCGGCCCGGCAGTTCGGCCATCACCGGCACATTGCCCGGCTGCACCGTGACCACGCCCACTTGCGCGGGCGGCATGGCCGGCGCACCCGCGGTGGCGGCGGCCTTGGCCTTGTCCTCACCACAGCCGGTGAGGAAGGAGGCGGCCAGCGCGCACACGGCCAGCACGCCCAGGGTCTTGGCGGTGAGGCAGAACGCCGCCTGGGCGTTCACCCGGCCCCGCATGGAACGGGCAGCAGGCGTGGCGGGGGAAAAGGAAGGGGTGCCGTCGAGCAGCAAAGGGGGGCAGGCCATGTGGAGAACCTCGAGGTGGATGTTTGCCTGGTCAATCAATCAGCCCACTATACATACATTCATGCATGTAAGTTGCGAAAGCAGCGACAATGTCCCCATCTTTTCACGGGTTTACCCGCACTCGATCATGCGCCGCACCAAAGAAGACGCCCTTCACACCCGCGAGGCCCTGCTCGGCGCGGCGGAATGGCTGTTTGCACAACGTGGGGTCTCGCGCACCTCGCTGCAGGACATCGCCAAGGCCGCCGGGCTGACCCGTGGGGCGGTCTACTGGCACTTCAAGGACAAGGCCGAGCTGTTCAACGCCATGATGGCACGCACCACGCTGCCGATGGAAGACAACCTGGCCGCCATCGGTCAGGCCGAGCAGGACGAACCCCTGGCGGCGTTGCAGCGCTCGGCGCTGGACGCGCTCACGCGCATCGCCCGCGACCCGCGCACGCAGCGGGTCTTCGAAATCGCCACGCACAAGGTGGAGTACACCGACGAGCACGAGGGCATCCGCACACGGCACCGCGAGGGGCACCGGCAATGTCGCGGCCACATCCAGGCCACTTTTGCACGCGCCCAGGCCCTGGGCCAACTGGCCGAGGGGGTCGACACGGCCGTGGTCACCCTGGCCTACCTGGCCCTGGTCGACGGGCTGATCCACAACTGGATGCTCGACACCAGCCAGTTCGATCTGGTCGAGATCGGCGAACGCAGCATCGGCCTGTTTCTGCAGGGGCTGCTGGCGCGCTGAGCGCCCATCGGATCAGATGGCGCGGAAGGGGTTCTCGCCCGAACCGGTGCGGGCGCCATCGCTGTGCTCGTCGAGGGCGGCCGGGGCATGGGCCAGGTGCAGGTCATCGGCCCAACCGACCATGGTGAAGCCCTCGGGGCTGTAGAGCAGGCGGTTGATGCTGGCGTTGGCGACCTTCCAGCTGCGTGGGGCTTCGACCGGCACGCGGTTGGCCGCGCGGTAGAAGCAGTCGAGCACGCCGCCGTGGGCGACCAGGGCGATGGTTTCACCCGGGTGCTGAGCCGCCAGGCGGGTGGCGGCACCCACACAGCGCTCGTAGAAGGCCTGCAGCACCTCGCCGCCCTCCGGGCCGTAGCTGGGGTCGCGCTCGCGCCAGCGCAGCAGCTCTTCGGGCCAGTGCACGCCCACCTCGTCCTGGGTGCGGCCTTCGAAGCGGCCGAAATGGCGCTCGCGCAGCGCCGGGTCGATGCGCAGGGTCAGGCCGGCGCGTGTGGCGATGGCATCGGCCGTGGCGCGGGCGCGCTGCAGGTCGCTGCTGTAGATGGCGTGGATGCCCTCGTCGGCCAGGGCCTCGCCCAGGCGCTCGGCCTGCCAGCGGCCGCGGGCGTTGAGGGGGATGTCGGTGTGACCCTGAATGCGGGTCGCGATGTTCCAGTCGGTCTCGCCGTGGCGGATCACGAGCAGGCGGGTGGTCTTGTCAGGCATGCGCACATGATGCCTCAGACCCTGCCTCAGACGCCCCAGACGATGGGCTTGCCCCCCGCCAGGGCCTGTTCGATCAGGCGGATCAGGGGCACGGCACGCTGGTGCAGCGAGACCTCCTGGTCGGCAAAGGACTTGAGTTCGTTGTCGGGCGAGGGCTGCTCGGGCGGGGTGGCCTGGAGCGCCGCGATGGCCGCCGGCATGTCGGCCACTTCCAGGATGCCCGGGCCTTGGGCCGCCTTGCCGATGAGCGGGAGCAGCGCCTCGGCCGTGGCCTGCAGCATGATCAGGTCGCCGGTGGCTTGGGATTTGAAGGTGATGGGCATGGCGGACTTTCAGGATGCGGGGCCGGTTGGCCTCACCCGAGCATAGCCCTTGCGAGCGGGCGGCACACGGGGTGGCATCAAGGGGCGGCATCAAGAGGCAGGTCACCAGCGCAACGTGGGATTGCGTCGGACCAACACTTCAATTATCCTTGAATCATGGAATCAAAGTTGAGTGAACCCGATGTGGTCCTGGCCCTGGCCGCCCTGGCCCAGCCTTTGCGGCTGCGCGTGTTCCGCGCCCTGGTGGTGGCCGGGCCCGTCGGCCTGACGCCGGGCGCGCTGAGCGAAGCCCTCGGCGCGGCGCCCACCACCCTGTCCTTTCACCTGAAAGAGCTGGCCCACGCCCAGCTGATCAGCCAGGAGCGCGATGGCCGCCACCTGATCTACCGGGCCGACTTCACCCGCATGAATGGCCTGCTGGGCTACCTCACGGAACACTGCTGCCAGGGCCAGCCCTGTTGTGGCGCCCCGGCATGCGAGGAGATCGGCCGTGTCTGACCCGCGCCCCAGCCTGCCCCGCGCCCTGCTGGCCGAAGGCCTGGGCACCCTCATGCTGCTGGCCATCGTGATCGGCTCGGGGATCATGGCCGAGCGCCTGAGCGCCGGCAACACCGCCGTGGCCCTGCTCGCCAACACGGCCGCCACCGTGGGTGGGCTGTACGTGCTGATCGAGGTTTTCGGCCCGGTCAGTGGCGCGCACTTCAACCCTGCCGTGAGCCTGGTGATGGCCCTGCGTGGCAACTTGCCCCGTGCGCACGCCCTGGCCTATGTGCCGGTGCAGCTGGCGGGTGCGGTGGCCGGGGCCTGGCTGGCCCACGCCATGTTCGACCTGCCGCTGTGGCAGGTGTCGGGCAAGTTGCGCAGCGGCCAGGGCCAGTGGATCGCCGAGGCCGTGGCCACCGCCGGGCTGTTGCTGGTGATCCTGCGTGCGCCGGCGGGAAAGGCCAGCGCCATGGTGGCGGCCTACATCGGCGCGGCCTACTGGTTCACCGCCTCCACCTCGTTTGCCAACCCGGCCGCGGCCTTCGGGCGCATGGCCAGCGACAGCTTTGCCGGCATCGCCCCGGCCAGCGTGCCCGGCTTCGTGCTGGCCCAGCTGGCTGGCG
>NZ_JAIZVX010000034.1 GCF_021768455.1 Aquabacterium sp. | reverse complement strand
CCGCGCACGCCGAGGTGTACGCCACCGACGGCCTGTGCACCCACGAACAGGTGCACCTGTGCGATGGCCTGGTCATGGACCACGTGCTGGAGTGCCCCAAGCACAACGGCCGTTTCGACATCCGCAACGGCAAGGCCCTGGGCGCCCCCGTCTGCGTGAACCTCGCCACCTACCCCACCAAGGTGGAGGGGCGCGTGATCTACATCCAGGCGGTCTGAGTTCACACACCCGGGGCGCCCCCGCTGGTAGACTTGGGTCACCATGTCCCGCTGGCTCCTGGCCCTGTGCGCCTTTTTCACCCTGATCACCGGCTCGGTGCTGTCTTCTGACGGCCCGGGCCATTCGGCGTGGCAGGCGGTTGCGGGCGAGGCCGTGGCCTGGGTCGACGCTGCCGCCCGGGGCGATGTGCCCAGCGAAGCTCAGGGCGCCCCAGACGCCCCGGACCAGCTCGGCCAGGCCGACACCTCGGCCCACGCCGAGGGAGAGCATGAACACACGGCGATGCTGCCCCCGCAGCCGCTGCGCACCGCGACACCCACTGGCGTGAGCAGGCCTTGCGGCCTGAGCGACACCACCCTGCTGGCGCCCTGCCTGGCCGGGCTCCTGCGGCCACCACGCGCCTGATCCGCCCTTGCCCGGCACTGGCCGCGGCACCCCGATCAGCCCGCCCTGCGCGCCCGTGCACCCGTTCTTTCGCTCAGCCCCACCGGGGCCTTCTCCATGGACTTCCTCCTCGACCCCCAGATCTGGATCGCCTTTGCGATGCTCGCCGCCCTGGAAATCGTCCTCGGCATCGACAACATCATCTTCATCTCCATCCTCGTCGGGCGCCTGCCGGCCGAGGTCCGTGACAAGGCCCGCCGACTCGGCCTGGGCTTTGCCATGGTCTCTCGCCTGGCGCTGCTGTTCTCGCTGAGCTGGGTGATGGGCCTGACCACCGACCTCTTCCACGTGGCAGGCCAGGGCATCAGCGGGCGCGACCTCGTGCTGCTGCTCGGCGGCCTGTTCCTGCTCTACAAGGCCTCGCACGAAATCTTTGTCGAGGTCGAAGCCCGTGAAGAAGACGGCCCGCCCGCAGCCGACCCGGCCGTCGTCAAGGCCGCTGGCAGCCGTCTGTTCTGGGCCACGATCGGCCAGATCGCCGTGATCGACATCGTCTTTTCGCTCGACTCGGTGATCACCGCGGTCGGCATGGTCGACCAGATCGGGGTGATGGTGGCGGCCGTGATCGCCTCTGTGGGCGTGATGCTGTTTGCCGCCAAGCCGATCGGCGACTTTGTCGACGCCCACCCTTCCGTCAAGGTGCTGGCCCTGGCCTTCCTGGTGATGGTGGGCATGGCCCTGACGGCCGAGGCCTTCGACGCGCACGTGCCCAAGGGCTATCTGTACGCGGCCATGACCTTCTCGCTGGTGGTGGAGGCGCTCAACATCCGCGCCCGCGCCAAGCGCAAGAAACTCGCGGCCGAGGCGGGCCATGTCACGCAAACCGCCTGAGGCCGAACCGAGCCCTTGCGTTCCGACTTCACCGTCCCCATATCCGTTTTCACACTCTCACGAGGAGTTCCACATGAACCAGACCTACCACGACCTTTCCGCCTACGCGGCCCCGCTCTCGAGCGCCGAACGCAACCGCGTGCTGCGCAACACCTATTGGCTTCTGGCCCTGTCGATGATCCCGACGGTGGCCGGTGCCTGGCTGGGCCTGGCGACGGGCATCTCGCGCGCCATGTCGCCCATGGTCGGCCTGATCGTGTTCATGGCCGGCTCGTTCGGCTTCATGTTCGCCATCGAGAAGACCAAAAACTCGGCCGCCGGTGTGCCCGTGCTGCTGGGCTTCACCTTCTTCATGGGTGTGATGCTGTCGCGCCTGGTGGGCATGGTGCTGGGCCTGAACAATGGTGCGAGCCTGATCATGACAGCCTTCGCCGGCACGGGCGCCATCTTCCTGGGCATGGCCACGCTGTCCAGCGTGATCAAACGTGACCTGTCGAACATGGGCAAGTTCCTGTTCGTGGGCATGATCATGCTGCTGGTGGCCGGCATCGCCAACATCTTCATCCAGTCCAGCGCCCTGATGATCACCCTGTCGGTGCTGGCGATCGGCATCTTCTCGGCCTTCATCCTGCACGACCTCAAGCGCGTTCAGGATGGCTACGAGACGAACTACATCACGGCCACCCTGGGCGTCTACCTGAGCCTTTACAACGTGTTCCAGTCGCTGCTGTCGATCCTGGGCATCATGGGTTCGAACGACGACTGATCGCCACCGGATCAGGCCGCTTGCGCTGCGGTGCAGGCGGCCTGCCAGGCCTCGCGCAGCCAATGCGCGCAAGCCACGTTCTGGTCGAAGATGCTGTAGCGCGCCCCACCGCCATAGTCGGCAAAGGGGATGAACTCACAGCTGATCTGGCTCACCGGGCAAGCCGGGTGCCGGGCCTTGAAGGCCAGCAACTGCTGCACGGCCTGCTTCCAGGGGCGCAACTCGGCTTCGTCCCAGGGCTGGTGATAGCTGCCCTCGGGTGGACGCACCAACGGGTACTGCACACCCCGCCCCGGCCGGCCATCGCCCCGCTGCATCAGCGGGTTGGGCCGCCCGGACGTCTGCACGCTGCGGGCGTGGGCATGGGCCACCCACCCTTCCCTCAACCACATCGCATAGACCGGCTCGGAGGCCGCATCCGGGGCCAGCGTCAGCCTGCCTGCGGCCACGTCTTCGGCCATGCCCCCGGCGTCCAGTTCCTGCGGTGATCCGATCTTGTAGATCAGGTGCGAGTGGTCCAGCGTGAGGCGCAAGACCACATTCTGTCGGGCCAGCAAAGCGGCCACGCGTTCGATGCGGCGGAAGTCCTCGCTCCACATGTCGATGTGGACTTCGAAGCTGGGCAGGCAGCCGTGGACCAGGCCCCGGTCCATCGCCATGAGGAACTGGTTGGCCACCTCCTGATCGCTCAGGGCGTGGCCGTCGGCATGGCGGGCAAAGAGTTGCATGTTGAAGACCTGGGCACCCAGGCGCCCGGCGAGCAGGATCTCCTCGGCCAGTCGGCGCTCGTCCCGGCCCGCCATGTAGATGCCGCCCATCACCTGCATCGGCAGGCCATGCTGCGCGGCCAATTCGGGGTAGGGCCCGAAGTCTTCGGCCGGGTTGAAGTTCTTCTCGATGTAGGCAAAGGCACCGGATGCGGCCACGCGGGCAAAGCGCTCGGCCGGGGTGGGCCACGGCAGGCCATCGTGCTCGAGCACCCCATCGATGTTGATGCCGATGGGCAGGGTGGGAAGGGTGTTCTGCAGGGTCATGGGCACCTTCATCAGGCAGCAAGGGCCGCGGTGGAGGGGGCGGGAGCCGAGAGCAGACCCTTGAGCTTGACGCCCGGGTCGGCGAGATCGGCCGCATGCAGGCGCAGGCGGCGCTCCACCAGGGTGCGCGCCAGCTTGAGCTCCTTGTTGACGAGGCTGGCCGGGCCAAAGCCGCAGGCCCCCACGAGCTGGCCACTGGCGTCCAGGTAGAAGCGCATTTCGGCCGAATCACCCAGGGGGCGCACGGCCTCCTGCACACCCAGGGCTGGCTCGCCACTGACTTGCAGGGTGTGGTCGTACTGATCCGACCAGAACCAGGGCAAGGCCTCGCAGGCCTGTTGCCCCCCCAGCATGTTGGCAGCGGCCACGGCAGCCTGGGCTTCGGCGTTCTGCCAGGTCTCCTGGCGCTGAGGGCGCCCCGAAAGCACGCTCGGCGCCTCGGCCACGTCGCCCGCGGCATAGATGAAGGGCTCGCTGGACCGCAGATGGGCGTCGACCACGATGCCTTGCGTCTGCGCACCGATGGCGAGGCCGGCCGCTCGCGCCAGCTGCACCGCCGGCGTGATGCCGATGCCCACCACCACGGTGTCGGCCATCAGGAGCCCGCCGTCGAGCAGGCGCACGGCGATGCGCCCATTGACGGCGGTGAAGGACTCGGGGCCACTGCCCAGGCGCAGGTCGACCCCATGCTGGCGATGCAGGGCCGCCACACGTTCACCCAGGGCCGCTGGCACGGCTCGGCCCAGCAGACGGGGTGCGCCCTCCAGCAGCGTGACGTCGCAGCCGCGCTCGCGGGCCGAGGCCGCCACCTCCAGGCCGATGAAGCCGCCGCCCACCACCACCAGGCGCTGGCCCGGCTTCAGGCGAGGCTGCAGGGCCAGGGCATCGGACAGGGTGCGCAGGGTGTGAACGCCCGGCAGGTCGGCGCCCGGCAAGGACAGCGTGCGAGGCTGGCCACCCGTGGCCAGCAGCAGGGCCTCGTAGGCGATGTGCTCACCCCCCTGCAGGATCACGCTGCGCTGGCGAGGCTGGATGGCGGTGACGCTCTGGCCCAGTTTGAGGGTGATGCCCTGCTCGGCGTACTGCGCCGGGGTGGCCAGCAGGCAGGACTCGGGCGACTGTGCGCCGGTCAGCACGGCTTTGGACAGCGGGGGCCGCTCGCAGGGCGCATGCGGCTCCTGCCCGATCAGCACGATGGGCCCGGCCCACCCGCCAGCGCGCAGGGCCAGCGCGGCCCGGCCGCCCACATGCCCTGCCCCCACGATCACCATCGCCCGGGTTTCGCTCATGCCAGTCTCCGATCTCTTGTGTTGTGCGCCACGTCTGCTCGCCACCATGGCAAGCCCCTGCGCGGGCTGGATCAGATTCTAGGAAGGCTGTGGCGCGTTTGCAAATTGTTTTCTGTTTTGCAAGCATAGGGGAAACCCGTTTTCATTTTCAGGCATCCCTGCCTACAATGAACCCGTCGACACCTGTTTCCCGCTTTCCACCATGCCTGCCATGCCACCCGCCAACGTCGAGCAACTGCTCAAGGCCATCTCCAGCGAATTCGACACCCTGAGCAAGCAGCTCAAGGTGATCGCCCGCTATGTGGAGGCCCACCGCGATCACCTGGGCCTCGAAGGCATCCAGGACGTGGCCGCCGCTTGCGACGTGCAGCCTTCGGCGGTGGTGCGCTTTGCCAAGCACTTCGGATTCTCCGGCTTTTCAGAGATGCAAAAGCTGTTCCGCGAAGTCATTTCCAAGCAGATCTCGCCAGGCCGCAGCTACAAGGCCCGCATCCGCGATGTGATCGAGTCCGGTGCCGGCACGCTCACCAGCGCGGCCATTGCCCACGAGTTCCTGGCCGGCAGCATCGCCGGCATGCAGGAGCTGCAGGACGGGCTGGACGCCGTCGCCTTCAAGAAGGCTGTGGACCTGCTGGCCGGCGCCAACGACATCTGGCTGATCGGTTCACGCCGCTCCTTCGCCGCCACCGTCTACCTCGACTACGCGCTGCAGCACACAGACAAGCGCATCCACCTGGTCTCGGCCCTGGGCTCCATGCACGAAGGCCAGGCCCGCGCCGTGCGCCCAGGCGATGTGGCCCTTGCCATCTCTTTTGCCCCCTATGCCGAAGAGACGCAAACCGTGGCCATGGCCGCGGTGGAACGCGGCGCCAAGTTGATCGCCATCACCGACAGCCGCATGAGCCCGCTCGCGAAAGACGCCAAGGCCCTGCTGCTGGTGCAGGAAAGCTCGGTGCTTGGCTTCCGTTCCCTCACCTCGACGATGAGCCTGGCGCAGAGCCTGTTCATCGCCCTGGCCTACCGCCTGGAGCTGGCCTACCAGCCCACCACCACCCAACGAACCAAGACCTCAGCATGAAAAACGTTGCCATCTTCGGTGCCGGCCGCATCGGCGCCATCCACGCCACCAACGTCGCCGCCCTGCCGGGCGTGAAGCTCGTCGCCGTGAGCGATCCGGTGGCCGCAGCCGCCGATGCCCTGGCGACCAAACTGGGTGCCCAGGTTCGCTCGGTGGAAGAAATCCTGGCCGACCGCAGCATCGAAGTGGTGCTGATCGGCTCGCCCACCAGCACCCACTCCGACCTGATCCTGCGCTCGGCCGCCGCCGGCAAGCAGATCTTCTGCGAGAAGCCGGTCGACCTGTCGGTGCCCCGCGCCGAAGAGTGCCAACGCGCGGTGGAAGCCGCTGGCGTGGCCTGCATGATCGGCTTCCAGCGCCGCTTCGACCCGACCTTCAACGCCGCCAAGGAGCGCCTGGACCGTGGCGAAATCGGCGTGGCCGAGATGCTGGTGATCACGAGCCGCGACCCTGGCGCTCCGCCGGCCGAGTACATCAAGCAGTCCGGCGGCATCTTCCGCGACATGCTGATCCACGACTTCGACGTCTTCCGCTGGATCATGGGCGACGAAGCCGCCACCCTGCACGCCACCGGCTCGGTGCTGACCGATCCCGCCGTGGGCCAGGCCGGCGACCTCGACAGCACCATCGTCAACATCCGCACCAGCAAGGGTCTGCTCTGCCAGATCAACACCACGCGCCGCGCCGCCTACGGTTACGACCAGCGCTTTGAAGTGCTGGGCTCGCAAGGCCTGCTGGCGTGCGGCAACCACAAGCCGACCGAGGTGGTCGCCTGGGGCCCGAATGGCATCAGCCAGGACAAGCCCGAAGCCTTCTTCCTGCAGCGCTACCGCGACGCCTACCGCCTCGAGCTGGAGCACTTCTTTGCTCGCCTGCAAGACGGCGGCAAGTTCCGCACCACCATCGCCGACGGCGTGGCCGCGCAAAAACTGTCGGACGCTGCGGCCCGCTCAGCCGAGACCGGCGAAATCATCCGCTTCTGAGTGCCCCACAACCGAGTCTGACCATGCCCACACCCACCGCTTCCAGCAAACCCCTGCGCGTCGGCATCGCCGGCCTGGGCCGACTCGGCCTGCGCCATGCAGAGAACCTCGCGTTCCGCCTGCGCCACTGCCAGCTGGTGGCGGCCTGCAGCCCGGTCGAGGCCGAACGCAGCACCGCCCGTGAGCACCTGGGCGTGGGCCTGGTGTTCGACTCGCTCGAGGCCATGCTGCAAGGTGCCGACCTCGACGCGGTCGTGCTGGTCACGCCCACCTCGCTGCATGCCGACCAGGCCATCGCGGTGCTGGAAGCGGGCAAGCACGTCTTCATCGAAAAGCCCCTGGCGCTGAACGTGGAAGACTGCGAACGCGTGGAAGCCGTGAAGGCCCGCCACCCAGGCCTTACGGCCATGGTGGGCTTCGTGCGCCGCTTCGACCCCAGCTACGCCAACGCCTTCGACAGCATCCAGGCCAACGCCGTGGGCAAGCCCTTCCTGGTGCGCTCGCAAACGGCCGACCAGTACAGCCCTGACGGCTTCTTCGTTCGCTTTGCGGGCACCTCGGGCGGCATCTTCATGGACTGCAGCGTGCATGACATCGACCTGGCGCGCTGGATGCTGGGCTCGCCCAAAGCGGTGCGGGCCTTTGCGACCGGCACCATCGCCTGCCACCCCGATCTGGCGCAACACAAGGACGTGGACAACGGCCTGGCCATCGTCGAGTTCGAAGGCGGCGCCCGTGCGGTGCTCTATGCCTCGCGCACCTTCGCGCATGGCCACGAGACGCAGACCGAGGTCATCGGCACCCAGGGCCAGCTCCAGGTGGGCGCCGGGGCGGCACGCGACCGCGTCGTCTACTCGGACACCCACGGCGTGCGACACCTGGCCGTCAAGGACTTCTTCGAGCGTTTCGAAGCCGCCTTCCAGCTGGAGATGCAGGCCTTTGTCGACAGCTGCCTGGGCCTGCGCACCTGCCCCCTCACCCTGCAAGACGCCACCGCGGCCACCCGCATTGGCCTGGCCATCACGCGCTCGCTGCACAGCGGCCAGCCTGAGGCGGTCTGAGCCACGGCTCACCGCCCTCTTCACCCCATCCTGATCCTCCGGAGCCCCCGATGAGTCAACCCCAGTTCTACACCGACCGCCAGGACATTGGCCACCACATCAACGGTGAGGTGGTCACGCCTGCCGGCTCGCGTTTCAGCGAGGTCTTCAACCCCGCCACCGGTGCCGCCGCCCGCCGCGTGGCCCTGGCCGAATCGGCCGAGGTGAACGCCGCCGTGGCCGCCGCCCAAGCCGCCTTCCCGGCCTGGGCCGATGCGCCCCCCCTGCGCCGCGCCCGCGTGATGTTCAACTTCCTCGCCCTGCTCAACCAGCACAAGGACGAGCTGGCCGCCATCATCACCAGCGAGCACGGCAAGGTCTTCACCGATGCGCAAGGTGAAGTAGCTCGGGGCATCGACATCGTCGAGTTCGCCTGCGGCATCCCGCAGCTGCTCAAGGGTGACTACACCGAGCAGGTCTCCACCGGCATCGACAACTGGACGCTGCGCCAGCCCCTGGGCGTGGTCGCCGGCGTGACGCCCTTCAACTTCCCCGTGATGGTGCCGTGCTGGATGTTCCCGGTGGCGATTGCCGCGGGCAACACCTTCGTGCTCAAGCCCTCGCCCACCGATCCCTCGGCCTCGCTGTTCATGGCGAAGCTGCTGGAGCTGGCCGGCCTGCCCAAGGGTGTGTTCAACGTGGTGCAAGGCGACAAGGTCGCGGTCGACGCGCTGCTGGAACACCCCGATGTGAAGGCGGTGAGCTTCGTGGGCTCGACCCCGATCGCCAACTACATCTACGAGCGCGGCGCCCACTTCGGCAAGCGCGTGCAGGCCCTGGGTGGCGCCAAGAACCACATGGTGGTGATGCCCGATGCCGACCTGGAGAAGACGGTCGATGCGCTGATCGGTGCGGCCTATGGCTCGGCCGGTGAGCGTTGCATGGCCATCTCGGTGGCCGTGCTGGTGGGCGATGTGGCCGACAAGATCATCCCCCTGCTGGTGGAGCGCTCGAAGCAGCTCAAGGTCACGACCGGCCTGGACCTGAATGCCGAGATGGGCCCCATCGTGACGCGTGCGGCGCAGGAGCGCATCACCGGCTACATCGATGCCGGCGTGGCAGAAGGGGCGAAGCTGCTGCACGATGGCCGTGGCTTCAAGTCGGCCGAACACCCGGAAGGCTTCTGGCTGGGCGGCACGCTGTTCGACCACGTCACGCCCGAGATGAAGATCTACAAGGAAGAGATCTTCGGCCCGGTGCTGAGCTGCGTGCGCGTGGCCGATTTCGGCCAGGCACTGCAGCTGATCAACGACCACGAGTTCGGCAACGGCGTCTCGCTGTTCACCCGCGACGGCAACATCGCCCGCGAGTTCGGCCGTCGTGTGCAGGTGGGCATGGTGGGCATCAACGTGCCCATCCCTGTGCCCATGGCCTGGCATGGGTTTGGTGGCTGGAAGAAGAGCCTGTTTGGCGACATGCACGCCTACGGCGAAGAAGGCGTTCGCTTCTACACCAAGCAAAAGAGCATCATGCAACGCTGGCCCGAGAGCATCAGCAAGGGCAACGAGTTCGTGATGCCCACGGCCAAGTAAGCCGTTTGCCGCACACGGTCATGCCTGGGCTCCGCCAGGCTTGATCCAGCGCAGCGCCAGGGGTCCGCCCGCTGGCGCTGCGTCGTTTCAGGTGCTAAAACACCTTGACGGCCTGCTGACGGGCCGCGAGGGGTGCGGCATGAAATTGGCTGACAGCGTGGTCCTCGTCACGGGCGGCAGCTCCGGTCTGGGTGCCGCGGCCGCCCTCATGGCCTGGGAGGCCGGTGCCCGCGTGATGCTGGCCGACCGCCAGCCCCCACCGGAAGACCACCCCTTGCGCCAGCTGGACGCCTCCGGCGAGCGCTGGCACTGGCAGGCCACCGACGTGGCCGACGACACCCAGGGCGCGGCCGCCGTCTACACCACGCAAGACCGCTTTGGCCGACTCGACGTGCTGCTCCATGCCGCCGGGCTGGCCTTTGCGGAAAAGCTCCATGGTCGCGAAGGCCCGCACCAGCTCGCCACCTTCCGCAAGGTGATGGAGGTGAACCTGCTCGGCAGCTTCAACATGATGCGCCTGGTCGTGCCGGCGATGCTGGCCTCCCCCCGCCGAGCGCCGCCGCCAGGCGCCGACCTCACCGCAGACAGCTCAGGTGCCCCACCGCCCACCTGCCGTGGCGTGATCATCCAGACGGCCTCGATCGCGGCCTTCGATGGGCAGATGGGCCAGGTGGCCTATGCGGCCTCCAAAGGCGGTGTGGCGGCCATGACCCTGCCGGCAGCCCGCGACCTGGCGCGCGACCACATCCGCGTGATGACCATCGCCCCGGGGGTGTTCGACACCCCCCTGATGCGCGGCCTGCCCGACACGGCCCGCCAGACCCTGGAGGCCAGCGTGCCGCAACCGGCTCGCCTGGGCCACCCGCACGAGTACGCGGCACTGGTGCGCCACATCATCGAAAACGATTACCTCAATGGCGAGGTGATTCGCCTGGATGGCGCGCTGCGCATGGGGCCACGCTGAGCAGGCTTGGCCCCCGCGCCAACACGGCGCCTGTGCAGGTTGCCCGCGAGAGGCGGGTTGTCGGCGTAAACCCCCTCTTGCTCGCGCACAGGCCGGCGCATGATGAACGCGAGGTGAGCCCACATGCCTGTGATCGCAACCCAGCTTCAACCGCGCAGCGAAGCCTTTGCCGCCAACGCCCGCGCCATGCGGGCCCTGGTCGACGAACTCGAGGCCCAGCTGGCCCGTGTCGCCCAAGGCGGCGGTGAAGGCCCCCGCGCCAAACATGTGGCCCGCGGCAAGCTGCTGCCCCGCGAGCGCATCGACACCCTGCTTGATCCGGGCTCGCCCTTTCTGGAGATCGCGCCCCTGGCGGCCCTGAACCTCTACGACAACGCGGCACCGGGCGCCGGGCTGATCACCGGCATCGGCCGCATCGCGGGCGTGGAGTGCATGGTGGTGTGCAACGACGCGACCGTGAAAGGCGGCACCTACTACCCGCTGACCGTGAAGAAGCACCTGCGGGCACAGGAAATCGCGCAGGCCAACCACCTGCCCTGCGTCTACCTGGTGGACTCGGGCGGCGCCCACCTGCCCCACCAGGACGAGGTCTTCCCCGACCGCGACCACTTCGGCCGCATCTTCTACAACCAGGCGCAGATGAGCGCCCAGGGCATCCCGCAGATCGCCGTGGTGATGGGCTCGTGCACCGCGGGCGGGGCCTATGTGCCGGCCATGAGCGACGAGGCCATCATCGTGCAGGACCAGGGCACCATCTTCCTGGGCGGCCCCCCGCTGGTGAAGGCCGCCACCGGGGAAGACGTGAGCGCCGAAGCGCTGGGTGGGGGCGATGTGCACACCCGCCTCTCGGGTGTGGCCGACCACCTGGCACGCGACGATGCCCATGCCTTGGCCCTGGCCCGCCAGTGCGTGGCCGCGCTGAACCGCCGCAAGCCTGCGCCGCTGGCCTTGCAGCCACCACGCCCGCCGCTGTACGACGAGGCCGAGCTGATGGGCCTGGTGCCGGTCGATGCACGCAAGCCCTTTGCCGCCCACGAGCTGATCGCCCGCCTGGTCGATGGCTCGGCGTTCGACGAATTCAAGGCCCGCTACGGCAGCACCCTGGTCTGTGGCTTTGCCCACATCGAGGGCATGCCCGTGGGCATCCTGGCCAACGATGGCATCCTCTTTGCCGAAAGCGCCAACAAGGGCGCGCACTTCATCGAACTCTGCTGCCAGCGCGGCATCCCCCTGGTCTTCCTGCAGAACATCACCGGCTTCATGGTGGGACGCAAGGCCGAGCACGAGGGCATCGCCAAGGCCGGAGCCCGGCTGGTGACGGCCGTGTCCTGCGCCGCCGTGCCCAAGTTCACCGTGGTGGTGGGCGGCTCGTTTGGGGCGGGCAACTACGGCATGTGCGGTCGGGCCTTCGACCCGCGCTTCCTCTGGATGTGGCCCAACGCCCGCATCAGCGTGATGGGCGGCGAGCAGGCGGCCAGCGTGCTGGCCACCGTGAAGCGCGATGGCATCGAGGCCCAGGGCGGAACCTGGTCTGCGGCCGAGGAGGCCGATTTCAAGGCCCCCCTGCGCGCGCAGTACGAAACCCAGGGCCACCCCTTCTACGCCACCGCCCGACTCTGGGACGATGGCCTGATCCGCCCCACCGACACCCGCCGCGTGCTGGCCCTGGGCCTGAGCGCCAGCCTGAACGCCCCCATCCCGCCCACACGCTTTGGCGTCTTCCGCCTGTGAGCCCTTCGCCGCAAAGGAGCAGACCATGTCCACCCCCTGCGTCGCCATCGAACACGAAGGCCCTGTCGCCCGCGTCTGGCTGCAGCGCCCGGAGGTGCGCAACGCCTTTGACGCGGCCACCATCGCCGCGCTGACCGATGCCTTCGCCACACTGGCTCAGGACCTGAGCCTGAGGGCGATCGTGCTGGGCGCCCGTGGCCCCAGCTTTTGCGCCGGGGCCGATTTGCAGTGGATGCGAGAGGCCGCCGACCAGGACTGGGACGAGAACCACCGAGACGCCGCCCGCCTGGCCCACATGCTCTGGACCCTGGCCAGCTGCCCCATGCCCGTGCTGGCGCGCGTGCAAGGCGATTGCCACGGGGGCGGCGTGGGCCTGGTGGCCTGCTGCGACATCGTGGTGGCCAGCCAGGGCGTGGGCTTTGCGCTCAGCGAGGCGCGCCTGGGCCTGATCCCCGCCACCATCAGCCCCTATGTGATCCAGGCCATGGGTGAACGGGCGGCGCGGCGCTATTTCCTCACCGCCGAGCGCTTCGAGGCCGAGCGTGCGCAGGACCTGGGCCTGGTGCACGAGGTCTGCGCACCCGAGGCACTCGACGACACCGTCAACGCCTTGCTGCAGCGCATCCTGGCCAATGGGCCCATGGCCGTGCGCGCCTGCAAGCAGCTGGTCAAGGAGGTGGCCCACCTGCCCCTGAACCGAGAGCTGCGCGAACTCACCGCCCGGCGGATTGCGGACGTGCGCGCCAGCGACGAAGGCCGCGAAGGCCTGCGGGCCTTCCTGGCCCGGGCGCAACCGGCATGGCAAGTCGGCCTCGGATCCGAGTGAGCCCGGACAACGTCCCCGGAGAAAGGCCCCCATGTTCCACACCCTCCTGATCGCCAACCGTGGTGAAGTGGCCTGCCGCATCGCGGCCACCGCGCGGCGCCTGGGCGTGCGCACCGTGGCCGTGTACTCGGACGCCGATGCCGACGCCGCCCATGTGCAGGCCTGCGACCAGGCGGTGGCCATCGGCCCGGCGGCGGCCAGCGAGAGCTACCTGGTCATCCCCCGACTGATCGAAGCCGCCCTGGCCACGGGCGCCCAGGCCGTGCACCCCGGTTACGGCTTCCTGAGCGAGCACGCCGGCTTTGCCCAGGCCTGCCTGGACGCCGGGCTGGTCTTCGTCGGCCCACCTCCCTCGGCCATCGCGGCCATGGGCGACAAGGCCCAGGCCAAGGCGCTGATGGCGCAAGCGGGTGTGCCGGTGGTGCCGGGCTACCAGGGCGACGCGCAGGACGAGGCCACGCTGAGGCGGGAGGCCGAGCGCATCGGCTACCCGGTGCTGGTCAAGGCCGTGGCCGGTGGCGGCGGCAAGGGCATGCGGGCCGTGCACAGCCCGGCCGATTTCAGCGCGGCCCTGGCGGCCTGCCAGCGCGAAGCCCTGGCCAGCTTTGCCGACGCCCGCGTGCTGATCGAGCGCCTGGTGGCCCAGCCCCGCCACATTGAAGTCCAGGTCTTTGCCGACACGCACGGCCACATCGTTCACCTGTACGAGCGGGATTGCTCGGTCCAGCGCCGCCACCAGAAGGTGCTGGAGGAGGCGCCCGCCCCTGGCATGACACCCGAGCGGCGCGCGCCCCTGGTGCGGGCCGCGCTCACGGCGGCGCGGCAGGTGGGCTATGTGGGCGCAGGCACGGTGGAGTTCCTCTGCGAGCCCGATGGCCGCTTCTGGTTCATGGAGATGAACACCCGCCTGCAGGTCGAGCACCCGGTCACCGAGGCCATCACGGGACTGGACCTGGTGGAGTGGCAGTTGCGCGTGGCCGCGGGCGAGCCCCTGCCGCTCACGCAAGAACACATCCCCCTGCACGGCCACGCCGTGGAAGCGCGCCTGTGCGCCGAAGACCCGGACACCGGCTTCCTGCCCAGCACCGGCCGCCTCGGCCGCTGGCGCACCCCGATGGCATCGGCCTTTTCGCCCGGAGCCCTGCGGCTCGACAGCGGTGTGCGCGAGGGCGCCCCCATCTCGCCACACTACGACCCCATGGTGGCCAAGATGATCGCCTGGGCGCCCGACCGCGACACCGCCCTGCGCCGGCTCGACGCCGCCCTGGGGCAGACCCGTCTGGCCGGCGTGAAGCACAACATCGGCTTTGTGCGCCGCCTGCTGCGCTGCAGGGCCTTCGTCGAAGCCCGGCTGGACACGGCCCTGATCGAGCGCGAACACCATGCCCTGTTCGAGGCCACGCCCCCCGACGCCGCACCCGGCATCACGGAAGACACCCTGGCACTGCTGGCCTGCGTGGGCCGCATCCTGCAAGACGAGGCCCCCCTGCCCTCTGCCCTCTCAGCCAGCGCGGTCGACCCATGGCAACGCGCCCCCCACTGGCGCCTGCACGGTCAGGCCACCCGGCGCCTGAGCCTGGCCCACCGGGGCGCCGTGCATGCGCTGCGGCTGCGCCACCTGGGCGACACCCGCTGGCAGGTGCAGCACGGTGAACAGGCTTTCTGGCTGCGATGGCATCCCGCGTCCGGCCCCGCCGGTGAGCCCGACCGCATCGACCTCAGCCTGGCCGCCATGCCCGACACCGACCCCACATCGGCGCTGTCCCCACCCCAGGCCTTGCGCCTGACCCTGCACGTGGCACGGCAGGGCCTGCGCTGCGACGTGTTCACGCCCCACGGTCAGCACCCGATCGACCTCTGCGACCCACTGGCACCCCAACCCGGCGCCAACCCGGCCCTGGCCGGCGCGCTCACGGCCCGCATGCCCGGCCGTGTGATCGCCCTGCTCGTGCACAGCGGGCAACAGGTGAAGCAGGGCGAGCCCCTGGCCCTGACCGAAGCGATGAAAATGGAGCACACCCTCACGGCGCCGCGCGACGGCACCGTGTCCGAGCTCCTGTGCGCCGTGGGCGACCAGGTGGCCGAAGGCACCGAACTCCTGCGCATGGCATGAACACCCCCACCTCCACCTACCCCACCCACGTCACCCTGGTCGATGTCGGCCCCCGCGATGGCCTGCAGAACGAGGCACGCCCGGTGCCGGCCGCCGCCAAGATCGAACTGGTGCAACGCCTGCAGCACGCGGGCCTGCGCGAGATCGAGGTCACCAGCTTCGTCAGCCCCAAGTGGGTGCCACAGATGGCCGATGCCGCCTCGGTCATGGCCGCCATCCCGCGCCCAGCCGGTGTGCGCCACAGCGTGCTCACCCCCAACATGAAAGGCTTCGAAGCCGCCCTGGCCACGCGCCCTGACGAGGTCGTCATCTTCGCGGCCGCCAGCGAGGCCTTCAGCCAGCGCAACATCAACTGCTCCATCGCCGAGTCCATCGAGCGCTTCCGCCCCGTGGTGGCCGCGGCCCGTGCACACGGCATCAAGGTGCGCGCGGCCGTGTCCTGCGCCCTGGGCTGCCCCTATCAGGGCGAGGTGACGCCCGATGCGGTGGAAGACGTGGTGCAGCGCCTGCTGGACATCGGCAGCCAGCACATCGGCATCGCCGACACCATCGGCGTGGGCACCGCAGGCCAGGTGCAGGCCGTGATGGCCCGCGCCTTGAAGCATGTGCCCCTCCACGAACTCAGCGGCCACTTCCACGACACCTACGGACAGGCCCTGGCCAACATCCTCGCCAGCCTGCAGATGGGCGTGCACGTGTTCGACAGCAGCGTGGCCGGCCTGGGCGGCTGCCCCTACGCCAAGGGGGCCACAGGCAACGTGGCCACCGAAGACGTGGTCTACCTGCTGCACGGCCTGGGCATCCAGACCGGCATCGACCTCGACGCCCTGGTGGACGCAGGGGCCTTCATCTCGGGCGTCATCGGCCGCAAGCCGGTGTCGCGCGTGGCCCAGGCCCTGCTGTCCCGACGCACACCGCCCGCTGACACCCCATGACGGCTTAGCCCCCCCACCTCACGCAAGGAGCGCACGATGCACACACCCGGCCTGAACCACCTGCTTGGCGGCGACATCGATGCCCTGCGCGAGGCCGTGCGCGCCTTTGCCGACAACGAGATCGCGCCCCGAGCCGCCGACATCGACCGCGACGACGCCTTCCCCATCGACCTCTGGCCCGCCCTGGGCGAGATGGGCCTGCTGGGCATCACCGCCTCACCCGATTACGGCGGCGCGGGCATGGGCTACCTGGCCCACATGGTGGCCATGGAAGAGCTCAGCCGCGCTTCGGCCTCGGTGGCCCTGAGCTACGGCGCGCACTCCAACCTCTGCGTCAACCAGATCCAGCGCCACGGCACGGTCGAGCAGAAGCGCCACTACCTGCCCAAGCTCATCAGCGGCGCGCACGTGGGCGCCCTGGCCATGAGCGAGCCCGGCGCAGGCTCCGACGTGGTCAGCATGACCCTGCGTGCCGAGCACGTTCACAACGCGCGTGGCGACCACTACCTGCTCAACGGCAGCAAGATGTGGATCACCAACGGGCCGGTGGCCGATGTGCTGGTGGTCTATGCCAAGACCACGCCCGAGCGAGGCGCCCAGGGCATCACCGCCTTCCTGATCGACAAGGGCATGAAGGGCTTTGGCGTGGCGCAGCGGCTCGACAAGCTGGGCATGCGAGGCTCGCCCACAGGTGAACTGGTGTTCCAGAACGTCGAGGTGCCGGCCGACCACATCCTGGGCGAACGCGATGGGGGCGTGCGCGTGCTCATGAGCGGGCTGGACACCGAGCGCGCCGTGCTCGCAGGCGGCCCCATCGGCATCATGCAGGCCGTGATGGACGCGGTGCTGCCCTACGTGCACGAGCGCAAGCAGTTTGGCCAGGCGATCGGCGAATTCCAGCTGATCCAGGCCAAGCTGGCCGACATGTACGCGGCCCTGCAGAGCACCCGGGCCTTCGCCTACACCGTGGGCAAGAACCTCGATGCGGCCAGCCCGGACCAGGTCCGCGGCCTGCGCAAGGACTGCGCGGCGCTCATCCTGCTGGCCGCTGAAAAGGCCACCTGGATGGCCGGTGAAGGCATCCAGGTCTTCGGGGGCAATGGCTACATCTCGGAGTACCCGCTGGGCCGGCTGTGGCGCGACGCCAAGCTCTACGAGATCGGCGCCGGCACCTCCGAGATCCGCCGCATGCTCATCGGGCGGGAGCTCTTCACCGAGACGATGTGAGCGCTCAGAAACCCAGCGAGGCCAGCAGGTCGTCCACGTCGTCCTGCTCCAGCGCCTTGCCGGCCACCTGCGGACCGGTGAGCTCGCCTTCGGCGGCCACGGGCGCTTCGAGCTCGCTGTGCACCAGCAGCTCCTGCAGCTGCTTTTCGGTTTGCGAGAGGATGCCCACAACCTTGTTGATGACCTGACCAGAGAGATCCTGGAAATCCTGGCTCATCATGATGTCGTCGAGCACGCCCTGCTGGGCCCGTGCCAGGGCCATGGACTGCTGCGCCAGGGCGCGCCATTGTTCGGCCGAGGCCTCGGGGGTGGCCAGCAGGGCCTCGCTGGCCTGGATCAGCTGGCTGCAGGCCGGCTTGGCCTCTTCCACCAGGGTCAGCACCTTGCTGGCGGCACGCTCGGTCATCTGCCCGACGTAGGTCAGGCGCTCCTGCGCGTCGGGAATGTCGTGGGCCACCTTGTGCAGGGTGGTGTCGTAACCCAGGGCCTGCAAGGCGCTGTGCAGCTGGCGGGCAAGGTCGTCACGTTGGGCGTCTGAGTCGTTGGGCATCTTGGTGATCGGGCAGGCTGGCGCGCGCGGGCACGATGAAGTGATGTCGGCCAGGCCGCCGCCAAACTGAAGCCAATCTGGCAAAAATGAGACCTCCCCGCGTGACATCCGCCATGAATGTCGGGGCAGATCAGCCCTGCACCGGCACCCCGCCGACGAAGGCCAGCAACTGGCCGGCACCCATCTTCACCCAGTCCTCATTGAGGGTCAGCGGCTCGGTGGCGATCACGGCCACGCGGTCGTCGGCCTGGGTCAGCTCGGCGAAGTTGAGGGCCATGTCTTCATCCTGCAGGCGGGCCATGCCGAAAGGGTGCTGGCGCTGCAGGTAATGCAGGTTCGTGCTGCAGTGAGCCCAGAGGGCGTCGCCCTGACTGAGCATGAAGTTGAAGGTGCCATGGCGTGCCACCTGGGGCGCCAGTTCGGCCAGGGTGCGGGTCAGCTCGGCCACCGAGGGCATGCTGGCGTGGCTCTTGGCCAGCTCCTGCATCAGCCAGCAGAAGGCGCGCTCGCTGTCGGTGTCGCCCACGGGCCGGAAGGCACCATGCAGGCGGGGCGCGAAGTCGACCAGGTTGCCGTTGTGCGCAAACACCCAATGGCGCCCCCAGAGCTCGCGCATGAAGGGGTGACAGTTCTCCAGCGCCACCACGCCTTGCGTGGCCTTGCGGATGTGGGCGATGGCGTGGCTGCTCTTGATCGGGTAGCGCTTGATCAGCTCGGCCACGGGCGAGACGCGAGCCGCCAGGTGGTCGACGAACAAGCGCACGCCACGGCCCTCGTAGAAGGCGATGCCGAAGCCATCGGCGTGCTCGGTGGAGCGCGTCGCAAAGCCCGAGAAGCTGAAGACGATGTCGGTGGGCGTGTTGCAGTTCATGCCCAGCAGCTGGCACATGGCAGGGTTCCGATGCGGTGAGGTGAAAACCGCGAGTGTAGGGCCCGGCCTGGCCGCCGGGGCTCAGGCCCGGGCGTCGAAGCGCATGATGGCGTCGGCGATCTGGCCCAGGGGCTTGACGTCGTCCACCGCCCCCAGCTTGATGGCCTCCATGGGCATGCCGAACACCACGCAACTGGCTTCGTCCTGCGCCACGGTGCGGGCGCCCTTGTCGTGCATCAGCTTCATGCCACGGGCGCCGTCGTCGCCCATGCCGGTCAGGATGATGCCCAGCACGTCCTTGCCGGCCACCTCGGCGGCCGACTTGAAGAGCACGTCCACCGAGGGCTTGTGGCGGTTCACGGGCGGGCCATCGACCACCTTGACGAAGTACTGCCCCATGGACTTGCTCAGCTGCAGGTGCTTGCCGCCCGGCGCGATCAGCACCGTGCCCCGCTCCATGCGGTCACCACTGCGGGCTTCGCGCACGGTCATGGCACAGATGTCGTTGAGGCGCTCGGCATACAGGCGCGTGAAGTTTTCGGGCATGTGCTGCACGATGGCCACGCCCGGGCAGTCGGCCGGCAGGCGGCAGAGCACCGATTCCAGCGCCTGCGTGCCACCTGTCGAGGCCCCGATCACCACCGGCTTGTTCACCGCCAGGGCGTGCACGGGTGCGGCCGCCGTGGCCGGGCGTGCGGCATGGGCCCGGGGGGTGCCGTGGGCGCCGGCATGGGCGGCCGATGCGGGTGCAGGCGCCGCCGGTTTGGCCGCGGGCAGAAAGGCCTTGCCTCCGGCGCGCGGCTTGGAGGCCGCCGCCGCCTTGAGGGTCTGCACCATCTCGGCCCGCGAATCATCGAGGTACTGCTTGAGGCCCATGCGCGGCTTGGCCATCACGGCCACCGCCCCGGACGACAGCGCCTCCAGCGCCACCTTGCTGCCGGCGGTCGACAGGGTCGAGCAGATCACCGTGGGCACGGGGCAGTCTTCCATCAGCTGGCGCAGGAAGGTAAGGCCGTCCATGCCAGGCATCTCGATGTCCAGCAGCAGCACGTCGGGCCTGTTCTTGCGGATGGCGGGCCCTGCCAGCATCGCATTGGGAAAACTGCCGGCCAGCTCGATGCCGGGCTCGCCCTGCAAGAGGTGCTGCAAGGCCTGGCGGACCACGGCGGAATCGTCCACCACAAAGACTTTGATGCTCATCGGATGGCCCTTTCCACGGCTGCGACCCGGACTTCGGGCGCCTCGGCACCCACCAGCCAGTCCACTTTTCGATACTGCGTGCCGCCCACGGACTTGCCGCGCAGCACGATGCCGGAGTCGGCGAGGAACTCCAGCGCCCAGGCCACATTGCGTTCGCCCACGCGGGCATTGGCGGCGCTCACCGTGCCATCGGGCGAGAACATGCTGCCCCCGCCGTAGACGTAGGCCTCACAACTCAAGGGGTTCACGCCCTTGGCGCGCAGGTCCGCAAAAAGCTTGCGCATGGCCGGTTCGGCATAGGCGGTGTTGTGCTTGTGCACCGGCGGGGTCGGCCCCGAATACATGATGTGGCACATGCCCCCCACATGCCGCCTGGGGCTGTTGAGGCAGACCGACACACAGGACCCCAGCAGGGTCTGCAAGCGATCGCCTTCGTCGGCACAGGCGATGTCACCGGGATGCAGCACGTAGATGCCCTGGGCGCTGCGCCGCACGGGCAGCCTGGCGCCGGGCTTGAGAGGCAGGGTCATTCAGGCCTCCTGCTGCCCTTTCTGAACGCCCCGGGGATCAGCGGGGTGAGCGGGGTGTCGCAAGGCACTCGCCCCTCGGCCGTGCCGATGAAGAACAGCCCTCCGGGCTTGAGGTGATCGACCACGCGGCTCACCACCTCGGACTTGGTCTGGGCGTCGAAATAGATCAGCACGTTGCGCAGGAAGATCACGTCGAACTGCCCCACGCCGTCCATGGGCTGACACAGGTTGAGCTGCCCGAAGGAGACGCGGCTGGTCAGCTTGGGCTGCATGGCCACCAGGCCTTCCGAGCTGCCATGCCCCTTGAGGCAGTAACGCTTGAGACGCTCCGGCTTGACGAAGCGCAGACGCTCTTCGGGGTAGACAGCTTCCATGGCACTGCGCAACACACGGTCGGAGATGTCGGTGCCCAGGATGGACCACTCCGAGCCGATCTTGCCCATCATCTGCAGGTCGGCCAGCAACATGGCCAGGCTGTAGGCCTCGTCGCCAAAGGACGAGGCCGCGCTCCAGAGCTTGAGCTGCTGCGGGCGGGTCTGGTTGAGCTCCTGCTCCAGCAGATCGAAGTGCTTGGGCTCGCGGAAGAAGTAGGTCTCGTTGGTGGTCAGCAGGTCGACCATCATCTGGAACTCGCCACCATCGTGCGGGTTGGTCACCAGCGCAAGGTACTCGTCAAAATCCTCCAGGCCCAGCTTCTGCACCCGGGCCGAGAGGCGTGAGGTGATCAGCGGTCGTTTGGAGGGATCGAAGTCCAGGCCGATGCTGTCGTACATCAGCGTGCGGATGCGGTCGAAAGTGCGTTCGGGCAGGGCAACCTGGCTCATGCTGGGCTCCTGCTCACGCCGCCACCGGCACCTGAGACTGGGCGCACAGCGCCGCCATCTCGTTCATGTCGAAGGCCTTGTCCGGCTCCAGGATGATGACGAAGCGGCCTTGCGCCACCTTGCCCATGCCCTTGATGAAATCGCGCCGCACCGAGGTGCCGAAATTGGGTGGGGGCTCAATCTGGTTGCCGGGGATGTCGATCACCTCGCTCACGGCATCGACCAGCAGGCCCAGCTCGACGCGCTCGCCAGCCCGGACGGCGTCGAACACCACGATGCAGGTCTTCTTGCCCACCACCGCCTGGGCGCGACCAAAACGCGCCTGCAGGTCGATCACGGGCACCACGGCACCCCGCAGGTTGATCACGCCGCGCACGAACTCGGGCATCAGCGGCACCGTGGTCAGCGGGCCGTACTGGATGATCTCGCGCACGGTGCTGATGTCCATCGCGAAGATCTCCTCACCCAGAGAAAATGTGAGGTACTGCGAGGCGCCAGCATCCAGGCTGACTGCACCTTTCGGCGCCAGGGGGCTGCTCATGCGGGCCTCCGATCAGTAGGGGCGGAAGTTGCCGGTGGCCACGCGGGCGCCACCTGCCGAGGTCAGGCGCAGGCTGGGGCCATTGCCGCCGCTGCGTCGGCGAGGGGCGGGCTCGCTCGGCTCGGCCGGGGCACGGCGCGGCGCGCTGCCCGCGTCATCGCCCACATTGAAGAAGGCGATGGACTGCTGCAGCTGCTCGGCCTGGCCCGACAGCTCTTCCGAGGTGGCCGCGAGCTCTTCCGACGCCGAGGCGTTCTGCTGCGTGGCCTTGTTCAGCTGCGACATGGCCTCGCCAATGTGCGTGACCGACTGGCTCTGCTCGGCCGAGGCCGCCGAGATCTCCTGCACCAGCTCAGAGGTCTTCTGGATGGACGGGACGATCTCGTCCAGCAGCTTGCCGGCGCGCTCGGCGGTCGACACGCTGCTCGAGGCCAGTTCACCGATCTCCTGGGCGGCCTCCTGGCTGCGTTCGGCCAGCTTGCGCACCTCGGCGGCCACCACCGCGAAGCCCTTGCCGTGCTCGCCGGCACGGGCCGCTTCGATGGCCGCGTTCAGGGCCAGCAGGTTGGTCTGGTAAGCAATGTCGTCGACGATGCTGATCTTGGCCGCGATCTGCTTCATGGCCATCACCGTCATGCCCACGGCCGATCCGCCCTCACCCGCCTCACGCGAAGCCTTGGTGGCCATGCCGTCCGTCACCTTGGCGTTGTCGCTGTTCTGCGAGATCGAGGCCGACATCAGCTCGATGGAATCGGTGGTCTGCTCGACCGAAGCCGCCTGCTCGGAAGCCGACTGCGACAGCGACTGCGCCGTGGCGCTCACCTGGCCGGCCGCCCCCGTCAGGGCATCGGCCGCGGCACGCACCTCGCTCAGCACGCGGGTCAGTTGCTCGGCCGTCTCGTTGCCGGCCTCCTTCACCTTGGCGAACAGGCCCGAGTAATCGCGCTCGATGCGATAGCTCAGGTCGCCTTCGGCAAAAGCCTGGAGCAGGTCGGCCACGTCGTTGAGACCGCGGTCGCTGGTCTCCATGATGTTGTTGACGCCCTCGCTCAATGTGGCGAAGAAGCCCTGCTTGGATTCCAGCGACAGGCGCTTGCTGAAGTCGCCGCTGGCGGCTGCTTCCACCACCGAGGCGATCTCGCGTTCGGTCGCGATCTCTTCGGTGCGATCGGTCCACTCCACCACCGTGCCCACGCGCTTGCCGGTGTTGTCGTGCACCGGCGTGGCCACCAGGCCAAAGGTGCGGCCACCGATGTTGATCTCGGTGCGGTAGGTGTCGCGCAGGGCGGCCAACATGGTGCGCTGGTGCACGGGGTTGCGGTGGAAGACGTCGATGCTGCCACCCACGACCTTGCGGGCGTCGAAGCCTGGCAGGGCCTTGCGCAGATCGGCCTCGGCACGGATCAGCATCTGGTCCACCGACTTGTTGGTGAACACCACATTGAAGTCCGCATCGGCGATCATCACGTTGCTGGTGACCACCTCCAGGGCCGTCTTGACGCGGGCATTGCGCTCGGCCTCGATCACCACCGACTGCAGGCTGTCGCGGACATGGTCCATGGCCTCGGTGATCACGGCCTTCTGGCCAGGCAGGCGGTCCATCACCACGTCGAAGCGACCCTCGCCATAGGCCTTGATGGTGTCCACCACCTTCATCTTCACGGCGATGTGGCTGGCCACCAGTTCATTGACCAGGGTGGCGATGCCTCGGCAATCCGCCGGCATGCCGTCCACGTCGATGTTCTTGTAGATCCAGCCCGCAGCGTGTTCACGGGTCATGGTGGTGACCGCCTCTTCCACGGCCGTCAGCGAGGCCGCATGGGCCCGGCCCTGGGTGGTCATGAGCTGGAAGCTGTCACGCACCTTGTCCATGGCCGCGGTGATCGGCGCCTTGTCGCCAGGCAGGCGGGGCATCATCACCTCGAAGCGCCCTTCCCCGTAGGCCTTGATGGTGTCGACCACCTGCATCTTCACGGCAATGTGGGCGGCCACCAGGGCGTTGATCTTCTCGGCAATGAGGTCAAAGCCCTCGGGCTGCCCCTTGCCGTCGATCGTCTTGTAGATCCAGCCGGCCTCGTGCTCGCGGGTGACCTTGTCGAGGTTGGCGATCAGGGTGTCACGGGCGAGCAACTGCGCATCCAGCGCCTGCCGGGCGGCGCCGGCTCCCGAGAGACCCCAGGCCGCGGCGGCCACACCGGCCACCGCCACACCCAACAGCAAGCCGGGGCTGGCAAAGCCGAACAGACCGGCCGCGCCCAGCAGCACGAAACACACACCGGCAACGACCAAAGCCTTGCTCACGTGTTGACCTTCTTGATGGCGATCGGACATGGCGTCCTCCTTATTCCTGGGAATCAGTGGGTTGGGAAGCGAGGCTGCATGACTCCCGGGGGGGTCTGGAAGAAGGCTCGGCGGCAGCCAGTTCACCGAGCGAGTTCACGTCAAAGATCAGCGCCACCTCGCCATTGCCGAGGATGGAGGATCCCGCGCAGGGCGCGGAAGATGCGGCTCAGGGGTTTGATCACGGTCTGGTGGTGGCCCAGGAGGTTGTCCACCAGCACGCCAAAAAGCTGTCCGCCGCCCTGGATGACGACCACGCTGGTGCGTGCCTGCACCGCGGGCTCCAGGCCGTAGACCTCGTGCATGTTCATCACCGGCAGCACCTGGCCGCGCAGCTCCATGCAACAGCGGCCCTCCGACTCCATCAGCCGGGCCTGGCCACCGCCGTCGATCACCTCGACCACGGCCTCCAGCGGGAAGATGAACTTGGAGTCACCCACCCCCACCAGGAAGCCATCGATGATGGCCAGCGTCAGTGGCAGGCGGATCTCGATCTGCGTGCCGCCACCGATGGGCGGGCTGCTGATCTGCACCGTGCCGCGCAGGGCCTCGATGTTCTTGCGCACCACGTCCATGCCCACGCCGCGGCCGGAGAGGTTGGTGATCTTCTCTGCGGTCGAAAACCCGGGCTCGAAAATCAGCTTGCGGATCTCGTTGTCCGGCGGGGTCACGCCCTTTTCGACCAGGCCACGCTCCCAGGCGCGCGCCAGCACCTTCTCGCGGTTCACGCCACGGCCATCGTCACGGATGCGGATCAGCACGCTGCCCGACTCGTGGCAGGCGCTCAGGGTCAGGTGGCCCTGGGCCCCCTTGCCCTCGGCCTCGCGCTCGGCAGGCGTCTCCAGGCCATGGTCCAAGGCGTTGCGCACCAGGTGCATCAGCGGGTCGGCGATGCGCTCGACCATGGACTTGTCCAGCTCGGTCTCACCGCCCACGATCTCCAGCGTCACCTCCTTGCCCAGGTCGGCAGCGGTGTCGCGCACCACCCGGCGGAAGCGGCTGAAGGTCTCGCCAATCGGCACCATGCGCAGCTGCAGCGTGCCATTGCGGATCTCTTCGATCAGGCGGCCCATGTGGGCATTGGCCTCGATCAGGGAGCTGTGGCGCGTCTCGCGTGCCATCAGCGAGGCCCCGGCCCCGGCCACCACCAGCTCGCCCAACAGGTTGATCACGGCGTCCAGCCGGTCGGCCTGCACACGGATGAAGCGGCCGTCTTCCGGCGCTGTCGCGCCTTCGCGCTGCTTCTGCTTCTTCAGGCCGGCATCGACCACGCGAGCGGGCACGCCCAGCTCGGCTTCGAGGATGTCGCCCAGCGGCTGCACCGGCAGGTCCTGCGCCTTTTGCTCGGCCTGGATGCTCAGCCCCGCATGCAGCTGGTGCGGCGTGATGACGCCCATCTCCAGCAGGATCTCACCCAGGCGCGTGCGCTGGGGCTGCGAGCGGATCAGGTCCTCGTACATCGCGGGCTGGGCGTCCGGGCCCAGCACGTGCAGCACGCAGTCTTCGCGCACAAAGGCGAATGCGCTCTCGATCGCCTCGCGGCCCACCTCGCTGATCAGGCCGAACTCGAAGGCCATGTGGCAGCTCTCGGGATCGAGCTGCTCCAGCGGTGGCACAGCGCTGTCGTCGTGCACGATGGATTCAACCTGGCCCAGGCCCTGCAGATAAGCCAGGATGGCCCAGGGGTCCATGCCATGGCGAAAGATGTCATCGCCAAATTGCACCGACACGTGCCAGCGGTTGTGGTGCGCCAGGGCCGCGGCCGCCGGTGCGGGGGCCGAGGCAGACACCGCCGCTGGCGCCCTCCCACCGTGTCCGCCACCCAGCCCTTGATCGATCGGCACGCTCACGGCCTGCAGGCGTGCCACCAGCGCCGTGCGCTCGGCTTCGCTGTCGCTGATGTCGGCGTCCGGCTTGTCGGCCGCATCCACCAGGATGCGGATCTGGTCATTGCACTGCAGCAGCAGCGTGCTCAGTTCCGGCGTGAGGGCCACCTCGCCCTCGCGCATGTTGTCCAGCAGGCCTTCCACGTGGTGGGTGAAAGCCACCACCGCATCCAGCCCGAACACGCCAGCCGAACCCTTGACCGTGTGCGCGCAACGGAACAGCGCGTTCAGCAGGTCGTTGTCGCCCGGGTTGTCTTCCAGCTGGAGCAGCAGCTGCTCCACGTTCTCGATCTGCTCGCGGGCCTCGCTGATGAAGGCCGGCATGGCCTCACGGATGAAGTCCTGGTCGAGGTCGTCGGGTGAAAGGCTCATGCCGGGCTCCCTTCTCGCACCACCTGGTGCAGCAAGGCGTCCATGCCCAGGCTGCGCATCGCATTGAGCAAGGCCTCGTGCGGCCCCTGCAGCAGCAGGTGCTGGCCGCGTGCATCCAGGCTGCGGTGCAGCGCCACAATCAGCTGCAGGCCTGCCGCGTCAATCTGGTTGACGCCATCGGCGGCCACCGGCCAGTCACCGGGCGAGGTGTCCTGCGCCAGCCAGCCCATCAGCACCCCATGCGTCTCCGCTGCGGTGTAGATGGTCAGCTCGGCAGGCAAGGTTCGGGCTTCGCTCATGCTGGCCTCCTGCTCAGGGCAGAACCAGCTTGGCCACCGCGTCCAGCAGAACGGGTGGATTGAAGGGCTTGACGATCCAGGCCTTGGCGCCGGCCGCCCGCCCCTTTTCCTTCATGGCGTCCTGACCTTCCGTGGTCAGCATCACCACCGGGGTGAACTTGTAGCGCGGGTGCGCCTTCACGTGCGTCAGGAAGGTGATGCCATCCATGCGGGGCATGTTCACGTCGCTGACGATGAGGTTGATCTTGGTGCCGTCCAGCTTGGTCAGCCCCTCTTCCCCGTCCCCGGCCTCGATGACCGTGTAGCCCGCCCTGGCCAGGGCCATGCGCACCACCGTTCGCAGCGAACTGGAGTCATCGACGATCAATATGGTTTTGGACATCTCGTTCTGCCCCTGTCAGAAAAAGGTGAGTTCAGACGCCTGGTTGCCCGAAGGGGCCTGCTGGGCGCCAGCGTGTACGGCTCTTTGTTCGGTGGTGGAGTAGCCCTTGCGCAGCAGGTCGGCCCACTCGGCCTGGTCCAGCGGCGTGCCCTGGCGGATGGCCTCGTCGATGCGCTGCGTGGCCGCGAGGATGGACTGGTTGACCTGCTCCACGATCTGCTGGACCCGGTCCTGAAACTGGAAGACCACCATCAGCTGTTCCACCTGGTTGCGCACGCCTTCGCTGTGCAGGCTCAGGCTGGCGGCGCGCTCGTTGAGCTGGCTCACCGTGGCGTCGACCTCGCTGATCACGCGCTGGATGGTTTCACCCGAGTCGTGGATGACCGAGCCATCGGCCTGTGCCTGCGCGGAGGCCACGTTCAGCGCACGGGTCATCTCTTCGCGCAGCGCATTGACCTGGTCGCCGATCTTCTTGCCCGTGGTGCCCGACTCGCCCGACAGGCGACGCACCTCGGCGGCCACCACGGCAAAGCCCTTGCCGCTCTCGCCAGCGCGTGCCGCCTCGATGGCGGCATTGATCGACAGCAGGTTGGTCTGGCGTGCGATCTTGGCCACCTCTTCGGCCATGTCCTGCAGCCCCGCCGAAGAGTGCGACAGCGCAGACACCGAGCCCAGCATCTGCTCCCGCGAGCTCACAAAGCCCTGAAAGTTCGCCATCAGGCGGTTGAGGTCCTGTTCGCAGTTCGCCAGCATCTCGGCGCGCTCGTCGGTGGTGGAATCGGTTTTCAGCCAGGCGGGCTGCACGATCGTGTCGAGACCCGCCAGGATGTTGGCGAAGCCCGAGAGCAGTTCGTCCGTGGCCTCCTTCATCTGGGCCTGCGCCGTCTGCAGATGGGTCAGCCAGATCTCGGCGGCCTCGCCCAGGCGCTGGGCGACTTCCGGGCCAGGCCCGGCGGGTGGCACCTCATCGTCCAGCATCTGATCAACGGGGGCGCCTGCGGCACGTTCGGCCTGGCGCTGACGGCGCAAAACGGCCAGCCACCAGGTGGTGCCCAACCCCGCCAAACCCATCGCACCCCAGGCCATCCAGGCCAAGGTCGCGCTGCCCCACAGCGAGGCCGCAGCCCAGCTCACCCACACCACGCTCAGCGTGGTGTGGGTGAACAGCCGGCGGTTGTGCGTCAAAGGCGACCGTTTCATGCGTTCCCTTGCCGGAGCAAAGTCCTGTCAGGAGCAGTCTGGCGTGCACGAGGTCACACCAGACGCCGATGAAGCGGTGCCAAACCATCCCATTCGGGGGGACTGTGGGTCCACCTCCGCGCACAGACGCCACCGCCAGCGCCCTGTCCTTGGGAGTCATATCGACCAGTGCAAGGCAAGCTGAAGTGCGCCGTGCGCAAAAATGCACACGGATTGCGGCGAAGTCGGACAAATCAGGGGTTCCCCGCAACCCCTTGCGGGGGCCCTCCACCGAGTGACCCGCCGGGGGGATGGGCGAATCCAGGGGGCGGGAGATAATGGCGGCGCTAACCAACGGCACCCTTTTTAACCAACCTACACCCATCAGGAATCAGGCCATGGCCTCCATCAACAAAGTCATCCTCATCGGCAACCTGGGCCGCGACCCCGAAGTGCGCTACACCCCCAGCGGCGCGGCCGTCTGCAACGTTTCGGTTGCCACCACACGCAACTGGAAGGACAAGAGCAGCGGCGACAAGGTCGAGGAAACCGAATGGCACCGCGTCGTCTTCTACGATCGCCTGGCCGAGATCGCCGGCGAATACCTCAAGAAGGGCCGCCCGGTCTATGTTGAAGGCCGACTGAAGACCCGCAAGTGGCAGGACAAGGACGGCAAGGACAACTACACCACCGAAATCGTGGCCGAGCAGATGCAGCTGCTGGGTGGCCGTGAAAGCGGCGGCGGTGGCGGCTATGGCGGCGGCAAGTTTGGCGCTGCACCCGCCCATGCGCCCGAGGGCTCCGCCGAGGGCATCTACCTGGACAGCCGTAAGTACATGCGCGAAACGCTGAAGATGTTCGATGCGTTGCGTAGCCGGCTGGGCTTCGACGTGGAGCTGTGCCACGACGTGCACGAACGGCTCAAACCTATAGATGCCATCCGCTTCGCCTGCGAGCTGGAGCCCTTCGAGCTGTTCTTCTTGGAAGACGCGATCCCGCTGGAAGAGGGCGACTGGCTGCGCCAGATGCGCGCCAAGACCAGCACGCCACTGGCCCAGGGTGAGCTGTTCAACCACCCGTTTGAATGGCGCAGCCTGATAGCCGAGCGGCTTATCGACTACATCCGGGTGCATCTCAGCCAGATCGGTGGCATCACACCCGGGCGCAAGCTGCAGCTGTTTGCCGAGCAGTATGGCGTGCGCACGGCCTGGCATGGTCCGGGCGATATGTCGCCGCTGGCGCACGCGGCGAATATCCACATCGATCTGGCCTCGCGCAACTTCGGTGTGCAGGAATGGTCGGGCACCGAGCCGCCCAACTTCGTGATCCAGGACCTCAAAGGTCCACGCGAGGCCCTGCTGGACGTCTTCCCCGGTCTGCCTGAGTTCCGCCGCGGTTTTGTCTACGCCAACGATAGGCCCGGCTTGGGCGTGGACCTGAACGAGGCCGAAGCAGCCAAATACCCCTGCGAGAGCAGCGTCACCACCTGGACCCAGACCCGGCTGATGGACGGGACTTTACAGACGCCTTGAACCCGTTCTACGCGGCAATGCGTGTGGCCATGGCCGCCAGGCACTACAGTGCGGCCATGTCCAAACCCACACACTTTCAATCCGTTCCGCTCGAAAAATCCTACCGTCTGCTGAACCACGGCCCTACGGTGCTGGTCTCCGGTCGGCATGACGGCGTGGACAACGTGATGGCCGCCGCCTGGGCGACCG
>NZ_JAIZVX010000162.1 GCF_021768455.1 Aquabacterium sp. | reverse complement strand
GGCTTGCATGAGACCGACTTCCTTGGGGGTTCGGTCTCATTGTCGAGAGCTTTAGATCGGCAGAATGTTCAAAAAGAAGCGGGCAAGCCAGCCTATTTGATTGGCCTCGGCGCCTGCGCCTCTGCCCATCTGCTCGATGCGCACGTTGGCGATCTGCGTGGACAGCACCACATTGCCCGGCTGCACGCTCATGGGGTCGACCTGGCCCGAGAAACGCAGGCGGTCGACGTTGTTGGTCACGCCGATCTGCTTCTCGCCGGAGATGACCAGGTGGCCGTTGGCGAGCACCTCCACCACGGTGGTCGTGATGGTGCCGGTGAACACGTTGGACGAGGCCGTGCTGCCCTTGCCATCGAGCTTGTTGTCGGAACTGCCGGTGGCATTGAGCTTGAGGAGCTGATCGGAACGGATGAAGGGCGCGGCCGACACCGTGCTGCTGACGCTGCCCTTCTTCTCGATCTGGCTGGTGCTCTCCTGCTTGGCCGAGATGTTTTCGCTGATGGTGACGGTGATGATGTCGCCCACCATGCGGGCGCGGTGCGTCTCGTAGAGCGGCCGATAGGCCACGCCCTGGAAGATGGAGCCGTTGGTGGGCGCCACATAGGCCGCGGCCGAGGGCCGAACTTGTGTGGGTTCGACCACATCGACCCTGGGGGCCGTTGCGATGCAGCCGCTGAGCGCGACGCTGCCCAGCCATGCGAGGGCGACTTGGCGGGCGGCGCGCATCACATCTGCCCCAGCTTTTGCAGCATCTGGTCCGAGGTCTGGATGGCCTTGGAGTTGAGCTCGTAGGCGCGCTGGGTCTGGATCATCTGCACCAGTTCCTGCACCACGTTGACGTTGGACGTCTCGACAAAGCCCTGAGACAGCGAGCCCAGGTTGCTGGTGGTCGGTGCGCCGGTCTGGGGCGTGCCCGAGGCCACGGTCTCGGTGAAGAGGTTCTGGCCTTTGGGCTCCAGGCCGGCCGGATTGATGAAGGTGGCCAGCTGGATCTGGCCCAGGTTGGCCAGGGCCGTCTGGCCAGGCAGGTTGGCCGTGACCGTGCCGTCGGCGCCGATGGTGAGGTTGGTGGCGTTGGCCGGCACCGTGATGCCCGGCTGCAGCACATAGCCGTTGTTGGTGACGATCTGGCCCTGGTTGTCGAGCTGGAAGGCGCCGTCGCGGGTGTAGCCGGTGGTGCCATCGGGCTGGGTGATCTGGAAGAAGCCCTTGCCGTTGATGGCGATGTCCAGGTTGCCCGAGGTCTGCTGCAGGTTGCCCTGCGTGAACTGGCGCGAGGTCGCCACAGGGCGCACGCCCAGGCCCACCTGCAGGCCCGTGGGCAGGGTGGTCTGCTCCGAGCTGTTGGCGCCACCCTGGCGCAGGTTCTGGTACATCAGGTCTTCGAACACGGCGTGCGACTGCTTGTAGCCGTTGGTGCCGCTGTTGGCCAGGTTGTGGGAGATGTGGTCCAGCTGGGTTTGCTGGGCTTCCATCCCGGACTTCGAAATCCACAGGGAACGCATCATGGCCGGTCTCCTTCGCGCGGGGCGCTTACAGCTTCAGGGGTCAGGCGCCGCCTGACAGGAGTTGCGAGGCCGCCTTGTCGTCTTGCTCGGCGGTCTGCATCATCTTCATCTGGGTCTCGAACTGCCGCGCCGCGGCGATCATCGAGACCATGGTTTCGATCGGGTTCACGTTGGAGCCCTCCAGCGCCCCATCCTGCAGGCGGGCGGTGGCGTCCAGCGGCAGCTCGGCGCCATCGGCGGCACGGAAGAGGCCGTCTTCGCCGCGCACCAGCTTGTCTTCGGGGGTCACCATCTTGATCTTGCCGATCTGGGTGACGCGGCCATTGCGGGCCTTGGCGCTCACCGTGCCATCGGGCGCGATGCTGGGGGCGGTTTCTGCCGGCACCGAGATCGGGCCGCCATCGCCCAGCACGGTCAGGCCGCCCTGGGTGACGAGGTTGCCCTCCTGGTTCACGGCCAGCGCACCGAAGCGGGTGTAGGCCTCGGTGCCGTCCAGCCCCTGTACCGCCATCCACGATTTGCCGGTCATGGCGACGTCCAGGTCGCGGCCGGTGAAGGCCACCGGGCCGGCGGTGTCGTCGTAGCCCACGGTGGTCTCCAGCGCGTACACGCGGGTGCTGGCGCCATCGCCCCGCACCGGCACGGCGCGGATGGCCTGCAGCTCGGCCCGAAAACCCGTGGTCGTCACGTTGGCCAGGTTGTTGGAGAGCACGTCCTGGCGCTGCATGTTCATCTTGGCGCCAGCCATGCTGAGGTAGATCATGCGGTCCATGGGCGGTTCCTCGTGTCCTGCTCAGTGAGGGGCTGGGGCATCAGCGGATGTTCACCAGGGTCTGCAGCACCTGGTCTTCCGTCTTGATCGTCTGTGCATTGGCCTGGTAGGTGCGCTGCGCCACGATCATGTTGACCAGCTCGCCCGTGAGGTCGACGTTCGATTCTTCCAGCGCACCGCCCTGCAGCAGGCCGAGGCGTCCGGCGCCCGGGTTGCCGTACTGGGCCGGGCCAGAGGCCGCGGTCTGGCCCCATTCGTTGCCGCCCTTGGGCTCCAGGCCCTGAGAGTTGTTGAAGCGGGCCAGGCCGATTTGTGCTTCGGTCACGGTCTGTCCGTTGGTGTAGCGCACCTGGATGCCGCCCTGGGAGTCGATGCTGAAGCTGGAGAAGTCGCCACGGGGGTAGCCGTTTTGCGCCAGTTCGTTCACCACCGACTTGCCGGCGTACTGGGTCGCGCTGCTCCAGTCCACGGTCGAGTTGATGGTGCCCAGGGTGCTGATGCCCACGTCGGTGCCCGTGATCGGGGGCAGGGGCACCACGCCCATGGTGCCAGTCGTGCTGTAGGTGGTGCCGTTGTAGTCGGTCACCTGGGTGGGCTGGCTGCTGGTCGCGTCGAAGGTGAGCTGGAAGGCCGGTGTGGTCGCGCCCTTGGGCAGGTAGGTGCCGTTGACCGCGGTGTAGACGTCCCAGGTGTCGTTGCCGCTCTTGCGGTAGTAGTAGTCGACGCCGACGCCCTGGCCCGAGCCGTCGTACACGGTCTGCGTGGTGCTGAAGGTGTAGGTGCCGGACAGCGGGGGGTAGGCTGTGAGGTCGTAGGCGTCGTCCACCGTTTCCGAGGCGTTCAGGTTGATGTCCATCGTGATGTTGCTGGTCGCCTGCGCACTGCCGCCGGTCAGGGCCAGCTTGATGGGCTGATCGCCTTCGTTGAGCAACTTGTGGCCCTGGTTGTTCTCGATGTAACCCTGGTTGTCCACCTTGAACTGGCCGTTGCGCGTGAAGAGCTTTTCACCCGATTCGAACAGCGCGCCATTGCTGCCCTGGTCCCAGCGCTGCACCTTGAAGAAGCCGTCGCCGTTGATGGCAATGTCCAGCGGGTTGTCGGTCGTGGTGATGTTGCCTTGCGTGAACTGCTGGGCCACCGAGGCGATGGTGGCGCCGATGCCGATGTTGTTGCTGCCGCCACCCCCCAGGGACGCCGCATACATGTCGGCGAATTCGGCGCGGGCGGTCTTGGCTCCGAACGTGTTGGCGTTGGCCACGTTGTTGCCGATGACCTGCAAGCTCTTGCTCGAGACGTTGAGGCCGGAAAGTCCTTGCTGGAAGCCCATTTCTGTTCCTTTCGGGGGTGACTGCGGGGAAAGCGGTGCGTCGTGGGGTGGGGGAACGTCGTGACTCAGGACACGGCCTTGACCGTGCTGTAGGCCACGCTGCCCTTGTTGGCGAGTTCGAGTGTCAGTGCGCCGTTCTGCGTGCTGACCGCGTTCACGCGGTCCTGCATCAGCGAGGTGCTGCCCACCGCGGTCTTGCCGGTGGTGGCCGTGACCTTGAAGCTCAGGCCGGTGGTGTCGATGTCGCTGGGGGCGGTCCAGGTGAAGCCCTGGCGGCCGGCGGCCACGGCGCTCTGGTCGATCGAGTCGATCACCTTGCCAGCCTTGTTGAGGATGTCGATGTGCACGGCACCGGCAGAGGAGGCCAGATCGAAGCCGCCACTCGCCACGCCTTGGTCGTTCACGGTCAGCTGGTTGCCCTCCAGCCAGACGTTGTGTCCGACCAGGCCCGCGCCCTGCAGCATCTGCATCTGCGTGAGGTTGGCGCCCAGATCGGTCATGGTGGTGTTGAGCTTTTCCACGCCGGTCACGGTCTGGATCTGCGCCATCTGGCTGGTGACCTGTGCGTTGTCCATCGGGTTCAGCGGGTCTTGGTTCTGCATCTGTGTGACCAGGAGCTTGAGGAAGCGGTCGGAGGCCTCGTTGGTGGTGCCGGCCTTGGTGGTGGCGGCGGTGACGCTGGCCGCGGTGGCGGCGGCGCTGGAGGTGGCGGCAGAGGTGGTGGCCATGGGTGCTTTCAGGTGGGGCGGTTCGGTGACGCGCTGGTCTCAAGGCTCAGCCGCCCTGGCCCATTTGCAAGGTTTTCATCAACAGGGTCTTGGCCGTGTTCATGACCTCGACGTTGCTCTGGTACGAGCGCGAGGCCGAGATCATGTTGACCATCTCTTCCACCGCGTTGACGTTGCTGTAGGTGACGTAGCCCTCGGCGTCGGCCTGCGGGTGCTTGGGGTCGTGCACACGGCGACCGGGGGTCTGGTCTTCGGTGATCTGGCTGACGGTGACGCCGGCCGTGCCCACCTCGCCCATCGGCGTGGTCTGGAACACCACCTGGCGGGCCTTGTAGGCCTGGCGATCGGGGCCGGCCACGGTGTCGGCATTGGCCAGGTTGGAGGCCACTGTGTTGAGCCGCTGTGACTGGGCGCTGACGGCGCTGCCTGACACATTGAAAATATTGAACATCGACATGGCGTACTCCTGGTCGCTTCAGCTCATTGGCCCGTGATGGCCGTGTTCAAGGTCTTCACCTGGCCATTGATGAAGCGCAGCGTGGCCTCATAGCGCACGGTGTTGTCGGCGAAGTTGGCGCGTTCGCGGTCCATGTCGACGGTGTTGCTGTCGAGGTTGGTCTGCGAGGGCAGGGCGTAGTTCATCTCGGGCTGTGCGCGGCTGCCTGATGGCAGCCCGTTGAGGGCGAGGTGGCCGCTGTTGGCCGTGGCCAATGGCAGCTTGGTAGGCTGCAGCACCGTCTGCGCGGCGGAGGCCTGGCCGGTGGCGTCGCGCAGGGCGTCGCTGAACTTGAAGTCGCGGGCGGTGTAGCCGGGGGTGTCGCCGTTGGCGATGTTGCTGGCGATCAGGCGCTGGCGTTCCGAGCGCAGGTTCAGCGCCTCTGCCTGGAAATTCAAGGATTCGGTCAAGCGGTTCAACATCGGGGGCCTCCGGCACCGCTGCTCGGGGCAGGTACACCCTTTGCAGCCTGGACAGGATGGTGAATCCGCCAGCCCCGGAACATGAGCCGAAATAAGCGGCCAAACGCGGCGCATTTCGGGCCCACCCGGCGGCTGGGTCTTGCCTACAGTGGCCCCATCATGCAAAGCGTCCCCACGTCCTCCGCCACCTCATCGCGCGCCATCGTGCGACCGTCGCGGCGCGTTGTCGGTCCCGGCCTGGGCCTGGAGCCGCTGCAGTGGGCCTTGTCGGCCCTGGCTGCACTGGCCTGGGCGGCCCTGTGTGCCATGGCCGCGCTGTGTGCGCCTTCGGCCCGGGCGCAATCGCCCGCCTTGCCCGAGGTCGGCGCCCTGCAAGGCGAAGTGCAAAATCTGCTCAAGCTGCAGCCCACGCCCATCCGCGATGAGGCCCATGCCCCCGGCGACAAGCCCTGGCGCGTGGAGTTTGAGCTCGGCCAGCTCGATCCTCGCCTCAAGCTGGCCCCCTGCGAACGCATCCGCGCCTACCTGCCCGAAGGGGCCCAGGTCTGGGGCCGCACGCGTGTGGGCCTGCGTTGCGAGCAGGGCCCGGTCAAATGGAATGTCTACTGGCCCGTGACCGTCAAGGTCTGGGGGCAGGCGCTGGTGGCCGTGGTGCCGCTGCGGCCGGGTCAACTGGTGAACCAGGCCGACCTGCGCCTCACCGAGGTCGACCTGGCTTCATCTTCTTCTCCAGCTTTGAAGAACGCGGCCGATATCGTGGGGCGGTCGGTGGTGCGTGGCATCGAACCCGGCCAGTCCATCCGCCAGGACGATGTCCGCGCCCGCCGCTGGTTTGCCTCGGGCGACACGGTTCGGCTCAATGTGGTCGGCGCAGGGTTCCGAGTGGTGGCCGAAGGCCTGGCCATCAGCCATGGTGACGAGGGGCGTTGCGCCCGCATCCGCACCGACAATGGCAAGGTCCTGTGCGGCATGCCGGTGGGTGAACGCCTGGCGGAGCTCACGCTTTGACACCAAGCCTTACGCATCCTGACCCCCTGTCTGTGGGGGTTCCGGACATTCGCATTAAAGTCGGTCCACATCGCGTCGATATCGCAGATGTGACCACCCGGTGATCACCGGGAACAAGGAGTACATCATGAAGATTGGCAACCCCCTCGACAAGGCCATCGGCGCGGCCACCAGCACGCGCCCCGATGCGACCGGCACGACCACGACCTCGGGCAAGACCGGCTCGCTGGACGGCGGCGTCAGCTCGAGCGCGAAGGTCACGCTGTCCTCGGCCGCCACCGGCCTGATGAGCGGCGCCGACGGCGACTTCGATGCCGACAAGGTTTCCAGCGTGAAGCAGGCCATCGACAACGGCAGCTACAAGGTCAACCCCGAGGTCATTGCCGACAAGCTGATCAGCAATGCCAAGGACCTGCTCACGGCCCGCGCGGCCTGATCATTTTTGCCAGATCGTCGGCCCATGAGCCTCTCGCGCACCCTGCACACCCAGACCGGTCAGGCCGTGTCCCCGCCACCCGCTACGGGCGCGATGGGGGCACGCGTGGTGGCCATCGAAGCCGGTCTTCAGGCGCTGGACGAGGCCCTGGCGGGCGATGCCTCCGAGCGCATCGAACAGGCCAGTGCGGCCCTGCAGCGCTGCCTGGGCGAGGCCCTGCAGACCATGGCAGACGACACCCGTGCCGGGCGTGCGACCGACGCCGAGTTGCTGCAGCGACTGCGCCGCGCCCGTGAGCGCGTCAATCACCAGCAGGCGGCCGTGCAACGCGTCACCGCGGCCCTGGGGCGCACGCTCGATGTGCTGCTGCCCCGCGAGCAGGCACCCGCCACCTACGGTGCACTGGGCCAAAGCCCTGCTGCCAAGGCCCTGACGGCCTACCGCTGAGCCTCGCCTCAGGCCTCGGGTGCGTCCACCGCACCTTCCACCACCATCTGCACCCGCTGACGGCCCTGGAACTCGTCCAGGTTGAGCCGAAAGGCCAGCTGCGTCTGTGCCGGCAAGGGTTCGGTGCGCCCGAACCAGATGCCATCGCGCACCTGCCCTTGCACGCGCAGGCTGAGCTTGAGGTGGCGCTCGCCCACCAGGCGCTGGTTCAGCACCTCCACCCGGTCGTTGAACACGGGCGCCTCAAAGCCCGGGCCCCACACGGCGGCGTCCAGCTGGGACACCGTCTCGGGGGTGAACCATTGCGCGTCTAGCGGGCCATCGGTGGCCAGTTGGCGCAGCAGCAGCGAGGGGGCGATGTCGTCTTGCGCGATGCGCGTCATCTCGGCCTCGAAGGTGTCGACATCGGCCTCGTCGATCGTGCAGCCCGCGGCCATGGCGTGCCCACCAAAGCGCTTGAGCAGGCCAGGGTGGCGCTTGCTCAGCAGGTCGAGCGCATCGCGCAGATGAAAGCCCGGGATCGACCGGCCCGAGCCCTTGAGCAGGCCGTCCTGGCCCAGCGCGAAGACGAAGGTCGGGCGGTGCAGCCGGTCCTTCAGGCGCGAGGCCACGATGCCCACCACGCCTTCGTGGAAGTCCGGATCGAAGATGGTGATGGCGGCCGGTGGCTCGCCCTCGGGCATGACCTGATCGAGCAGCATCTCGGCCTGCTCGCGCATGCCGCTTTCCAGGTCGCGGCGCTCGCGGTTGATGGCGTCGAGCTGGCGGGCCAGCACGTCGGCGCGTACCGGGTCGTCGGTGGCCAGGCACTCGATGCCCAGGCCCATCTCGGCCAGGCGGCCTGCGGCGTTCACGCGTGGGCCCAGGGCAAAGCCGAAGTCCTGGCTGCTGGCCTTGGCCGGGTCGCGGCCCGCGGCCGAAAACAGCGCGGCGATGCCGGGCTGCATGCGCCCGGCGCGGATGCGCTTGAGGCCCAGGGCCACCAGGCGGCGGTTGTTGTCGTCCAGGCGGCCCACGTCGGCGATGGTGCCCAGGGCGACCAGGTCGAGCAGGCTGTCGATGCGCGGCTGGCTGGCGGCATCGAAGGCACCGCGCTGGCGCAGCTCGGCACGCAGGGCCAGCAGCACGTAGAACATCACGCCCACCCCCACCAGGGCCTTGCTGGCAAAGCCGCAGTCCGGCTGGTTGGGGTTCACGATCACGTCGGCCTCGGGCAGGCTCACCGTGCCATCGGCCAGCACCACGGGCAGGTGGTGGTCGGTGATCAGCACCTTCATGCCCTGTGCGCGGGCCAGGCGCACGGCTTCATGGCTGGCCATGCCGTTGTCCACGGTCACCAGCACGTCGGCGCGCTGGGCACGCACCAGGTCGACGATGGGCGGCGTCAGGCCATAGCCGTGCACGGCGCGGTCGGGCACCACGTAGCTGAGCTGGTCGGAGCGGGCACCCAGCATGGCCAGGCCGCGCAGGCCGGTGGCGCAGGCGGTGGCGCCGTCGCAGTCGTAGTCGGCCACGATGCAGATGCGCTGGCCCTGCGCGATCGCATCGGCCAGCAAGGTGGCGGCCTGGGTGGCGCCCAGCAGGCTCGCCGGTGGCAGCAGCCTGGCGGCGTTGTCGTCGAGTTCATCGGGGCTGCGCACGCCCCGGGCGGCATACAGGCGGGTCAGCAAGGGCGGCAGGTCGCCGAGAAAGGGTAATTCGGCGGGCAGCGGGCGGGGTTCGATACGCATGGAATCTCGGATCAGTAAACGGGGGCTATCAGGCGGTGGGCGCCACCTTGCCTTACCCGCGCTCCCCCAGCAACCATTCCAGTTGCACTTCATGTTGGCCCCGATCGTCGGTCACGAATACCGTACC
>NZ_JAIZVX010000262.1 GCF_021768455.1 Aquabacterium sp. | reverse complement strand
GCAATGACCCGACCGAGCGTTCAGCTCGTCTTCGAGCTTTTTCACCGCCACCGACAGCGTGGGCTGGGAGACAAAACAGGCCTCGGCGGCCCGGCCGAAATGGCGTTCACGGGCCACGGCCACGATGTAGCGGAGTTCAGTCAGCGTCATGAGGCCGCATTGTGGGGCAAGCGGGGGGCTGGCGTGCGGTCTGCGTCACTCATCGGGGGTCTCCAGGTTTTCGGGGCAAACGTCGGTGACAGGAGGGCGTGGGTAAACCGCCCAAGGCTCTTTTTTGGGAATCGGGATGTGCGGACCTGGGTAGGCGTTGCCCCAGGGGGCGTCGTTCGACAGCAGGGCCCTCACCGAGCCATCGGGCATGAAGTGAACATACAAATGACCGATTTCGTCATAGCGGTCGAGAGACACCATTCGGCGGTAGCACCGCCAGGTGCCGTTTTTCCAGTTGGCCACTTCCCATTTCACTTCAATTTGTGCTCCCGCATGCCACACCTGCGGCACCTTGGCGCAGCAGACATTGCTGCCCCCCTTGCCTGCTTGAAAGCCCGCGCGACCATTGACCCAATAGTCCTGCACGCTGAGGTGGTCTGCGAGGTGGTCGATGCCCGTCATGCCCACATCGCTCAAGGCGGGATTGGGCTGCGTGGCCTGGCACGCGGACAAGGCGATGGCCAGCACGGCGGAGGTTTGAACTGTTGCATGGTCTGGTGCTCAAGGGGCTGGCTGTGCGGCGGCGCCTGAGGGCCATGGGTATTGGGTCCACGGCTCCTTCTTGGGGATGTCTCGTGGACCGGGATATTCGGTCCCCCAGGGCACGTAGTTGGACAGCAGCACACGCACCTGGCCATCGGCCAGGAAATGGACGTACATGCGCCCGATTTCGTCGTAGCGGTCGACCGGCACATCGGCAGATTTCTCTTCCGACGTGCGATCGCGCCAGTTCGTGACGTTCCAGGTGACATGGACAGTCAAGCCGGGACGCCATGCCAATGGAATCTTTGCGCAGCAGACATTGCGCCCACCCTTGCCTGCTTGGAAGCCGCTACGGCCGTCCACTTGGAAGTCCTGCACGCTGAGGTGGTCTGCGAGGTGGTCGATGCCCGTCATGCCCACGCCAGTCATGGGTGGCGGAGAAGAGGTGGCCTGGCAGGCACCCAGTCCGCCGAGCAACATGAGACACAGGAGAAATTGTTGAAAACGTTGCATGGGAAGGAGGCTCAAGAGGGGCTTTTGCAAGCTTGTTGGTGAGCGAGCTGGATGGCCTGACACCAATCCTGTTCGGCCCAGCTGGGCTTTGGGCCGTAGCCTGGATACCGAGCGACCACGCCCCGGACATCGCCATTCGGAAACAAATGGATGGCTCGCTTGGGTGGCAAGGTGTGTCGGCGGACAGCGGCTGCAGCTTGGCGGTCATCAGGCTCCCTCCTTGCGTTTCCAGTCGAGGAGCTTCACCGGCGGAGCGATAGGATGCCCCTTGCTGTAGCCTGGATACCGAGCGACCACGACCCGGACATCGCCATTCGGGAACAAATGGATGTAGAGAGAGTGACCGCTGTCATCTGGCCCATACGGCTCAATTTCTACGGTTTTTTCTTGGTAAGTGTGTTGGCTGCCGACAGGCATGTCCCATTCCACATGCGCCTTCAGTCCGGGACGCCATTTGACCGGTACGCTCACGCAGCAAATGCTACCGCCACCCGCACCAAACTCGCTCATGTGGCCACCACTGGCGCCGTTCACAGACGCCGAGTAAACATACCTGTCCGTGTGGTTAACAACGCCCACCATTGCCCCGTAAGTTTCCTCCTTGGGCGGCTGTGGCGCCGCGCAAGCCAACAGCGCGCAGGCGGTCACCGCCGTGGCAGTCCAACAGCCGCCACGGAGACAGGTAGGGGTGGTCAAGCGGTTCAGCATGTCAAACGGTCTCCGGGGTCAAAGCGCATTCCTCCCAAAATGATGCATCGAGGTTTTCAAGGCAGCCCTTGAAGGGCGCCCCTTGCTTGGCGACTCGCAAAGCAAGGGTGAACGATGGGTGGGTCAAAAAGTGGGCGCCCTGGCTAAGTGCCAAGGTGGGCAGGGCGAGGCCATCGGGCGCGGACACTGCCACGGTGGTTGTCGGCTTGGGTGGGGTGCATGCTCAGGCACGGTGGTCGATGTTGGCGCAGGCTTCAGCCAGGGTGGTCTGCAGGGTGATGGGGCGGGCGTAGCCCTGCTAGAGCTCGACGTTGGCGTCCAGCAGCAGGGCGTGCAGTGTCAGGCTGGAGGGCTCGGAGACGGCATCGGTCAGCACGAAGCGCTCGACCATCAGGTCGGCCGGCAGGACCGGCGAGAGTGCCCCGGCCGCAGACGTGGCTGCCCCGGAGAGGAAGGACGTTCCCAGACCCATGGCGGGTTCCCTGATGTTTGGTTGTGGCTCGATGGCCGT
>NZ_JAIZVX010000033.1 GCF_021768455.1 Aquabacterium sp. | reverse complement strand
AGGGCATGGCGTTCGCCGCACAGGCTCAGTCGCAGGTCCTCGCCCGCGTCCAGGCGGGCCAGGGCGGCGGCGAACATGGTGGCGTCGACCTGCTGCCAGGCGGCCACCCAGGCGGGCATGTCGTCGCCCAGCAGGGGTTGGCGCAGGTCGTTCACCAGGGTGAGGTGGGCAGGCAGGTTCAGGGAGGCGGGGGCCTGCCCCGCGCCGCTGAGCCAGAAGGAGTTGACCGTGGCCAGGCCCTGGCTGGCGCGGGCGTCGTTGATCGGGTGCTGGTAGAGCATCATCTGCACCTCGCTTTGCAGACGGCGCAGGGTGCGGGCCTCAGGGTGCTCGGTCAGCCAGACATCGGGGTTGCGACCGATCACGCGCTCCAGCGAGGCGGTGGGCAGGCCGGCCAGCGTGGGGTGGGCGGCGTACCAGCGGTCGGGCGCGCCCCAGCACAGGGTCCAGCCGTCTTCTTCAAACAGGGGGCGCACGGCCTCCATCAGGGCGCGGGAGTCGGCCTCGCTGAGGGCCAGGCTGGCGGGGTCCAGCAGGGTGAGGTGGTCGCGGCCCATCAGCCAGTGGCCGGGGCTCAGCAGGCCCCAGGCCATGTCGGCGTCCAGCTTCAGGCCGTCCTGTGCGGCCCACCAGGCGGCCCAGGGCAGTTCGCCATCGGCCTCGGGCTGGCCGGCTTCGGCCCAACCCAGGGCTTCGCCCAGCAGGCGCTCGTGCGGCATCGAGAGCGCGTACTCGTCGCCCTCCAGGCGGTGGACCACGCTCAGGCGTGGCATCAGGCGCGCCCAGTTCGGCAGGAAGCCGGCCTGGTCCAGGTGGGGCAGGGCGTGCTGGCAGGGCTCAGACAGGCTGGCCGCGAAGGGCAGCACCCAGTGCGGTGCGCCAGAGGCCGAGGCGGCAAGGTTCAGGGAGGGGGCAGCGGACATGGGGCGATTATCGAGTGAGTACACTCCCCCCACCATGAATCTCCCTTATGAATGGCGTGTGGGCTGGCGTTACACCCGCGCCAGCCGCTCGGCCCGCCGCAACGGTTTCATCTCTTTCATCTCCGGGGTGTCGGTGCTGGGCATCACCCTCGGGGTGGCGGCCCTGATCATCGTGCTCTCGGTGATGAACGGCTTCCAGAAGGAAGTGCGCGACCGCATGCTCTCGGTGGTGGCCCATGTGGAGCTTTACGACGCCAACGGCGGCACCCTGGCCAACTGGCAGGCGCTGGCCGCTCAGGCCCGTCAGAACCCCGCCGTGCAGGGTGCCGCGCCCTTTGTGCCCGCCCAGGCCCTGGTCGCCCGCGGGGAAGACATGCGTGGCGCCATGGTGCGCGGCATCGTGCCGGCCGAAGAGGCCGCGGTCACGCCCCTGGCGGCCAGCATGCTGCCCACGTTTTCAAAGCTGGTACCGGGGGGCTGGGGCGTGGTGATCGGGGTGGAACTGGCCCGCAGCCTCGGTGTGCGCGAGGGCGACCAGATCACCCTGGTGGCGCCCAGCGGCCAGGTCACGCCCGCGGGTGTGGTGCCGCGCCTCAAGCAGATGACCATCGTCGGCCTCTTCAACGCCGGCCACTACGAATACGACAGCGGCCTGGTGCTGATGCACGCCGACGATGCGGCCAAGCTTTTCCGCACCGGTGGCATCACCGGCCTGCAACTCAAGCTGCGCGACCCGCAGGACGCGCGCCGCGTTGGGGCGGAGTTGAGCCTCTCTCTGGGGCAAGGCGTCATCGTGCGTGACTGGACGCACACCAACCGCAACTGGTTTGACGCCGTGCAGGTGGAAAAGCGCATGATGTTCATCATCCTCACGCTGATCGTGGCCGTGGCCGCGTTCAACCTGGTGTCCACCCTCGTGATGACCGTGACCGACAAGCGTGCCGACATCGCCATCCTGCGCACCCTGGGTGCCAGCCCGCGCTCCATCATGGGCATCTTCATGGTGCAGGGGGCCCTCTCGGGCGTGCTGGGCACCTTTGGCGGCCTGGGCCTGGGTCTGCTGGTGGCGTTCAACATCGACGTCATCGTGCCCTTCATCGAGCGCCTGCTGGGTGTGAGCTTCCTGCCCGGCAGCATCTACCTGATCAGCAAGATGCCGTCCGACCCCCAGTGGTCCGACATCCTCCCCATCGCCCTGATTTCGCTTGTTCTGTCCCTGGCCGCGACGCTCTACCCGAGCTGGCGGGCCAGCCGTGTGCAACCTGCGGAGGCCTTGCGTTATGAGTGAACTCATCCCTGCCGATCACCGTCCCTTGCACGTGCGCAAGGTCCATTCGCTGCGCACCTTCGGCTGGTTGCTGCACGGCTGGAACGACTTCATGGAGGCGCCCCTGGTCGGTCTGGCCCATGGCACCCTCATGGGCGTCTTCGGTGGTGCCTTGCTCTACTTCGCCTGGTCCAGCTTCTGGGTGCTGGCCGGCGCGTTTTCCGGCTTCCTGCTGGTGGCACCCATCCTCAGCACCGGTCTGTATGCCGTGAGCCGGGCCCTCCTGCGCGACGAGCCGGCCGACTTCTCCACCGTCTTCAAGGTCTGGGCCTCGCTCGACCGCCGCCTCGTGCAGTTCGGCATCCTGCTGACGGCCATGGGCACGGCCTGGGTCATCACGTCGGCGGCCCTGCTCACCCTGGGCGTCAAGCCCGCGCTGACCACCCCGTCGGACTTCCTGCAGCGCGTGGTGCTCAACCCCAACCCCGGCATCTTCGAGATCTGGCTGCTGATCGGCGGGCTCATGGCCGCGCCCCTGTTCGCTTCCAGCGTCGTCGCCATCCCCCTGCTGGTCGACCGCCGCGTCACGATGCAGTGCGCGCTGCGCACCAGCTGGCGCGCGGTCAGCGCCAACCCCATTTGCCTGAGCCTGTGGGCCGCGATCGTCATGACGCTGACCGCCCTGGGCCTGGGCACCCTGATGTTCGGTTTGATATTGGTGATCCCGGTGCTGGGCCATGCCACCTGGCATGCCTACCAGGACCTGGTGGTCCACGAGACGGCTTGATATGTACGGTTTCACCGAGGAGCAGATTGCTCAATGGGGCCTGACCTTCGGGGTCGGCGCCTTCATCCTCTACATGATGTTCATCATCGTGCAACTGGCCCGCGAATCCAAGGCAGGCAAGTTCGGCACCTTCGTGCTCTTCCTGGTCCTGGGCTTCGGCATCCTGGGCTTTGTGGCCAAGAACGTGATCGCCTGGCTGCTGAACATCTGAACGCGCGCATGAACGACACCCCCATCATCCAGGCCCAAGGGCTGGTCAAGCGCTTCCAGGAAGGCCCGCTTGACGTCACCATCCTGCAAGGCGTGGACATCCGTGTGGCCCGCGGCGAATCGGTCGCCGTGGTCGGCACCTCGGGCTCGGGCAAGAGCACGCTGCTGCACCTGCTGGGCGGGCTCGATGCCCCCACGCGTGGCCGCGTCGAGCTCATGGGGCGCGACCTGGCCGGCCTGAGCGCGGCAGAGCAGGGCGCCTGGCGCAACCAGCACCTGGGCTTCATCTACCAGTTCCACCACCTGTTGCCCGAGTTCTCGGCGCTCGACAACGTCGCCATGCCGCTGATGATCCGCCGCCTGCCCCTGGCCGAGGCCCGCACCCAGGCCCGCCAGTGGCTGGACCGCGTTGGCCTGCTCAACCGCGTCGAGCACCGCCCGTCCGAACTCTCCGGCGGCGAGCGCCAGCGCGTGGCCGTGGCCCGCGCCCTGGTCACCCAGCCCGCCTGCCTGCTGGCCGACGAACCCACGGGCAACCTCGACCGCAGCACCGCCGACACCGTCTTCGAGCTGATGCTGCAACTGGCGGCCGATGCCGGCACCGCGGTGGTCATGGTCACGCACGACGCCACCCTGGCCGCCCGCTGCGCCCGCCAGCACCGCCTCGTGGGCGGCCTGCTGGCCGACTGAGGCCCGCCGCCCGCGCGCCATCCGAGGTCGGCCATGTGGATCGACACCCATTGCCACCTCGACGCCCCCGAGTTCGCCCCCGATCGCCCCGAGGTGATCGCCCGCGCCCAGGCCGCCGGGGTGGGGTGCATCGTCATCCCGGCGGTCACGCCATCCACCTTCGAGCCCGCCCGCCTGGCGGCACAGCAGTGCGACGGCGCCTACGCCCTGGGCATCCACCCCCTGTACGTCCAGCAGGCCCCGGTCGACGCCCTGGCCCAACTCGCCGCCGCCCTGCAGGCCCATTCGGCCGATCCGCGCCTGGTGGCGGTGGGCGAGATCGGCCTCGACCACTTCGTGCCTGCATTGCAAGACCCGGCCAGCCGCGCCCTGCAGGAGCGCTTCTACGCCGCCCAGCTCGACCTGGCCGTGCGGCACGGCCTGCCGGTGATCCTGCACGTGCGCCGCAGCGCCGACACCCTGCTCAAGCACCTGCGTCGCCTGCGTGCGGCCGGGCATCCCGTGGCCGGTGGCATCGCCCACGCCTTCAATGGCAGCCCGCAACAGGCCCTGGCCTTTGTCGAACTGGGCTTCAGGCTGGGCTTTGGTGGCGCCATGACCTTTGATCGGGCCCTGCAGATCCGCCGCCTGGCCGCCGAACTGCCGCCCGAGGCCCTGGTGCTGGAAACCGACGCGCCCGACATCCCGCCGCACTGGCGCTACAAGACAGCCGAACAGCGTGCCCGTGGCGAACACGCCCGCAACGAGCCGGCCGAGTTGCCCCGCATCGCCGAGACCCTGGCGACCTTGCGCGGCCTGAGCCTGCCGGCCACCCAGGCCCTGACCACGGCCAATGCCCTGGACGCCCTGCCCAGGTTGCGTGCGCTGCCACGGGGCAAGCCGTCTTTTTAACGGCCACCGTCTCTGTCTCCGGTTTGTTCCCGCTTCGCACGAAGCGCGGGAAAGCCCTGTGCCACGCCCTGAGCCCTGCTTCAGGCCCTTGTGCTGCGCCCTGACGCAACCCCTGTCCGATTTCAGGGGGATAACCCTCGCGAAAACCGCCGATCTGTCGGCTTTCGTCATCTGAGCGGGGCAGGCACAGGCATTGCCCTCCGGGATCACCGTGTGCCCGCCGTCAGGCAGGGCGCCGAACCCGAAGTCCACAGATCCACCCATCGGAGACACGCATGAGCTTGAAGAAGATCGCCCCCATCCCGTCCATCCTCGCCCTGTCCATCGCCGCCATCGCCTCGCAGGCCCAGGCCGTGAGCTTCACGCAGAACGACGTCACCCTGGACATCAACGGCACCGTCAACGGCTTCTACGTCAACCGCGACAGCAGGACCACCAGCGCCGCCGGCGTCACCACCAAGACCAGCACCAGCGGCATCTCCAACGGTCTGCTGCCGGGTTGGGTCAACTTCGTGGCCACCGCCAAGGTGGAAGACGTCAACGTCAAGGCGCACATCAGCTTCGCCCCCGGCATCAACGACTCGTCGACCATCGTCGGCCTGCCCGATGCCAACGGCTACCCCTACGCCCAGATCGACACCCGCAACAACTACTTCTCCTTCGGCACCGATGCCATGGGCACGGTCAAGATCGGCCGCGACATCGGCATGTTTGGCCAGAACGTCATCCTCTCCGACATGACCCTGCTGGGCGTGGGTGGCACCTCCAATGCGGCCGTGCCCTACAACACCACTTTCGGCATGATTGGCCATGGCTACATGTACACGGGCTTCCAGGCTCAGATCTCGTACGTCAGCCCCAAGGTCAGCGGCCTGCAGGCCGGCGTCGGCCTCTTCCAGCCCAAGGACTACGCTGGCAACGGCAGCAAGCAGCCCGGCCTGCAGGCCATGGCCAGCTACGACATCCCTGGTGCCATGCCCGGCCAGCTCTGGACCGGCCTGATCAACCAGAAGACCGATTGCCAGAACAGCAGCACCTGCACCGTGCAGCCCTTCAGCGCCACCGGCTTTGAACTCGGCGGCAAGCTGAGCGTCACGCCGGCGGCCGAGGTGCTGGTTTACGGCTTCAACGGCAAGGGCCTGGGCCTCTCCACCGTGGGTGCCCAGTTCCTGGGTGGCTCGGACGGCGACGGCAACAAGACCAAGTCCAGCGGCTACTTCCTGCAAGGCACCTACAAGCTGGGCGCCACCAAGCTGGGCCTGAACTACGGTCAGAACAAGGACAAGGACGGCGCAGCCGGTGCCGGCGTCACGCTCAAGAACCAGAGCTACACCCTGGGCGTCTACCACTCGCTGAACCGGTTCATCACCCTGGTGGGAGAGTTCAACAACGAGAAGCAGACCACCTCGGCCAGCGGCGCCACCACCAAGAACAACACCATCAGCCTCGGCGGCATCCTGTTCTTCTGATCCGGGCCAGGGTGCCTGCGGGCACCCGTTCACCCCACCTCCGCCTGAGGGGCACCGTTTGCGGTGCCCCTTTTTCGTTTCCGGTGCTTGAGTTGGCGCAAATGAGACCCTCAAGAGGCGTCCGGCATGTACGTCTTGTTGCAACGCAAAATCCCCTGTAGATTGCAGGGTGACCCGCGTTGGCAGCATGGCCGCGTCGTGCCCTAGCTGAACCTGGGCTCCAGCGCCTTTCCCTCAGGACCATGACCGATTCCGCCACCCTCGCCCCTGATCAAGCTGATGCCTCCGCCGAAACCACGGGCGCCACGCCCGAGTCGGCCAGCTTCCTCGTGGCCCTGGGTGCCTCGGCCGGGGGGCTGGATGCGCTGAGCCGGCTGTTCGATCACCTCCCTGCCAACACGGGGGCGGCCTTCGTCGTCATCCAGCACCTCTCGGCCGAACACCCGACCCTGATGGACACCCTGCTGGCCCGCCACACGGCCATGCCGGTGGTCATCGCCCACGAAGGCGATGTGTGCGAGCCCAATCGCGTGCTGCTCATCCCGCCGGGCAAGCACATCAGCCTGCTCGATGGCCGCGTGGTGCTCACGCCCAAACCGGCCCATGGCATCGGCCTGCCGATCGACGAATTCCTGGTGTCGGCCGCACGCGAGTGGGGCGAGCGCCTGGTCGCCGTCATCCTCTCGGGCACGGGTTCGGACGGCTCGCGCGGCATCGTGCGCGTCAGCGAATGGGGCGGCCGGGTCATCACCCAGAGCCCGGATTCCGCCGAGTTCGATGGGATGCCGGTCAACGCCCTGGCCACGGGCGTGGTCGACCACGTGCTCGGCCCGGAAGAGATCGCCGGTCTGTTGGGCAAGACCCTGGCTTCGGCCTCGTCCATGGCCGGTGCGGTGCATGCCGAGCTGATGCAGGACCCGCTCAGCCTCGCCGAAGACGTGGTCAATACGCTCAACACCATCTCCGGGGTGGTGCGCCAGTACGCAGGGCTCGATCTTGAACAGTACAAGCCCGACATGCTCTTGCGCCGCATCCGCCGCCGCATGCAGTTGCTGGGCATCGATTCTCTGCTGTCCTATGCCGACCTGCTGGTGGGCAACGAGGCCGAGGCCCACCAGTTGCGGCGTGAGGTGCTGATCCCGGTCACGCGCTTTTTCCGCGACCCCGAAACCTTCGAGCACCTGGGCGAGCACATCCTGCCCAAGCTGCTGGCCGAGCACCCGGCGGACAAACCCTTCCGCGTCTGGGTCACGGCCACGGCCACGGGGGAAGAGGCCTATTCCCTGGCCATGGTCCTGCTCGAGGTCTGCCAGCGCATCCGTCGATGGCCCACGATCAAGATCTACGCCACCGACGTCGAGCAGCGCTTCCTCGATGTGGCGGCGGCGGGCAGTTACCCCGAATCCATCGAAGCCGAGGTCTCGCCCGAGCGCGTGGCCCGCTTTTTCAACCGCAAGGACGGGCGCCTGGTCATCAAGCCCGATGTGCGCTTCCTCATCGTTTTTGCGCGCCACAACGCCCTGAGCGACCCTCCCTTCACGCGGCTCAACCTGGTGTCCTGCCGCAACATGCTGATCTACCTGCGCCCACCCGCGCAGGAGACCGTGTTGCGCCGCCTGCAGTTTGCCCTGGTGCCCAAGGGCATCCTGATGCTGGGCCGCAGCGAGTCGCTTTCCGCGCTCGAACGGGATTTCTCCGTGGCCGACAGCCGCGCCCGCGTCTATCGCCTGGAGCACGGTGGCAAGCCCCTGGTGCTGCCCACCGGTCGCCAGCCTTTCCAGGCCGACCTGCGCACGGCCGCCTCTCCCGCATTGCAGACGGCTCAGTTTGCGCAGGCCCAGGCTCAGGTCATGCTGCAGCAGCTGGCCCGCCAGTACGCGCCCCCTTCGGTCCTGATCGACGACAAGCGCGTGGTGCAGCACGTGGTCGGCAACCTGGGTGAATTGCTGCGCCTGCGCGGTGGGCCGCCCAGCCTCGATCTGCTCGACCTCCTGCCGCCTGAGCTCAACCCGGTGGTGCGCGCCCTGATCCGCCGCCTCGAAAGCGAAGACGGCCCGGTGCGTTCGCCCGCCCTGGCCTGGCCCCCTCTGCCTGCCGAGGCGGAGGTCCCCACGTTGTCGCCTCAGGGGGGGCTCATCGTCACCGCCTCGGCCTTCACCGCGCCGCCGCAGCCAGGGCGTCTGATCTTGCTGTCTTTCGAGCCGGCGCAGCGCTACATCTCGCCGCTGGAGGCGCCCGAGGTGCTGGCCTTGAGCGACCCTGCTCGCGAGCACGTGGCCCAGATGGAGCGCGAGCTCACCATCACCCGCGACTCGCTGCAGGCCACGATCGAAGAGCTGCAGACCACCAATGAAGAGCTGCAGGCCACCAACGAAGAGCTGATGGCCTCGAACGAAGAACTGCAGTCGACCAACGAAGAGCTGCAGTCCGTCAACGAAGAGCTGTACTCGGTCAACGCCGAATACCAGAGCAAGGTGAAGATCCTGGGCGCCCTCAATGCCGACCTCGAGGGCATGTCGCGTGCCGTGGGCGTGCCCAACCTCTTTGTGGACGACAAGCTCCACCTGCTGCGCCTCACGCCCGAGACCACGGTGCTCTTCAACCTGCGCGATTCCGACATCGGCCGCAGCATCGAAGACTTCGCCCACCGGCTCGATTACCCCGAGTTCTTCGCCGACCTGCGCCGCACCATGGCCACCGGTGTGACGGTGGAGCGCGAGGTGCGCAGCGACGACGGCCGCTGGCACCTGGCCCGCCTGTTGCCTTACGCCACCGACAGCCTGGGTAACGTGGGCCACAACCGCGCCGTGGCAAGCTTCGTGGACATCACCGCGCTGCGCAGCGCCAGCCGCCTGCAGGCCATCGTCGATGCCGTGCCGGCCAACCTGGCGCTGATCGACGCCCAAGGCGTGATCCTCACGGTCAACAAGCGCTGGCGAGAGTTCGCCGAGGCCAATGGTGACCGTGGCCTGGTTCACACCGGGCCGGGACAAAACTACCTCGCGGTGACGGCCCAGGCAGTTGCCTCAGAGCGAGGGGAGGCTGCCCAGCAGATGCTGGCGGCCGACCAAGGCGTTCGGCAGGTGCTGAACGGCGAGACCGAAGAGTTCTTCCAGATCTACCCCTGCCATGCGCCCGACGAAGCCCGTTGGTTTGCATTGCACGTGACGCCCTTGCGGCTCAAGGGGGGCGGCGCACTGGTGAGCCACTACAACGTATCCCGCTGGGCGCCTGCGGTCAAGGAGATCGTCCATGAGCAGAGCCCAGATCACCCTCAAGGCGGCGGAGCGCGGCCATCTGCTTGACCTGAACCCCGAGCTGGACGCCCAGGGGCGCCTGCTCGAAGAGCTTCGCATCCACCAGGTCGAGCTGGAGATGCAGGCCCAGGCGCTGCAGGAGAGCCAGCTGCAGGCCCAGCGCCAGGCGCGGCTCTACCAGCACCTGCTGGCCGAGGTGCCCGTGGCGCTGTGCCGGATCGACGAGCGTGGCCTCATCGTCTCTGTCAACCGGGCGGCTGAACAGTTGCTCGGGGCAGGGGCCCATGCGCTGGAACGCCGTCCGCTCTTTCTCTTCGGGTTTGACGAGGAGTCTCGCCGCCGCCTGCTGCGGGCGCTGCACGAAGCCCGCGAGTCGCTGCGTTTCGAGTCCAGCCACCACCGCTTCAAGGTCAAGGAGGTCGAGCTCCTGCTTGACCTGAAGTTCTCCCGTGTGCCGGCCGAATCGGGCGACCAGGCCGAGTGGATCGTCAGCCTGGTCGACCAGACCGGCTACTACCGTGAACACGCCGAGCTGCAGGACGCCCTGGCCGCCAACCGTGACCTGGCCCTGGTGGCCGATTGCGCGCCCACCATGGTGGCCATTTGCGATGGCTGTGAGCGCGTGCTGTGGGTCAACCCCCGCTTCACCGATGTCACCGGACTGAGCCTGATCCAGGCCCAGGGCAAGGTGCTGCTGGACCTGCTCTCCGGCCCCGACACCGACCGCAGCATCGTGCTGCACACCCGCCACACCTTGATGGAGGCGGGGGAGGTGCGCCGCGTACGCCTGCAGGGCTACACCCGCCAGGGCCAGCCCCGCTGGCTCGAGATCAGCCTGGTCGCCGTGCGCGATGCCGATGGCGCCATGACCCGCTGCATCGCCATCGCCGAAGACGTCAGTGAGGCCATCCAGGCCCAGGCCGAGCGCGACGTGCTCATGCGCAGCCAGGCCATGCACACCGTGCAGTCCGATTTCCTCTCGCGCATGAGCCACAACATGCGCACGCCGCTCAATGCCATCCTCGGGTTCAGCCAGGTCATGTGCCTGGTGCCAACCGGCCTGCAGCCGGGCCAGCTGCAAAAGCTGCAGCTCATCCACGATGCGGGGCAGCAGCTGCTGCAGATGGTCAACCAGGCGCTCAGCCTGGTGCGCCTCGAATACCAGACCCAGCACTTCGAGATCGAGACCCTGGCGCTGGACGACATCGGCGTCGAAGCCACCCAGCTGCTGCTGGAACGTGCCGATGAAAAGGCCATTCACCTGCGCACCCGACTTGAACCGGTGCGTGTGCAGGCCAACAGCCAGCTGCTGCGAGAGATCGTGGCCAACCTGCTGAGCAACGCCATCAAGTACAGCCACCGCGACAGCGTCATCGAGATCAGCAGTTTCGAAGTCGATGGCGAGGCCTGCCTGTCGGTGCGAGACCATGGCATCGGCATTCCGCCCGACAGCCTCGGTGAACTCTTTCGCCCCTTCAGTCGGCTGGAAAACGGCCGCAACATGGCTGCAGGCCACGGACTGGGGCTGGCCATCTCGCAGCAGCAGGCGCAACTCATGCAGGGGTGCATCACGGTCGAAAGCACCCTGGGCGAAGGCAGCGTCTTCACCCTGCACCTGCCCGTGGGTGCGGCGCAATGCGGTGCCACGGCCGGGAGCGATCGCCAACGCGCCTTGCCCAAGGCCATCGGGCCCTTGCACCTGGTTTATGTGGAAGACGACCCGGTCAATCGCCAGCTCTTCGAGTCGGTTGTGGGCCTGTACCCCGATCTGCGCCTGGCCATGGCCGAGACCGCCGAGCAGGGCCTGAATCTCATCCGCCAGATCGAGCCCGAAGTCGTGCTGCTCGACATCAACCTGCCCGATGGCAACGGCATCGACATGTGCCGCACCATCCGTGGCTGGCACATGCCTGGCCTGCAGCTGATGGTGGCCCTCAGTGCCGACGCCATGCCCGACCAGATGGCCGAGGCGCAACGCGCCGGCTTCGACCACTACCTCACCAAACCCCTGCACATCGAGCGCCTGCTGGAGCTGCTGGACGCGGCCCAGAAAGCGGCCCAGCACCCTCGGAGCAAGGCGAGCCTGTCCTGAGCGATCAGGCCAGTCCGGCCTCCTCGAACACCGCCCGCCAGGCCGCCAGCTTGCGCGCGAACGGCCAGCTCGCGTTGGCCGGGCTGGTCGATGGCAGCTTGAACACCGGCAGGCCCAGGGCCTCGGTGCGTTGCCGGTGTCGGGCCGATTCCCCGCCGTTGTGCGCGATGGCCACCAGCGTGGGCACGGACCGGATCAGGGCGGCCAGGTCATTGGGCTCGGCCGCGCGGATGGCGCTGTCCAGGCTGCCCTGGCGTTCGCAGCCGGCATAGACGTCCCAGATGGCCAGGCCGCGAGCGTGCACCACGGGCAGGCGCTCGGCATAGGGGCGGTGCTGTAAGGCATCGGCGCCTTCCAGCCCCCAGATGGCCGAGAGGATGGGCCAGAAGGCGTTGCGCGGGTGGGCGTAGTACTGCTGCGCCGCCAGCGAGGCCACGCTGGGGAAGCTGCCCAGGACCAGCAGGCGCGCCCCTGGGGCCACGATGGGCGCCAGACCCTGCAGCCGCTCGGCGTGCGGTGGGTGGTCGCTAGGCAAGGGGGGCAGAGCAGCAGGGGGCACGGCAGCGACTGTGCCACACTGCGCCCGTGAAAAAGAAGAAGCCTGTCCTGCCCGATGCCACCATCTCCGAAGAAGGTGGCCTGCGTTACCTGCACCTTGACACGCCCTGGATCCAGGGCGCCATGCGCATCCGCAAACCCCAGAAGCTGGAGCTGGAATACATCCAGCGCATGATGGCCTGGATGCTGCTGCGCGAGCCCGAAGCCCTGGCCGAGACCCGCTGTCTGCAGCTGGGCCTGGGTGCCGCTGCCATCACCAAGTATTGCCACAGCGAGCTGCGCCTGCCGACCACCGCGGTCGAGATCAACCCGCAGGTCATCGGCATCTGCCGTAGCTGGTTCCACCTGCCCGAAGACGACGAGCGCCTCACCGTCATCCTGGGTGACGCCGCCCGCTATGTGGCGGACGACGCCCACGTGGCCTCGGCCGATGCCTTGTGCGTCGACCTCTACGACCACGAAGCCGCCAGTCCCGTGCTCGACGACGAGGACTTCTACCGCGCCTGCTGGCGCGTGCTCGACGATGGCGGCGTCATGACCGTCAACCTCTTCGGGCGCGAGGCCAGCTTCGAGCGCAGCACCGCCCGCATCAGCGCCGCCTTCGGCCCCGAGCACGTGGCCATGCTCAAGCCCACCACAGAGGGCAACACCATCGTGCTGGCCTGGAAGGGTTTTTCGCTGCCAGAGCGGGAAGTGCTGGCCCAACGTGCCGAAACTTTGCAAATCAGGTGGTCGCTGCCCGCGCGAAAATGGGTCAAGCTTCTGTCTCGGTTTGCCGCGTGATCCCCATCCGGCAGACCCTCACCCGATCCTGCCCATGAGTGCCCACGCTCCCGCCCCTGCCAAGCCGGCCGCTGCCGCGCCGCGTCGCCCCATCACCCACAAGGGGCCGCTGGAGTGGCGCATGCTGCTCACCTGGCTGACCGAGGATGGCCTGCTCACCGTGAAAGACGGCGAGAAGGTGGCCAAGCGCTTTGCCGCCGGCGATTCGGCCCAGCACCCCCTGGTGCGCCTGGCCGGCATGGGCCTGACCCGCGCCGACACCGGCAACGCCCTGGAACTGGAGCCGCTCACCGAATGGCTGGCCGCCCGTGTGGGCTTGCCTTACCTGCGCATCGACCCGCTCAAGGTCGATGTGGGCCGGGTGGCCGAGATCATGTCCATCAACTACGCCGAGCGCCGCAAGGCCCTGCCGGTGCAGGTGGGCCTGCAGGACATCACCATCGCCACCAGCGAGCCACTGGACGTGGCCTGGATCGAGGAAATCCTCGTCCACACGAAGAAGAACGTGAAGCTGGTGGTCTCCAGCCCGCTCGATCTTCAGCGCTACCGCACCGAGTTCTACACCCTGGCCAAGTCGGTGCGCGATGCCAACAAGAAGACGGGCGACTCGGTCGCGCACAACTTCGAGCAACTGGTCGAGCTGGGCAAGAGCAACCGCCAGCTCGATGCCAACGACCAGGGCATCATCCAGGTGGTCGACTGGCTGTGGCAGTACGCCTTCGACCAGCGCGCCTCTGACATCCACCTCGAACCCCGCCGCGAGATGGGTGCCATCCGCTTCCGCATCGACGGCGTGCTGCACACGGTCTACCAGGTGCCGCTGTCGGTGATGCAGGCCATGACCGCCCGCATCAAGCTGCTGGGCCGCATGGACGTGGTCGAAAAGCGCCGCCCGCTCGATGGCCGCATCAAGACGCGCAACCCGGGTGGCGACGAGGTCGAGATGCGCCTGTCCACCATGCCCACCGCCTTCGGCGAGAAGCTGGTGATGCGCATCTTCGACCCGGACAACACGGTCAAATCCTTCGAAGCCCTGGGCTTTGCGCCCGGCGAAACCCAGATCTGGGAGCAGCTGGTGGCCCGGCCGCACGGCATCATCCTGGTCACCGGGCCCACGGGCTCGGGCAAGACCACGACGCTGTACTCCACGCTCAAGCGCGTGGCCACCGACGAGGTCAATGTCTGCACCATCGAAGACCCGATCGAGATGATCGAGCCTGCGTTCAACCAGACCCAGGTGCAGCCCGCCATCGACCTGGGCTTTGCCGAGGGCGTGCGCGCCCTGATGCGCCAGGACCCCGACATCATCATGGTGGGCGAAATCCGCGACCTGGAGACGGCCGAGATGGCCATCCAGTCCTCGTTGACCGGTCACCTGGTGTTTTCGACCCTGCACACCAACGATGCGGCCTCGGCCATCACCCGCCTGACCGACCTGGGCGTGCCGCCTTACCTGATCAGCGCCACCGTGATCGGGGTGCTGGCCCAGCGCCTGGTGCGCACCCTGTGCCCGCACTGCAAGCAGCCCGACGAGGCCATGAAGTCCGAGATGCTGGCCGAGGCCATCAAGCCCTGGCGCCTCAACGGCAAGCTCACGCCTTACAAGCCCGTGGGTTGCCTGGAGTGCCGCATGACGGGCTTCAAGGGGCGGGTGGGCCTCTACGAGTTGCTGCCGGTTAGCGAGGCCGTGCGGAGCGCCATGCACCCCCACATCGACATGCCCCGCTTGCGCCAGACGGCAGCCAAAGAGGGCCTGCGCCCCCTGCGCCCGGCTGGGGTGATGAAGGTGGCCGAAGGCGTGACCACGCTGGAAGAGGTGCTGCGCAACACGCCTCAGTGGGAGACCTGAGCCCCGCCTGCCGTGTGGCTGCCGGTGTCGCCCAGGCCGGGGGAGCTGTCGGCCTGCAGGGTGGTGTGGGCTGCGCCCGAGAAGTTCGGCACCACCACCTCGCAGCGGATGCCCTGCGGTTCCACCTCGACCCAGCGCACGCTGCCGCCCAGCTGCTTGATGCGCTTGCGCACCCCGCCCAGGCCCAGGCCATGTGACCAGGTGGCCGGTGCGCGGCCCGTGCCGTTGTCTTCCACCGTCAGGCTCAGGGTGTCCTGCTGCAGGGTGAGCGTCACCACCACGAGGTTGGCCCGCGCGTGGCTGATGGTGTTGCTGACCAGTTCGCGCAGGATGCGGGTCAGCGCCGACCACTGCACCATGCTCAGGGCCAGATCGGTGTCGAGTGTCATGGCCCATTTCAGCTCGCAGCGGGCCACGCCCAGGCGGTGGCTGAGGTCGCGCTTCCATTCGCCGGCGGCCTCGGCCAGGCCGTGAGACTGCGCAGCCAGGCCCCGGGTCAGGGTCTTGAGGTCCTGGATGGTGTGGCGGATGTACTCCTCGATCTCGGCGTTCGGGGCCTGGTACATCAGCGTGAGCAGGCGCGCGCCGATGTCGTCGTGCAGGTCCTGGGCGATGCGCAGGCGCTCCTCGCTGCGCCCTTGCTCCACGGCTTCGTCGAAGCTCAGGGCGCGCTGCAGCTGCTCGGTGATGCGCTGCGCCAGGCTGGCATCGGCCGTGGTGAACAGCCGCTGGCCTTTGTGCGAATGCCGCAGCACCAGCACATGGCGGGGCGAGGACGGTGGCGGACCCGAACGAGGCAGCGGCACCAGCAGCACCGAGCCATTGCCGCGCAGGCTGGCTGCGGCCGCATCGCCGCGCACCAGGCTGATTTCCAGGGGGTCGAAGAGCTCGCGCATCAGGCGCATCAGCGAAGCGTCCAGCGTGTCGGGTTGGCGCTCGACCTGGCGGGCGATGCGGTAGAGCCGCTGGAACAGCCGCTCCATGGTGAGCGCCTCCTTGCCCGGCAACTGCGTCATCAGCCAGCGGCGGATCAGCAGGTAGACGCCGAAGGAGAAGAACAGGGACAGCGTCATGGACGTGAACTGGCCCAGCGAGAACACGGCCACGAAGAGCAGGTCGAGCGAGGCGGCGATGGTGCTGGAGGCCGCCAGCAGCGAGAACTCCTGCAGGATGGGCCGCGAGCGCGACAGGTAGGGCGACAGCAGCAGTTCGGTGGCGACGAACACATGCCAGGTCATCACCCCGAACACCGCGATGTTGAGCCGCATGTCGGGGCGGTTGAGGCCGTGGGTGATGGCCAGCCCCAGGAGCGCCCAGGTCCCCAGGGTGATGAGGGTGAAGCGCCGCATCACCAGGGTGAAGGGGTGAGGGTCGGCGCGGTGGGCCGCGCTCATCAGGGCCACGGAGGCCAGCACCAGGCCGGCGCAGCCTCCATGCAGGGTCCACCAGCAGCGGTCGGAGTCGAGCTCGGACACGCCCAGCCACAGGCCCAGGGCCACGAGCCAGCCCAGGCCGGCATACCAGGGCCATCCGGCCAGTTTGCGAGGGTGGAGCACGGCCACCTGCACCATGGCTGCCGCGCTGAGCAGGTCGAAGGACAGTCGCCAGTGGGTGTCGGCGAGCACGAACCAGCCGGGGGCGAAGATGTCGAGGTTGGCGCCCACCGCCATGAACATCAGCTGGCCACTGGCGCTCAGGGCCAGCACGGCAAAGGCGACATTGCGCCATTGCGGGCCGGCCAGCACCACCACCGCCCCCACCGAGAGCACCACGAGCGCCAGCCCGCTCAGGAGCCAGAACAGGGGGCTCAGGCCGCCCCAGCCACGGGGCGCGATCAACACCGGTTCCGTCACGCCACCTTGCAGCACCAGCTGGGCCTGCAGGCCGCTGTCGCCCCAGTGAGCCCGAAGCAGGTCGGCCTGCCGATGCAGGGCGAAAAAGGCCGTGCGCTCGCCAGCGTCGCTGATCCAGCGGCCCGAGCGCTGCAGGGTGAGCAGGCTCACCGGGAGGTTGAGGGGCGAGGCCTGCGGCGCACCGTCGCTGGAGGGGGGCAAGGCCACGCGCAGCCCCTGGAGCGCCTGGCCCTCCAGCCGCTGCAGCGTGGGGTAGTCCACCCCATGCAGCCGGACCTCTCCTTCCGCCGTGGCCCGCAGCGAGACGGGCAACTTGGGTTGGCCCGTCAGCCACTGGGCCACCAGAAAGATGGCGCCGCAGGACAGCAGCACCACCCCCACCAGCAGGCGCAGCCGCCAGCCGATCCAGCGCGGCAGCTCATGGGAGCCGCGCAGCACCTCGTCCAGGCTCAACCAGGGCAGGGCAGGGCGAGCGGTGTCGGCCGGTGGCGAGGGGCGGTTCATGCGCGGGCCACGGGCATCTCAGGCCATGGGTCGTTCAGACCAGGCCTTGTTTGCTCGCCAGCACAGCGGCCTCGGCCCGGCTCGAGACGTTCAGTTTTTTGTAGATCGACTTGATGTGGTCGTTCACCGTGAACCACTTGATGCCCATGAGCGAGGCGATCTCCTTGATCGTGAAGCCCTTGCTCAGGTAGGTCAGGACCTCGCTCTCGCGCGGCGTCAGGCGCTCATGGTCGATGGCCGGCGCGGCGGCGGGGGCCGACGGTGCCACGGGCTCGGCCGTGTGCACCGCACCGCCGCTGCCCATCAGGCCGTCGCCGGTGCGGAAGTGGGTGAGCAGGCGCCGCGCGATGGCCGGCGACAGGGGCGGCTGCCCGCGCACGATCTTCTGCAGCTCTTCCACCAGCACTTCGAAGCGGTCTTCCTTCAGCAGGTAGCCATCGGCACCGCACTGAAGCGCCGGGAAGAGGTGGTCGTCATCGGAGTAGAGCGTGGTCACGATGCGCGTGGCCGGGTAGCCCGTCAGTTCGGTCAGCAGCTCCAGACCGCTGCCATCGGGCAGTTCCAGGTCGACCAGGATCAGCTGGAAGGGATCGGCCGACTGCGGGGCCTTGCCTCCCGGCGCGTGGCCCAGGATGCGGCGGGCGGCGTCGAGGTCACCGGCTTCGGTGATGCTGCTGACGTCGCTGAAGCTCTCCCGCACCACGCGGCCAAGGAAGCCGCGTGCCACCGGGTTGTCTTCGAGGATCAAAACCTTGACAGCCATGGAACTCCTCCCGAAGCCGCCAGGGGCTGGCCGGCCGGGTTTGTTGGGCCCCACGGGGGTGCCGTGGGCTCGTCTGTTCAGACGAATTGACACCGTGATTATCGGCCCGACTTTACATGGTGGAAGAGGGGGCGCCCCCCTGTTTGCCGGTATTCCGACGGCGGCGGGCCGCGGGCTGTGGCGCTCCTACAATGAAGGCATGCGTATTCTCATTGCCAACGATGACGGTTACCTGGCGCCTGGCATCGCCGCCCTGGTCGAGGCCTGTGCCGGTCTGGGGTCCGTCGATGTGTTTGCCCCTGAGCGCAACGCCAGCGGCACCTCCAATGCCCTGACCCTGCACCAGCCTCTCAGCCTGCACACGGCGGCCAATGGCTTCCGCTATGTCAGTGGCACGCCGTCCGACAGCGTGCACCTGGCCCTGACCTCGGGCCTCATCCCCAAGCCCGATCTGGTGCTCTCCGGCATCAACAAGGGCGCCAACATGGGCGACGACACCCTCTATTCCGGCACCGTGGCCGCGGCCACCGAGGGTTACCTCTTCGGCGTGCCGGCCATCGCCTTCTCCCTGGTCGGACACGGCTGGGACCACCTGGATGCGGCCGCCCGCGTGGCCTGCCAGGTGATCGAGCACGTGCTGGCCCAGCCCCCCGCGCCAGGCCCCTGGCTGCTCAACGTCAACATCCCCGCGCGGGCCGATGCCGAGCAGTGCCCCTGGCAGGTCACCCGCCTGGGCCGGCGCCACGCCAGCCTGCCGGCCGTGGCCCAGCACAACCCGCGTGGCGACCTGTTCTACTGGATCGGCCCTGCCGGTGAGGCCCGCGAAGGCGGCGAGGGCACCGACTTCCACGCCGTTGCCAGCGGTCAGGTCTCCATCACCCCGCTGCAGGTCGACATGACCGACCACCAGCGCCTGCCGGCCTGGCAGGGCTGGACGAGCCGCCGATGAGCCAGTCGCCGTCTGATCGCAAGCCACGCTTCCCGCTGAAGCTGGATCAGGTGGCCGTGCGCCCGGTGGCCGGTCGCGCACCGGCGCCCGCCGTGGCCGCACGCGAGGTGCTGCGCCCCCAGGCGCCCCTGCACCAGGCCGAACAGGACCGCCGCCGCCACACCACGCCGGGTGGCGTGGGCCTGGACTCCGTGCACGTGCGCCGGCGCATGGTCGAGCGCCTGCTGGCCGACGGCATCGGCCACGCAGGGGTGCTCGAGGCCTTTGGCATGGTGCCTCGCCACCTCTTCGTCGACACCGCCCTGGTCAACCAGGCCTACGAAGACACCAGCCTGCCCATCGGCCTGGGGCAGACGATCTCCAAGCCCTCGGTCGTGGCGGCCATGATCCAGTTGCTGTGCGCCCGGCCAGGCCTGGTCGGGCCAGGGGCCGACACGCCCCATCCCCTGGGCGCCTGCCTGGAAATCGGCACCGGTTGCGGTTACCAGGCCGCCTTGCTGGGGCAGATGGCGCGCCGCGTGGTCTCCATCGAGCGCCTGCACGACCTCCACCTCAAGGCCCGCGCCAACCTCGAACTCGTTCGCCCCCATCTGCCTCGCTGGCCCGATGTGCGCCTGGTGTTTGGTGACGGCATGCTGGGCCACGGCCCCTCGGCCCCGTACGACACCATCATTGCCGCGGCCGGCGGGCAGGCCCTGCCCGAGGCCTGGCTCGATCAACTCGCTCCGGGCGGTCGCCTCGTGGCCCCCACCGACGACGGCCGGGGCGGCGGACAGGTCCTGGCCATCGTCGACCGCCTGCCCGACGGCAGCCTGCGGCACAGCCGCGCCGGGGCCGTCCTCTTCGTGCCCCTAAAATCGGGCACCACATGATGTACGTGCCGCAGGGCGCCGCCCTGGGGTACCAACGCGTCCCATGCCCATGACATCCACTTTCAGGTTGGCCGCTTCGGCGGTTTCTTTGCTCATCCTTGCGGGCTGCGCTTCGCCCACCCACAAAGCCCCGGTGGAAGACCGCAGCCGCCCCAGCACCACCGGTGGCAGCACCTCGGCCGCTCAGGCTGCCGCACCGCGCGTCCTGCCGGGCGCCGAGAACGCCGGCAAGCCCGGTTACTACACCGTCAAGTCGGGCGACACCCTCATCCGCATCAGCCTGGAATCGGGCCAGAACTGGCGCGACATCGCCAGCTGGAACGGCCTGGAGAACCCCAACCTCATCGAGGTCGGGCAGGTGCTGCGCGTGGTGCCGCCCACGGCCGAACCCGGTTCCGCCTCGGTGGTGGTGGCCACCAAGCCCCTGAGCACGCCGCGCATCGAGTCGCGCACGCTGGAGAACAAGCCCGGCAGCGCCGCCAGCAAGCCCGAAAAGCCCGCCGACAAACCGGCGGACAAGGCCGCAGCCGGCGCATCGTCCGCCGCGGCCGCTGCCTCAGAGTCCACTCCCAAGGAAGGCAAGGACGCCAAGGAGCCCGCCCGCGATGCCGACGAGCCCAACTGGATCTGGCCCGCCAACGGACCGACCATTGGCAGCTTCGAAGAGGGCAAGCGCAAGGGCCTGGCCATCGGTGGCAAGGCCGGTGACCCGGTGGTGGCCTCGGCCGATGGCCGCGTGGTCTACGCCGGCTCCGGCCTGCGCGGCTATGGCAACTTGGTGATCATCAAGCACAACGGTGAATACCTCACCGCCTACGCGCACAACCAGACCTTGCTGGTCAAGGAAGACCAGGTCGTGCGCCGCGGCCAGAAGATCGCCGAGATGGGCTCGACCGATTCAGACCGCGTCGGCCTGCACTTCGAGATCCGCAAGCAGGGCAAGCCGATTGACCCGGCGCGACAGCTGCCCAGCCGCTGAGCACCCGCAGGCCACCGTCACAGCGGGCCACCGCCGAAGCGGCCCTCAGTCCTGAGACAATCGGGGGATGAGCGATTCATCCCCCGATTCCATTTCCGGCCTGCCTGGTGGCACGCCCGCCGAGGGCCTGAGCGACACCGCCGCGGCCCCTTTGCCCGATCCGGTCCCGCCGCACCTCGAGTGGCTCACCATCGAATCCCTGGACCTCGAAGCTCAGGGCGTGGCCCACCGCGCCGACGGCAAGGTCGTCTTCATCGAAGACGCCTTGCCTGGCGAAGAGGTGCGCGTCAACGTCAACCGCCGCAAGAACAGCTGGGAGCAGGCCACCCTGACCGAGATGCGCCGTGAAAGCGCCCAGCGCGTCGCGCCCAAGTGCGAGTTCTTTGGGCTGTGTGGCGGCTGCAAGATGCAGCACTTCCATCCGGCCGCCCAGGTGGCCGTCAAGCAGCGCGTGCTGGAAGACAACCTCTGGCACCTGGGCAAGGTCAAGCCCGGCACCCTGCTGCGCCCCATCGAGGGGCCGGCCTGGGGGTACCGCTACCGGGCGCGCCTCTCGGTGCGCCACGTGGCCAAGAAGGGCTCGGTGCTGGTGGGCTTTCACGAGCGCAAGTCGCGCTATGTGGCCGACATGCGCAGCTGTGCCATCCTGCCGCCGCACGTCAGCCGCCTGATCGAGCCCCTGCGTGACCTCGTCTACAGCATGGACCAGCGTGACCGCCTGCCCCAGATCGAAGTGGCCGTGGGCACCCAGGTCACCGTGCTGGTGCTGCGCCACCTCGAAGCCCTGAGCGCCGCCGACGTGCAGCGCCTGCGCGATTTCGCTGCGGCCCACAGCCCGACCGAGCCCGGACAGGCGACCCTGTCCTGGTGGCTGCAGCCCAAGGGCCCCGAGACCGTGCACCCGCTGGACGAGACCCTGCCGCAACTCGACTACACCCTGCCCGAGTTCGGCATCACCATGCCCTTCAAGCCGACCGACTTCACCCAGGTGAACCATGGCATCAACCAGGTGCTGGTGGGCCGGGCGCTGCGCCTGCTGGGCGTCGAGCGCCACGAACGCGTGATCGACTGGTTCTGTGGCCTGGGCAACTTCACCCTGCCCCTGGCCACCCAGGCCCGCGAGGTGCTGGGCATCGAAGGCAGCGAGACCCTGGTGGCCCGCTCGCGCGACAACGCCGTCGCCAACGGCCAGGCTGCCAACACGTCTTTCGTGGCGCGCAACCTCTTCGAGATCACGCCCCAGGAGCTGGCATCCTACGGTTATGCTGACAAGTGGCTGGTCGACCCGCCTCGCGAGGGTGCCTTCGCCCTGGCCAAGGCCATTGCCGACCTGCACCAGGACCCCACGCTGGTGCCCGACTGGGTGCCTCCGAAGCGCATTGTCTACGTCAGCTGCAACCCGGCGACCCTGGCGCGCGACGCCGGCCTGCTGGTGCACCAGGGTGGTTACCGCTGCGTCTCGGCCGGGGCCGTCAACATGTTCCCGCACACGGCCCACGTCGAAAGCATGGCCGTGTTCGAGCGCGACTGAGTCGCCTCACCGCACAGCAAAAAGGGCTCCCGAGGGAGCCCTTTTTTCATCGCGGCCCCGAAGGGCCTTGAAGCGGTGCCGTGACCCCAGGTCAGAGCACTTCGGAGGCGAAGTCCGCCAGGCGCGAGCGTTCGCCGCGCGCCAGGGTGACGTGGCCGCTGTGAGGCCAGCCCTTGAACTTGTCGACCGCGTAGGTCAGGCCCGAGCTGCCTTCGGTGAGGTAGGGCGTGTCGATCTGCGCCAGGTTGCCCAGGCAGATGATCTTGGTGCCCGGGCCGGCGCGGGTGATCAGGGTCTTCATCTGCTTGGGCGTCAGGTTCTGCGCCTCGTCGATGATCAGGAACTTGTTCAGGAAGGTGCGCCCCCGCATGAAGTTCATGGACTTGATCTTGATCTTGCTGCGCACCAGTTCGTTGGTGGCTGCGCGGCCCCATTCGCCGGCCGAGCTGTCTCCCCGTGCCAGCACCTCGAGGTTGTCGTCGAGCGCGCCCATCCAGGGCGACATCTTTTCCTCTTCCGTGCCCGGCAGGAAGCCGATGTCCTCGCCCACCGGCACCGTCACGCGGGTCACGATGATCTCGGTGTAGCGGCGCTCATCGAGCACCTGGCTCAACGCAGCGGCCAGTGTCATCAGCGTCTTGCCGGTGCCGGCCGAGCCGGTCAGCGTCACGAAGTCGCATTCCGGGTCCATCAGCAGGTTGAGCGCGAAGTTCTGCTCGCGGTTGCGCGAGGTCACGCCCCACACCGCATGCTTCGGCGCCGAGAAGTCCTTCAGCGTCTTGAGCGTGGCGTGCTTGCCCGTGATCTCGGTGACCTTGCCGTACCAGGGCGTGGCACCCGGGCTTTCGAGGTAGACGAACTGGTTGACCAGCAGCACCGGCACCATGGGGCCCATGACGCGGTAATAGGTCACGCCGGCCTGTTGCCAGCTCTCCATGCCCTTGGCGTGGCGCTCCCAGAAATCGGCGGGCAGTGGCAGCACGCCGGTGTAGAGCAGGTCGCCGTCTTCCAGGGTCTTGTCGTTGAAATAGTCTTCCGCCGGCAGGCCCAGGGCGCGCGCCTTGATGCGCATGTTGATGTCTTTCGACACCAGCACGACTTCTCGGCCCGGGTGCTGCTGGCGCAAGGCCTCGACCACGCCCAGGATCTGGTTGTCGGCCTTGCCCTGCGGCAGGCCCATGGGCAGCTCGACGGCCATGCCCATGGTCTGGAAGTAGAGCTTGCCCGCGGCCTCCACATGGCCCGTCTTGGACAGCGGCAGGCCCGAGGCCGGGTCCACCTGCTGGCGGCTGGAGAGGTCGGCGGCGAGGGAGTCGAGCTCGCGGCTGACCTGGCGGGCGTTGCGCGCCACCTCGGTCATGCCCTTCTTGTGCCCGTCCAGCTCTTCGAGCGTGATCATGGGCAGGTAGATGTCGTGCTCATCGAAGCGGTAGAGCGACATCGGGTCGTGCAGCAGCACGTTGGTGTCGAGCACGAAGAGCTTGGCCGGGCCATCGGCCGGCTTGCGGCGGCGTGTGGTGCCCGAGCTGGTGGGCGCGGCCTTGGCCTTGGCGCTGCTGGCAGGCGCAGTGGCCGTCGGGGCGGGCGCGACCACCTTCTCTGCCACGGTGGGCAGGGCGGCGGGCGCCACCGGTTCGGCCTTGGCTGGTGCGGTCGGTGCCGTGTTCTTGACCAGTTCGAGGACGGGCGGCGCGGCCACCGAGGTGGCGTTGGCGACGGACGCGGTCGTGCGGCTGCGGGCCTTCGCCGGCTTCGCCGGTTTGGGCTGCGACGTGTAGTCGTCTGCGGTCAGCATGTCAGCACGTTTGGTGGGCGGCTTGGGCAGAGGCATGGTGAGGTCCGTGGCTGGGGTGGCACAAACAAAAAAGGCCGCACAAGCGATGTGCGGCCTCGGTCTGGTCGGTCAGGCGGGCGCAAGGGGTGCGCTCGGCCGATCGGTGGCCAGATGGGGGGCTGAGTCGGTGAAAGCTCAGGGGCATGCGAACGATTATGCACAGTCCGTGCCGGGCCTCCCTGAGGATTTGTGGTGACTTGCCGACACCGCATTCGGGGCTATGCTGAGGGGCTGGGTGCGGCAGCCATGAGGGGCGGTTCGGGGCCTCCATGGCGTGGCGCGGCCAAGAAAAAAGCGCCACGAGGGCGCTTTGTCCGGGAGGCGGTCCTGATGGAATCAGGCGGCTTCCTGCTTCAGGCCTTGCACGGCCTTCAGCACGTCTTCCACGTGACCTGCGACCTTGATGCCGCGCCATTCTTCGCGCAGGATGCCATCGGGGCCGATCAGGAAGGTGGAGCGTTCGATGCCCTTGACCTTCTTGCCGTACATGATCTTGTTCTTGACCACACCGAACATGTGGCAAAGCTTTTCTTCGGTGTCGGCGATCAGCTCGTAGGGCAGTTCGAGGTTGAGCTTGAACTTGTCGTGCGAGGTGAGGTTGTCGCGGGAAACGCCAAACACCACGGCGCCAGCATTGACGAATTCCTTGTGTTTGTCACGGAACTGCATGGCTTCCGTGGTGCAGCCTGGTGTATGGTCCTTCGGGTAGAAGTACAGCACCACGGTCTGGCCAACATAGCTCTGGGGCGTGAATTTCACACCACCAGTGGCCACAGCTTCGAATTCCGGCAACGGTTTGTTGAGGGCGGGTGTCATGTGTCGTGTTCAGCAACCTGCTTGAATAGCCCCCGATTATAAAGTGCTTCTGAGTGCATCCCCGCAACTCGGGGGCTATCCCCCGGAAGGTGGGTCCGGTATGGCGGGCACATTGGGCAGGTTCTCGCCCTTGTTCAGCCCTCGATCAACAAGGCGGCCCAGACCTGGCGGCCTTCGCCCACGAGGATGTTGAAGGTGCGGCAGGCGGCGGGGGTGTCCATGGTTTCGGTGCCGATGCGGGCGGCCATCAGCGGGCGCAGCACGGCCGGCGACGGAAAGCGCAGCTTCTGGCCGCTGCCGAAAATCAGGAGTTCCGGGCGGGCATCGGCCAGCGTCTGGAAATGACCCTCGTTCAGCTCCCCCAGGGCGGTCACCGGCCAGGCCTGCACATCACCCGTGGGCGGCACCAGCACGCTGTGCGTGTAGACCACGCCGTTCACCGACACCGAACGCTCGGTGTAGGCGTGGATGACGTTGACGCCTTCGGCTTGATCGGCTTGCAGTTTCATGGGGCGGGAGACGGCTGGAGGGCGGCGCGCGGCGTCGTGGCCGGGTGCGGATGGGTGTGGTTAAATTGTAGCTTTCCCTGCGTGGAGCCCATTTTGAAACCGATCGCCAAGTCCAGCAAACTCGCCAGCGTCTGTTATGACATCCGTGGGCCTGTGCTGGACAAGGCGCGCCAGATGGAAGAAGAGGGCCACAAGATCATCAAGCTGAACATCGGCAACCTCGCCGTGTTCGGCATCGAGCCGCCCGACGAGATCGTGCAGGACATGATCCGCAACCTCTCGGGCGCCGCCGGCTACACCGATTCCAAGGGCCTGTTCGCCCCGCGCAAGGCGGTGGTGCACTACTGTCAGGAAAAGAACATCGCGGGCGTGACGGTCGACGACGTCTACCTGGGCAATGGCGCCTCCGAGCTGATCGTGATGTCGCTCAACGCTCTGCTCAACGAGGGTGACGAGGTGCTGCTGCCTGCGCCCGATTACCCGCTTTACACCGCTGCCGTGTCGCTTTCCGGCGGCCGCCCGGTGCATTACATCTGCGACGAGCAGCAGGACTGGTACCCCGACATCGCCGACATGCGCGCCAAGATCACGCCGCGCACCAAGGCCATCGTCGTCATCAACCCGAACAACCCGACCGGCGCCCTCTACCCGGACAGCCTGCTGCTCGAGATCGTGCAGCTGGCCCGCGAGCACAACCTGATCATCCTGGCCGACGAGATCTACGACAAGACCTTGTACGACGGCGCCACGCACACCTCGATCGCTTCGCTGGCCGATGACGTGCTGTTCATCACCTTCAACGGCCTGAGCAAGAACTACCGCAGCTGCGGTTACCGCGCCGGCTGGATGGTGGTGTCGGGCGAAAAGCGCCATGCCAAGGATTACATCGAGGGCCTCAACATCCTGGCTTCGATGCGCCTGTGCGCCAACACCCCGGGGCAGCTGGCCATCCAGACCGCCTTGGGTGGCTACCAGAGCATCAAGGACCTGATCGCTCCCACGGGCCGACTCGGCAAACAGCGTGACCTGGCCTACGAGCTGCTCAGCCAGATCCCGGGCGTGAGCGTGGTCAAGCCCAAGGGGGCGCTCTACATGTTCCCCAAGCTCGACCCCAAGATGTACCCGATCGCCGACGACCAGCAGTTCGCCTACGAGCTGCTCGCCGAGGAAAAGGTGCTGATCGTGCAGGGCACGGGTTTCAACTGGACCCACCCTGACCACTTCCGCCTGGTGTTCCTGCCCAACAGCGACGACCTGACGGACGCCATCGGACGCATCGCGCGCTTCCTGGATGGCTACCGCAAGCGCCACGCCTGATTCATCCCCCTGACCCCTGAGAACGACCATGCCGCCCACGAGGCGGTGTGCTGCGAGAGACCAAGCGAGAGAGCAAAGACCATGAGCCAAGAACAACTGCGCCCCGTGCGCGTCGGCCTGCTGGGCATCGGCACCGTCGGTGGCGGCACCTTCACCGTGCTGCAACGCAACCAGGCTGAGATTCGCCGCCGTGCAGGCCGTGGCATCGAGGTCGCCATGGTGGCCGACCTCAACACCGATCTGGCCAAACAGGTCGTGGGCGATGCCGCCCAGATCGTGGCCGACGCCCGTGCCGTGATCGCCAACCCCGACATCGACGTGGTGGTGGAGCTGATCGGCGGCTACGGCATCGCCAAGGCCCTGGTGCTGGAAGCCATTGCGGCCGGCAAGCACGTGGTCACGGCCAACAAGGCCCTGCTGGCCGTGCATGGCACCGAGATCTTCGCGGCCGCCCGCGACAAGGGTGTGATGGTGGCCTTCGAGGCCGCGGTGGCCGGTGGCATCCCCATCATCAAGTCGCTGCGCGAAGGCCTGACGGCCAACCAGATCCAGTGGGTGGCGGGCATCATCAACGGCACGACGAACTTCATCCTGTCCGAGATGCGCGACAAGGGCCTGGATTTCGACGTGGTCCTGAAGGAAGCCCAGCGCCTGGGTTACGCCGAAGCCGACCCGACCTTCGACATCGAAGGCGTGGACGCCGCCCACAAGGCCACGCTGATGAGCGCCATCGCCTTCGGCATTCCCGTGCAGTTCGACAAGGCGCACGTGGAAGGCATTACCAAGCTTTCGGCCACCGACATCAGGTACGCCGAGCAGCTGGGCTACCGCATCAAGCTGCTGGGCATCGCCCGTCGCCAGGCCGCCGGCATCGAGCTGCGCACCCACCCCACCCTGGTGCCGATGCGCCGCCTGATCGCCAACGTCGAAGGCGCGATGAACGCCGTGATGGTGCAGGGCGATGCCGTGGGCACGACCATGTACTACGGCAAGGGGGCCGGTGCCGAGCCGACCGCTTCGGCCGTGATCGCTGACCTGGTCGACATCGCCCGCCAGCTGGAAGCCGCGCCCGCCTCGCGCGTGCCGGCCCTGGCTTTCCAGCCTGACGAGCTTTCGCCGCTGCCGATCCTGCCCATCGACGAGGTCGTGACCTCGTTCTACCTGCGCCTGCGCGTGGCCGATCAGGCTGGCGTGCTGGCTCGCATCACCAGCATCCTCGCCGAGCAGGGCATCAGCATCGACGCGGTGCTGCAGCGCGAAGCCGATGAGGTGAGTGGGGAAGGCGGCAACCAGACCGATCTGATCATCCTGACGCACGAAACCAAGGAAGGCGCCATGAACACGGCCCTGGCCGGCATGCAGGCCTTGCCGACCGTGCTGGCCCCGATCGTGAAGCTGCGCAAGGAAGAGCTGGCATGAAGTACATCAGCACCCGCGGCGACCAGACGCAGCGCGGCTTCTCCGAGATCCTGCTGGAAGGCCTGGCGCCCGATGGCGGCCTCTACCTGCCGACGTCCTACCCGAAGATCGACGACGCGACGCTGACGAAGTGGCGCGGCCTGAGCTATGCGGAGCTGGCCGGCGAGATCCTGTCGCTCTACATCGACGACATCCCCCAGGCTGACATCAAGGCCCTGGCGGCCAAGACCTACACCAAGGCGGTCTACGGCTTCGACGAGATCACGCCCCTGAAGCCGCTGGAGCCGGGTCTGGCCCTGCAAGCCCTGTCGAATGGCCCCACGCTGGCCTTCAAGGACATGGCCATGCAGCTGCTGGGCAACCTGTTCGAGTACGAGCTGGCCCGCCGCGGCGAGTCGCTCAACATCCTGGGTGCCACCTCGGGTGACACCGGCAGCGCGGCGGAGTACGCCATGCGCGGCAAGAAGGGTGTGCGCGTGTTCATGCTTTCTCCGCATGGCCGCATGAGCCCCTTCCAGCAGGCCCAGATGTTCAGCCTGCAGGATCCCAACATCCACAACCTGGCCGTGGAAGGCGTCTTCGACGACGCCCAGGACATCGTCAAGGCCGTCTCCAACGACCTGGCTTTCAAGCGCCAGTACAAGATCGGCACGGTCAACTCGATCAACTGGGCCCGCCTGCTGGCCCAGGTCGTGTACTACTTCGCCGGCTACTTCTACGCCACCAAGTCGAATGCCGAGAAGGTCAGCTTCACGGTGCCTTCGGGCAACTTCGGCAATGTGTGCGCCGGCCATGTGGCCCGCATGATGGGCCTGCCCATCGACACGCTGGTGGTGGCCACGAACGAAAACAACGTGCTCGACGAGTTCTTCCGCACCGGCGCCTACCGCGTGCGCGGCAGTGCCGAGACCTACGAGACCTCTTCGCCCTCGATGGACATCTCGAAGGCCTCGAACTTTGAGCGCTTCGTGTTTGATCTGCTGGGTCGCGACGGTGCCAAGGTCAAGGGGCTGTTCAAGGATGCGATCGAGCAGGAGGGCGGCTTCCAGCTCTCGGCCGACGACTTTGCCAAGGTCGCGCAATACGGCTTCGTGTCTGGCGCCAGCCGCCACAGCGACCGCCTGGCCACCATCAAGGACACCTTCGAACGGTTTGGCGTGGTCATCGACACCCACACGGCCGACGGCCTGAAGGTCGCGCGCGAGCACACCCGACCCGGCGTGACCATGCTGGTGCTGGAAACGGCCTTGCCCGCCAAGTTTGCCGAGACCATCGTCGAGGCCATTGGCCAGCAACCCCAGCGCCCGAGCTGGATTGCCGGCCTCGATGGCCTGGAGAGCCTGCCCAAGCGCTTTGTGGTCGTCCCCAAGGACACCCAGACGGTGAAGGACTACGTGGTCCAGCACTGCCAGGACTGAGCCTGGTGACGCGACAACCGGGCCCCTGCGGCCCGGTTTTGCTTTGTGGCGCGCGGAACGGGCCTGACTTGACCCGATCTGCCCCGCCCTTTCGTTTCTGACCCGATTTGACCCGATTCACGCCATGGCCGCCCACTTCAAACCCCTGATGCCCCTGGACGACGCCTGGTCCGCGCTGCATACCGCCTTGCAGGCCTTGCCGGCCCGCGTGCTGACCGAAGCCGTCGACAGCATGGACGCCCTGGGCCGCGTGCTGGCCGAGCCGCTGTGCTCGACCGTGGCCGTCCCCCCGGCCGACAACGCCGCCATGGATGGCTACGCCGTGCGCGCGGCCGATTGCG
>NZ_JAIZVX010000161.1 GCF_021768455.1 Aquabacterium sp. | reverse complement strand
GGGGCGGGGCTGAGGGTGGAACGTCAGAGAACGTTCGCAGATTAGCCCCGCCCCGTTCGCCCACCAAACCGATGCGCGCATTGCGCACCGCCAGGCCGGGGTTTTACGGGAAAACACCGAGCCTGGTGCAGGGCGCGTGGCCCTGTTCAGGCGGGTGTGGCGCTCAGTGCGCGCTGCCGCGGGGCTTGGCGGCCTTTTTGGCCGGAGCCTTCTTTGCGGCGGCGGGTTTGGCGTCGGTGCCAGGCTTGACGGTGGATTCGGCCATCTGCTGGCCGCTGATGCCAGCGAACAGGGCGGCGGCGCGCACCTTGATCTCCAGCAGTTCGTCGGCGCTGACCGAGTACTGGCCGGTGGTCTTGTTGACCTTGATGCCGAACTCGACTTCCTTGCCGTGGTTGCTCAGGATGCCGCAGGTGAACTCGTAGTCTTCCGCTTCGCAGGGCAGGCCCAGCAGGGCGACGTCGTGGTCTTCGTATTCCACGCGGGTGATCTCGCCGCTGGCGAGGTCGAGCAGGCCGGTCGACTTGATGAGGTCGTCGCTGAGTTCATCGGTGATCGTGATCGGCAGTTTCAAGTCCACGGAGGCATCCTGGGTGTCAAAAGGGGGAGGGATTGTGGCACGAGGCGCCCTGGCGGGCGACCTGCGTTTCAATCGACGATGTCGACCCCGGCCTTGAAGGCAAAGCGGCCCTTGATCTCGGCGGCGCCCTCGGTGGGCTCGGGGTAGTACCAGACGGCGTCGGGGTTGATCTCGCCGTTGACAAAGAGGCTCAGGTAGTAGGCCTGGCCCTTCCAGGCGCAGCCCGTGCGGTGGTTGCTGAAGGTGGTGTGCTCGCGCTTGAGCGAGGCTTCGGGGAAGTAGTGGTTGCCTTCGAGGGTGACGATGTCGTCGCTCTCGGCCACCACCACGCCGTTCCAGATGGCTTTCATGCGGGGTCTCCTGTGTGGAATGGGGCGATGCTATCCCACCCCCCAGCTTTGAAGTGGCCGCCTCCCTAGGGTGTTGGATGGACGCCCTGCGGCATCGGCGTAGCGTGGGGCCTCTTCATCACTGCGTACTGCGCAAGCTCAGAGGACGCCCCCATGGACTACCCCGGACGTGTCATCCAACAAGGTGAGGCCGACGCGGCCATTGTCAAGGCGCTCAAGGCGCAACTCAACCAGGCCCTGGTGCTCAAGGGGGACGAGGCCCTGAAGCTGGATCCGGCCAACCCGCGCTTCGGGCCCACCATGAAGCAGGCGGTGCAGCTCTTCCAGGCCCGCCATGTGGACCGCGACGGCAAACCCCTGCGGGTGGACGGCCAGGTGGGCTCGCTGACCTGGGAGGCGCTGTTCGGCCAGGCCAGCGTGCCGCAGGCGCCCACCGCCAGCGACCCCTTCCTGGCCGAGGTGCTGAAGTGGGCCGGGGGCGAGGCGGACAAGGCCGTGCGCGAGAAGCCGCCCAACTCCAACCGTGGGCCCGAGGTCGACGCCTACCTGAAGCGCGCCGGGGTGTCGCCCGGGCTGGCCTGGTGCTGTGCCTTCACCTACTGGTGCTTTGACGAGGCCGCCAAGGCAGCCAGCCGCGCCAACCCCATGTTCAAGACGGCGGGGTGCCAGGCCCACTGGAACGGCGCGCCCAGCCAGGGGGCCCGCCGCATCCTGCGCCACCAGGCCGTGGCCGACCCGGGTCTGGTCCAGCCCGGCATGCTCTTCATCATGGCCTTCACGGGTGGCACCGGCCACACGGGCTTCATCGAGCGGGTGGAGGGCGGCCTGCTGCACACCATCGAGGGCAACACCGATGCCTCCAAAACCCGCGAGGGCGGTGGCGTTTACCGCCTCACGCGCAAGGTGGGCGACATCAACAAGGGCTTCATCGACTACAGCGGCCTGTGAGCCTGATGGTGCGGGTGACGTGAAATTGACGCCGAAGTGAGGGTGGCCAGGCGTCGGATTGGTGACAAGCCCGCGTCCAGGCCTGCTCCAATCGGTGTCATGACTGATTCCTTGCACATCGCCGTGATCGGCGCGGGCCTGGCCGGCCTGTCTTGCGCCACGGCCCTGCAGGCCGCCGGCCACCGCGTTCAGGTCTTTGACAAGAGCCGTGGCCCCTCGGGGCGCTTGAGCACCCGCCGTGGCGAGGGCTGGCAGTGCGACCACGGCGCGCAGTACTTCACCGCCCGCGACCCGGGCTTCCGCGCCGAGGTGGCGCGTTGGGAGGCGGCTGGCGTGGCCGCACCCTGGCTGGCCCGCCTGGGTGTGTGGCCGCCTGGTTCGGCTGGGGTGGCGGGAGTGGTGTCCGAGGGTGAGGCGCGCGGAAACCTCCGCCCCCTTGAGTCCAGTGATCCCCGTGACCCCCTGGCGCCCGGCGCCCTGCAGCGCTTCGTGGGCACACCCCGCATGACGGCGCCTGCCGCCTGGCTGGCCCAGGGCCTGACGCTGCACACCGAGCACACCGTGCAGGGCCTGCAGCGCGATGGCGGGGCCTGGCGCCTGCTCACTGCCGAACACGGGCTCTTGGCCGATGCGTTCGATACGGTGTTGCTCGCCGTGCCCTCGCCCCAGGCCGGGCCGCTGCTGGGTGAGCACGCCCCGGCCTTGAGCGCCCTGGCCTCCGGCCTGCGCATGCGCGGCAGCTGGGCGCTGATGTTGCGCTTCGACGCCACCCCGGCCATGCCCTTTGACGCCGCGTTCGTGAACCAGGGCCCGCTGCGCTGGGTGGCACACGACGGCCACAAGCCCGGCCGGGGCGAGGCCGCCACCTGGCTGCTGCACGCCACGGCCGAATGGAGCGAGGCCCACATCGAAGACCCGCCCGAGACCGTGGCCCCTCTGATGCTGGCCGCCTGGGCCGAACTGGGTGGCCCGCCGCCCGCCGCGTGGACGGCCCACCGCTGGCGTTATGCCGACACCGACCCCGCCTGTGTGCCGCCCGAGACCGGCTGCGCCTGGCTGCCCGAGCAGGGCCTGGGCCTGTGCGGAGACTGGCTGCATGGCGGCAAGGTGGAAGGCGCCTGGCTCAGCGGCCAGGCGCTGGCGGCGCAGGTGCGCGGGGCCTGATCTCCCACCGCACCTCCGAACGCGCGGCGGCGGTCAGTTCGCCGCCACCGGGCCATCGAGCGAGAACACGCCGATGGCCTCCACCAGGTTCTGCGCCTGCTTGGTGAGGTCATCGGCCGCATGGGCGTTCTGTTCCACCATGGCGGCATTGCTCTGCGTGGTCTGGTCGATGTCGTGCACCGCCGCGATCACCTGGTTGAGGCCGCTGCTTTGTTGCGAGGTGGCGTCGTTGATCTCGTTGACCAGGGTGGTGACCTGGTCGATGGCCTTGACCACCTCGGACATGGTGTGGCCCGCCTGGTCGACCAGGAGCGAACCGCGCTCTACCTCCTGCAGGCTGCCCGAAATCAGCTGTTTGATCTCCTGCGCGGCCTGGGCCGAGCGGCCTGCCAGGGCGCGCACTTCGTTGGCCACGACGGCAAAGCCGCGGCCCTGTTCACCTGCGCGGGCGGCCTCCACCGCGGCATTGAGCGCCAGCAGGTTGGTCTGGAAGGCGATGCCGTCGATCACCGTGGTGATGTCGGCCACACGGCCCGATGATTTCGAGATGCCCTTCATCGTTTCCACCACCTGGGCCACCACCGCCCCGCCCGTCGCTGCCACCTGAGAGGCCTGCTGGGCGCAACGGCTGGCGTTGCTGGCGTGGTCGGCGTTGTTGGTCACCGTGCCGCCCAGGTGCTGCATCGACGAGGCGGTCTGCTCCAGCGCCGCCGCCTGCTGGTTGGTGCGGTCGTTCAGGTCGGCGTTGGCGTAGGCAATGCTCACTGCGGTGGCGTTCACCTCGTCCACCCCATTGCGCACGCGGGTCACGAGGTTGCGCAGTTCGTCCTGCATGGTCGAGAGCGCGCTCAGCATCACGCCGATCTCGTCCTTGCCCTTGGGCATGAACTGGTGACGCAGGTCGCCGCGCGAGATGCGCAAGGCCACATCCGAGGCCACCTGAATGGGGCGCACCACACTGCGGTAGATCACGGCATTGGCCATCACCACCAGCACGGCCATGACGGCGCCCAGGGCCAGGGAAATCCGGCGCAGCAGGGAGGTGTCGTGGCCCACGCCGGCAATGGCCGCGTCCATCTGCTCAGATTCTTCCTTGACAAAGGTGCTCAGGCTGGCCTGAAGGGCCTCTGCGGCGGTGTCGAAATTGGCCATCAGCTGGTTGCCCTCCGAGGGGCCGCCGCTGACATAGGTCTCGGCCATGGTGACACCGACCTTGTAATAGGTGGCAAAGCGCTGGCCCATCTCGTCCAGCTGCCTGAGCTTGGCCTCGTCTTTGGCTGCTGTGGCGCGGGCCCGGAAATCGGCCAGGTGGTGCAGGAACTCGTCGTGCTGTGCCTTGGCTTTCTTGAAGCCGTCGTCCAGCCCGTCCTGCCCGCGGGTGGCCGAAACGTCCTGCAGGTACTGCTGCACCTGGATCACGTCCTCCTGCATGGACTTGGCCTGCATGGCTGCGCGCACATTGGCCGTGATGCCCTCGCCCACGCTGGTCTGGATGCGGCCCAGGCCCCATTGCAGCCAGAGCGCAAAGGCCGCAAACAGCAGCAGCGGGATGGCACCGTTGACCACCAGTTTGACTTTGATGGACCAGTCGGCGAACAGCACGGGCTGGCGCGTCGGGTCGGTCGAGGGCGTGTGCATGGGACCTGTCTCCTGTGACCCGATGTGCGGCACGGGCAACCGGGGGCATGGGCTCCCCGTCGTCCATATCGGCCGGAGGTGACCCTTTCGTGAGCAGGGTCGCGCACAAAAGGCCGAAGGCGTGATGTGCATCACGGCTGACACCTCTGCTGACATCTGTGCAAAGAAAGGTGTCGCCCATTTCATGTAAATGTGTAAACTGCACATTTGTGACATGTGGCAGCGTCCGCCTGAGCGCGGCACAGACGAAGGAGATGACCATGAACGCATTCCCCCAACACCTCTCTCGCGCCAGCCTGGCTGTCGCCCTCTCCAGCCTCGGTCTGGCCCTGGTGGCCTGTGGCGGCGGTGGCGGTGGCAGCACCTCGGCCACCACCTCCAGCAGTGGCACGGCCACGGCCGCGTCCTACAGCGGCACCGTCAGCGGCTTGGGCTCCATCGTGGTCAACGGGGTGCGCTTCTCGACCACGGGCGCCACCACGGTCGATGGCGACGATCCCCGCCTCTCGCACAGCTCGGCCTTCACCCTGGGCTCGACCGTGACCGTCAGCGGCACGGTGGACGACAGCACCTCGACCGGCCAGGCCAGCACGGTGACCGTGCACGGTGGCGTGCGCGGGTCGGTCTCGGCCGTTGACACCACGGCGCAGACGCTGACCGTCTCGGGCCAGACCATCCAGGTCGACGCCAACACGGTGTTCGAGGGCCTGAACGGCGCCACCTTCAACCTCACCGTGATCCAGACCCTGCTGGCCGCGAGCACGCCGGTCTATGTGGAGGTGTACGGTGTGGCCGATGCCAACAACGTGATCCTGGCCTCGCGCATCGAGCGCAAGAGCGCCCTGGCCAGCGGTTACGCCGTGCTGGGCACCGTGGCCGCGCTGGACACCACCGCCAAGACCTTCAGCCTGACGCTGCGCAGCGGCACCGTGGTGACGGTCGATTACAGCGCCGGTGAGCTGCTGCCCACGGGCGTGACCCTGGCCAATGGCGCCGTGGTGCGCGTGCGCTCGGCCACCAACCCGGACACGCTGGCCAGTGGCGCCACGCTGAGCGCCAGCAAGGTCATCGTCAAGGTGCAGAAGCAGAGCGTGGGTGCGGCCAAGTTGCGCGGCGCGGTCACGGCCATCAGTGGCACGACCTGGTCGATTGGCGACGTGAGCGTCGACGTGTCGCAATCGCCCGTGCTGGAAGGCTTCACGGCCCTGAGCGACGTGGTCGTGGGCACGGTGGTGAAGGTCAAGGGCAACTACGTCAACAGCGTGCTGGTGGCCACCAAGGTGGAGTCGGAAGGCTACGAGTCGCGTGACAACGCGGGCGGGGTCAAGCTCTATGGCGTGGTCAGCAACGCGACCGCCGCCTCGGGCAGCAGCCTGGCCACGTTCGACGTGCAGGGCGTGACCGTCTCGATCGCCAGCGGCTCTTCGCTGGCCCTGCCGGCCAATGCCAGCTACGTGGAAGTGCGCGCCGCGCTGGTCAACGGGGTGCTGACGGCCACCTCGATCTCGAGCAGCAGCAACGCGTCGACCAAGGCCTTCGAGGTCTACGGCACCGTGCCTTGCCCCAATGGCAGCTCGGACCTCAGCACCACCTTCACCCTGACGCTGCGCAATGGCAGCACCAGCAGCGTGAACGGCTCGGCCGCCACCATCAAGGCCGAGCGGGGGGTGAGCCTTTCCAGCGTGGTGGCCAACGCCAGCTGCCTGGTCGAGGTCAAGGGCACGACCGGTGGCAGCAGCGCGATCACGGCCAGCGTGATCGAGGTGAAGTCGCGCAATTGACGGTTCGCGCGACGCCGTCTGGCTGAGCGCTCAGTGCGCGTGGGTGGTGTCGGCCACCCGCGTGGGCCGAGGTGCCAGCCAGACGGCGGCGGCCGCGAGCACGAAGGCGCAGCCTGCCGCCCAGAAGATCTGGTTGGTGGCCAGCATCACGGCCTGGGCCTGCACCAGGTTGTTGACCGTGCCCAGGGCCTGGTCGGCGCTGAAGCCGCTTTGCTGCAGCTGCTGGCTGACCTCGCCAAAGCGGTCGCTCAGGCCCGAGAGCTCGGCGTGCATCATGCTGCTGCGGTCCTCCCAGCTGGTGTTGACCAGGCTGGTGGCAAAAGCACCCGAGAGCGTGCGGCAGAAGTTCATCAGGCCGGCGGCCGAGGCGGTTTCGGGCTCGTCGACGCTGGAGAGCGCCAGGCCCGTGATGGGCACAAAGAAGAAGGGCAGGCCGATGCCCATGGCCAGCAGCGGCAGGCCCACCTGCCAGTAGCCCATCTCCAGGTTGGCGTGGGTGCGCAGCAGGGTGATCACGCCCAGCCAGGCCACACCGAAGAACACCAGCTTGCGCGGGTCGACCTTGGTGGAGAGCTGCGCGGCGATGGGCGCCGAGACCACGGCCAGGATGCCCGTGAGCGCCGTGACGTAGCCCGCCTGCGTGGCCGTGTAGCCCATGTAGCTTTGCAGCCAGAGTGGCGTGAGCACGGTGGCACCGAAGAAGGCACCAAAGGCCAGGCTGATGGTGAGCACGCTGGCGCTGAAGCCGCGGTGGCGGAAGACGCGCAGGTCGACCACCGGGTCCTTGTCGCCCAGCTCCCAGATCAGGAAGGCGATGAAGCCGACCAGGGCCGTGATGCCCAGCACCACGATCTCGGTGGAGGCGAACCAGTCGAGGTCCTTGCCTTCGTCGAGCATCAGCTGCAGCGCGCCCACCCACACGATGAGCAGGGCCAGGCCCACGCCGTCGATGCGGCTGGCCTCGGTGGCCGATTCATAGCGCTTGAGCATCTTCCAGCCCAGCACGCCGCAGACCAGCGCCACCGGCACGTTGATGAAGAAGATGTAGGGCCAGGAGGCCGAGTCGCAGATGGTGCCGCCCAGGATGGGCCCGAGCACAGGTGCCACCAGCGTCGTCATGGCCCACAGGCCCACGGCCGCGGCGGCCTTCTCCTTCGGGAAGACGCGCAACAGCAGCGTTTGCGACAGCGGCATCAGCGGGCCACCTGCCAGGCCCTGGAAGACACGGAACAGCACCAGGCCGCCCAGGCTGGTGGCCAGGCCGCACAGCGCCGAAAACAGGCCGAACAGCAGCATGGAGGCGATGAAGACGCGCACCGTGCCGAAGCGCCGCGCCAGCCAGCCCGTGAGCGGCACGGTGATGGCCTCGGCCACGGCGTACGAGGTGATGACGTAGGTGCCCTGGCTGGCCGTGGCGCCCAGGCTGCCCGCGATGGTGGGCACCGAGACGTTGGCGATGGTGGTGTCGAGCACCGCGATGAAGTTGGCCGAGGCCAGCAGCAGGCCCGCGCCCACGAGCGCCGCGCCTTGCAGTGGCTGCAGGCTGGCGTCATCGGGGTGGGTGGTGGGAGGGGCAGACATGGGGTGCCTCCGCTCAGCGTTGGGCCACGGCGATCCGGGCCTGGGTGCGGGTGTCGATGGTGGCGTCCATCGAGAGGCCCACCTGCAGCGGGCGCTCGCGCAGCTCGGCCGCGTCGATGGCGATGCGCACCGGCACGCGCTGCACCACCTTGATCCAGTTGCCGGTGGCGTTCTGGGCCGGGATCATGGCGAAGGCCGAGCCCGTGCCGCCAGCCAGGCCGGTGACCACGCCGTGGTAGGTGATGGCCTTGCCGTAGAGGTCGGCCTTGAGCTCGACGGCCTGGCCCACCTGCACCTTGGCCAGCTGGCCTTCCTTGAAGTTGGCGTCGACGTGCACGTTCTGCGTCGGCACCACGGACAGGAGGGTGCTGCCCGCCTGCACGCGCTGGCCCACCTGCACCTGGCGGCGGGCGACCACGCCGTCGATGGGGGCGCGCAGCACGGTGCGTTCGAGGTCGACCTTGGCCTGGTCGCGCTTGGCGCGGGCCAGGGCCACTTCGGGGTTGGTCTCGACCGTGGTGTGGGCCGTGAGCGTGGTGTTGGCGGCCAGGGCGCCTTCGGTGGCGGCGCGGTTGGCGCGGCTTTGCTCGGCAGCGGCCTTGGCTGCGGCGAAGCGGGCGGTGGCGGTGCGCAAGGCGGTCTGCGCGTTCGAGAGCTCTTCGCCCGAGACCGAGCCGCTGCGCGCCAGGGCCTGGCGGCGTTCCAGGTCCAGCTGCGCGCGGGCCAGGTCGGCCTGGGCCACATTGAGCTGGGCGGCGGTCTGCAGGGCTTCGGCATCGCGGGCGGCCACCTGGGCCTTCAGGCCGGTGTCGTTGGCGAAGTAGCCCTGCACGCGGCGCTGGGCGCGGCCCAGTTCGGCTTCGGCTTGCGCCAGGGCCAGGCGGGCGTCGGTGTCGTCGAGCACCACCAGCACTTCGCCCTTGCGCACGGCCTGGGTGTCGACCACCTTCACGTCTTGCGCGATGGCGGTGATGGCGGGCGTGATCTGGGCGATTTCGGCTGCGGTGTAGGCGTTGTCGG
>NZ_JAIZVX010000261.1 GCF_021768455.1 Aquabacterium sp. | reverse complement strand
TCCCGCGCCGCCATGCGCTCATGCAGCGTCTGCGGTGCGGGCTTCAGGGCGATGCGGTGCACCGTCCAGCCCAGCTGGCGTCGGGGGCTGAGCGCCCGCAGGCGCGTGGCCACCCAGGTGTAGGCCCGGTAGCGCCACGGGGCGCTGTGCACCCAGGTCCACAGCCGCCACACGCCCTGCAGGCCGGCGTCGTGCGCCGCGCCCTGGCCTTGCAGCCGGTGGTCTGTGGCCTCGTTCGGGTTGCGGGCCGCTTCTTCGCGCAGCCGCACCAGCATCTCGGGGATGGGGATGCGCACCGGGCAGACCTCGCTGCAGGCGCCGCACAGGCTCGATGCGGTCGGCAGGTCCTTGGTGTTCTGCAGCCCCAGCAGGTGGGGCGAGATGATGGCGCCGATGGGGCCCGGGTAGGTGGTGCCGTAGGCGTGGCCGCCCACGCGGGCGTAGACCGGGCAGTGGTTCATGCAGGCCCCGCAGCGGATGCACTGCAGGGTCTGGCGCAGCTGCGGGTCGGCAAAGGCCTGGCTGCGTCCGTTGTCCAGCAGGATCACGTGCAGCTGGGTGGGGCCGTCCTTCTCGCCCTCGCGGCGCGGGCCGCTGATGAGGTTGAAGTAGGTGGTCACGGGCTGGCCCGTGGCCGAGCGCGTCAGCAGGCTGTAGAGCGGCGGCACGTCGCTCAGGAACTCGACGACTTTCTCGATGCCGGTGATGGCGATGTGCACGTCCGGCACGGTGGTGCTCAGGCGCCCGTTGCCTTCGTTTTCGACGAGGCACAGGGTGCCGGTCTCGGCCACGGCAAAGTTCACGCCCGACAGACCCACCTTGGCCTGGGCGTAGAGGTCGCGGATGGCGTGGCGCCCGATGGCGATGAGCGCGTCGACGTCTTCCGTGTAGGGAGCGCCCGGCACCTTCTCGTGGAAGAGCCGGGCGATCTGCGCCCGCGTCTTGTGGATCGCGGGCATGACAATGTGGCTGGGCTTTTCTTCGGCCAGCTGGACGATGTACTCGCCCATGTCGGACTCGATGGCCGCGATGCCGTGGGCGGCCAGGTGGTGGTTGAGCTCGATTTCTTCGCTCACCATGGACTTGCCCTTGACGACCATGTCGCCGCCGCTGGCCTGCACGATGCGGGTGACGATGGCCTGGGCTTCTTCGGGGGTCTCGGCCCAGTGGACCTGGGCGCCGCGCTCGGTGAGGCGGGCTTCGAGTTGTTCGAGCAGCTCGGGCAGTCTGGAGAGGGCGCGCTGGCGGATGGACTCGCCCAGGTCGCGCAGGTCTTCGAGCGCCTGCGCATCAGGGAACTGGGCGGCGCGCTTGGCCTGCAGGAAGTCCATGGCGCCACGGAAGCTGCGGCGCAGTTGCGGGTCGGCCAGGGCGCCGCGGGCGCGGGCCTTGAACTCGCGCGAGGGCATGAATTCGAGCGGGTGGCTGACGGGGCGGCTCATGCGCGGGCTCCGGTCTCGGCGGCCAGCTGGGCGATGAAGGCGTCGTCCAGGCCCTCGGGCACGACCAGGATCAGCACGAGCTGGCGCGGGCCGTGGGCGCCGTAGGCCAGGGTCTGCTGGATGTCGGAGGTCTTGGAGGGGCCGGAGACCAGCAAGGCGTTGGTGGGCAGGCCCGCAGCCCAGCCTTCGGCCTGCATGGCTTCGTACAGGGTGGCGTGCAGGAAGTGCGGGTCGAGCAGGGCGATGTGGATGGGCGGCACCAGGCTCAGGGTGCGGGGCTCGTGTGCGTCGGGCCAGAGGATGAGGCTGCCGGTTTCGGCGATGGCCGAGCGCACGCGGGTGAAGCCGGCGTCGATGTCGTTGAAGAGCTCGGCCTTGAAGGATTCGATGGGGGCGTCGAAGGCGCGCAGGACGGGGGCCTGGTCGCCCAGGGCCTGCAGGGCCTCGCTGGCGAGGGCGCCGTGGGCGGTGTGCGGGGCCAGCAGCAGGCGGCCGATGGCCTTGGCCTGCACGACGGTGGCCAGGCGCTGGGGCCAGTCGGCCTCGCGCACGAGGTGGACTTCGGTCTGCACGGCGCTCATGGCGCGAACCAGGCGGCCGAACTTCTCGGCCAGGTCCCACTGAGGGCGGTGGGCGTCGTGGTGGGCGCGCACGCGGCTGGCGTCGCCATGGGTGGTGCCGGGGGCTTGGGCCAGGGCGGTGCGCAGCTTGGTCAGGATGCGCTCGCGGGCAGAGACCGGCGGCGTGGGGCGGCTCTGGTCGGTGTGGCTCATGGGGTGAGCCCCTGGGTGCGGGCCAGCAGGAAGGAGGCGAGGTGCTGGCCGCTGAAGCCGGCCTGGTCTGACCTGGCCCCGGCACCGGCCCCACTGCAGGATCCCGCACAGCCGCCTGCGACAGGCTCTGCTTGCTCACCTTGTTTGGCCAGCTTGCCGTTGATGTTGAGCAGGCAGCCACCGTCGGCGGTGACGAACTGGCGGGCGCCGCAGCCGGTGAGCGCGGCGGCCTTGTCG
>NZ_JAIZVX010000160.1 GCF_021768455.1 Aquabacterium sp. | reverse complement strand
GCGAGGCCATGATCAGTGCCTGGTAAGGCTGATCATAGGGTGCGTCCGGGGCACGGTCGGTCCATTCCTTGGCCAGCACCTCGTCCAGGCGGCTGTAGGCCTGGCCCAGCAATTCGGCGTCGCTCATGCCACGCACGTACTTGTAGGTATCGGGGAAGAAGCGGCCTTCGGGGAACACGCCGTCGTGGCCCAGGCGGGTCATGACTTCGGCGTCAGTCAGGCCGGCCAGGGTGACTTCCTCATTCACGTCTGGCTGGCCTGCCTGCTTCAGCTCTGATCCAGGATCAGAAGGTCTTGCCCAAGGTCAGGGCCAGGGCGGTCTTGCCCAGGCGCTTGGTGTAGGTGTTGCCGGTCGAGTCCGCAGCGAAGTCGGAACCGGTCCAGAACTTGTCCTTGTCCTGCGCGTAGGTCACGGCGCCGGTCAGGGTCCAGTTGCCTGGCAGGGCCTTGGAGACACCGACCTTGTAGTCCACCCAGTTGGCATAGGAGTGCTTGGCCAGGGCGCCCACACCGATGTGGGTCAGCAGGGTGTAGCCATTGCCCAGATCGGGGTTGGCGTTCAGGTCCAGGTAGAGCGAACCACGGCCCTTGTCGAAGGTGCCGAAGTAGTCGTCGCTGACGGTGATGAAGGTGTTGAAGGAGAAGATGCCCTTGCTCACACCCAGCTTGACTTCGGTGTAGTCGTACTTGCGGCCTTCCACGAAGGGCGAGGTGCTGCCCTGGTAGAGGTACTGGTACAAGGCAGCGGTGTAGCCGATGTCGCCCAGGGTGCCGGCGTAACCGGCGTAGATGCCCCATTCGGAGGAGCCGCCGCGGAACTCGGTGCCGCTGATGCTGGAGAGCCAGGTGCCAACGAAGAAGCCGCTGGCATGGGCGTAGTCCACACCACCCTGAATGGCCGGCTTGCTCCAGCTCTGGGTGAAGCCGCGCGAAATGTAGTTGCTGGTGATGGCGAAGTTGCCGGTGATGGGCAGGGCTTCGGCAGCCGGTGCGGCCTCAGGGGCGGCGGTCTGGGCCTGGGCCGAGGTGGCCAGGGCGGCAGCCAGCGCGATGGCCGAAGCGAAGGGCAGGAGAGCGCGAGAGGAAGACTTCATGGGTGGCTCGTGTGGTGGTGAGGTTGGCGGAGGGGGATCTGGTATCGATTGAAGGAGATCGGAGCCGGTGGCTCGTGCGCGAATCCGACATGAAGCATTGAGGAAGCGACATCGGTGCGGCAGCGCAACACCGTCGGCGCCACCCCGATGCCATCAGCCCTGTCGCTCGATGACGATGCCGACCTCGGCACCGGGAAAAGGCGCCAGCTTGGTCAGGCCCAGGCGCAGCCAGCTGAGCTTGAACTCGGCGATCAGGGCATCGGCCATGCCGTGGGCCATGGCCTCGACCAGCTGGCGCGGCTGTTCCAGCGCCAGGGCCTTGAGCCGGGCCACCACAGCGGCGTAGTCGATGGTATCGGCCAGGGCATCGGTCTGCGCGGCCGGGCCTTCGGGCAGGGTGAACTCGAGGTCGACCAGCACGGGCTGGGGCGCGGTCTGCTCCCAGTCGTAGACGCCGATGCGGGCCTCCATGGGCAGGCGCCGGATCACGATGCGATCGGGGTGTCGGCGCTGGCGGTGGGGTTTGGGTTGGGATGCCGCCTCGGCGGGCACGCGGGGTTCGCGGTGCTCACGCGAAGGCATCTGCAGGACGTCGGCTGAACTCATCGCAAGACCACCGTGCGTTGACCGTTGATGAACACGCGGCGCTCCAGCACGAAGCGCAGCGCACGCGAAAGAACCAGGCACTCCACATGGCGGCCGGCATTGAGCAATTGCTGAGGGCTGTCGGCGTGGTCCACGCGCTCCAGAGCCTGCTCGATGATCGGGCCCTCGTCGAGGTCGGTGGTGGCGAAGTGCGCCGTGGCACCGATGAGCTTCACCCCGCGCTCGTGCGCCTGGTGGTAAGGCTTGGCACCCTTGAAGCCCGGCAGGAAGGAGTGATGAATGTTGATGACGCGACCCATGAGGCGCTGGCACAGGGGTTCGCTGAGCACTTGCATGTAGCGCGCCAGCACGACCAGTTCGGCCCCGGTCGAGGCGATCAGGGCTTCAAGCTGGGCCTCCTGCTGGGGCTTGGTGTCGGCCGTGATGGGCAGGTGGTGGAAGGTGAGGCCCTCGGCCTCGACCAGGCCACGGGCATCGGGGTGGTTGGAAACCACGGCCACGATGTCCATGTGCAGCTCGCCGCGGCGCCAGGCCGAGATCAGCTCGCGCAGGCAATGGTCGTGCCTGGAGACCATGATCATCACGCGGGCCCGCTGGGCCAGGTCGCCCACGCCCCAGCGGGCATGGGGGAAGGTCGCCTCGTCGGATGCCAGGGCCGCCTGGATGGCCTCCGGGCTGGCTTCGCAGCGGAACACCGCACGCAGGAAGAAGCGTGCGCTGTCCGGGTCGTCGTAGACCGAGAAGGCCTGCACATAGGCCCCCTGCTGCTCCAGCACACGCGACACCGCGGCCACCTGGCCACGGCGGCTGTCGCAGGCCAGGGTCAGCCAGCGCTGGGGTGCGGGCTCGGCGGCGGGGTTCACACCGTTCACCAGGGGCGCAGCCGCCGGTGCAATCAAGGCATCAGACATGGCGTGCGCTCACAGACCCAGGTGCTTCTTGACCGCGGGCAGCCCCTCGGCGCCCGAGAAGGTCTTCACGCCCTTGAGCCAGCCGTCCAGCACCGCGGGGTTCTTCTTCAGGTAGGTCTTGGCCGCGTCGTTCGGCTTGGCCTTGTCCAGGATGGTCAGCATGACCTGGTTCTCGATCTGGGTCGTGAACTCCAGGTTCTTCAGGAAGGTGCCGACGTTGGGGCAGCGGGCTTCGTAGTCGGGCGGCAGGGCCGTGAAGACCTTGGCTTCGCCGTAGTTCGGGCCGAAGACGTCGTCGCCACCGTCGAGGTAACGCATCTTCATCTGCACGTTCATGGGATGGGGTTCCCAGCCCAGGAAGACCACGCCCTTCTTGCTGCGGGCGGCGCGCTGCACCTCGGCCAGCATGCCGGCTTCAGACGATTCGACCATCTTGAAGTTCTTCAGGCCGTACTGGTTCTTGGTGATCATGCCCTGGATGAGGGCGTTGCCGTCGTTGCCCGGCTCGATGCCATAGATCTTGCCGCCCAGTTCCTTTTCGAACTTGGGCAGGTCGGCGAAGGTCTTCAGCCCCTTTTCGTACATGTACTCGGGCACGGCCAGGGTGTACTTGGCACCGACCAGGTTGGGCTTGTACAGGACCTTGATCGTGCCGGCCTTGACGAAGGGCTCGATCATCGGGGTCATGGAGGGGTTCCAGTAACCCAGGAAGGCGTCCAGCTGCTTGGTCTTGAGGCCCGCGAAGGTGATGGGCACAGAGGCGATGGTGACCGTGGGCTTGTAGCCCAGGCCTTCCAGCACGACCGAGGCCAGGCCGGTGGTGGCGGCGATGTCGCTCCAGCCCACATCGGCAAAACGCACCTTCTGGCAGGACGCTGCTTCGGTGGCCAGGGCCGAGGTGCTGAAGGCAAAGACGCTGGTGATGGCCGCGCAGGCGGCCAGGATCACACGCTGGGATGTCATGGGGAACCTCTGGAAAAAGACGGTGAAGGGGGTGGGGTCAATGCCAACTGTTCCACGCTGGGCGCGCGCAACTGTCCTGAAAGCGACGCCAATTTGTTCAACTGCGGCAACTTGGGCAGGCCGTTCGCTGGCACCGCACGCTTGAGGGGGGCGGGCGCACCACCTCGTTCAGCGCAGATCGGGCAGGAGGAAGTTGCGCGAGGCGGCCCCGCCCAGGGCGGCGTCGGGGCTGGCGGTCTCGTCCTTGAGGGCGACACCGCTGAGGCCGCGGCGGCGGGCCTCGGTGAGCAGCCAGTGCAGCTTGTGCACGGCCTCGTCATAGGGCAGGCCGGCGGGCCGCACGTTCGAGATGCAGTTGCGCGCCGCGTCCGTCAGGCCCACGGCCGGCATCCAGGTGAGGTAGAGGCCCATGCTGTCGGGCGAACTCAACCCCGGGCGCTCGCCGATCAGGATCACGACGAGCTTGGCGCCCAGCAGCTCGCCCACCTCGTCGGCCACGGCCACGCGGCCCTGTTCGACCAGGCTCAGGGGCGCGATGCGCCAGCCTTCGTCGGCCAGCTTGGGCAGGATGCGCGAGAGGAAAGGCAGGGTGTGGGTGCCAATGGCCAGGGCCGAGAGCCCGTCGGCCACGACGAAGGCGATGTCATGCGGTCGTTCCGACGCGGCCTGGTCTGGCGCCACTGGCTCAGTGGGTGAGCCTCGGCGGGCCAGCAAGGCCTCGCGCGACGCGGCACTCAGGCGTCGGCCCAGGTCGGGGCGCTGGAGGTAGTTGTCGCGGTCGGCGGCGGCGCTGTGCAGGCGCAGGGTTTCGTGGCCCAACTCGCTCAGGGCGGTCTGCAGGGCCGACACATCGAGGGCCAGGTGCACGGCATCGCGCGCCTGGGCATGGGCCAGCTGGAAGGCCAGTTGCGGCTGGGTGGGCAGGCTGACGCCCGTGCGCCCCAGGGCGATGCGCGCATCGGTGAAGCGCCGCAGCGCCGCCCAGGGGTTGGCGTGCACGGGCGAGGCCTGGCCTGGCGGCTTGACAGGCTCCGTCATGCGGCCCCCTTCAGCGCAGGCCAGAAGGCCGGCGGCATGCTGTCGTGCAGGCGGAAGTCGGCATCGGGACGACTGAAGATCTGCGTCTGAGCCAGCCACTGTTCGAACTCGGGCGCCGGGCGCAGGCCCAGCACGCGGCGGGCATACAGGGCATCGTGGAAAGACGTGGTCTGGTAGTTCAACATGATGTCGTCCGAACCCGGGATGCCCATGACGAAGGTGCAGCCGGCCGCCCCCAGGAGCGTGAGCAACACGTCCATGTCGTTCTGGTCGGCCTCGGCGTGGTTGGTGTAGCAAACGTCGCAGCCCATGGGCAGGCCCAGCAGCTTGGCGCAGAAGTGGTCTTCCAGGCCGGCGCGGATGATCTGCTTGCCATCGTAGAGGTACTCGGGGCCGATGAAGCCCACCACCGTGTTGACCAGCAGGGGCTTGAAAGCGCGGGCCACGGCGTAGGCGCGGGCCTCGCAGGTCTGCTGGTCGACACCGTGGTGGCCGTTGGCCGAGAGCGCACTGCCCTGGCCGGTTTCGAAGTACATGACGTTGTCGCCCACCGTGCCGCGCTTCAGGGAGAGCGCGGCCTCGCGGGCCTCGGCCAGCACCGCCAGGTTCACGCCGAAGCTGCTGTTGGTGGCCTCTGTGCCGCCAATGGACTGGAAGACCAGGTCGACGGGCGCGCCGCGCTCGATGGCCTGGATGGTGTTGGTGACGTGGGTCAGCACGCAGGACTGCGTGGGGATGCCATAGCGCTCGATCACCTCGGCCATCATGCTCACCAGCTTGATGACCTGGGGGACGTTGTCGGTCGCGGGGTTGATGCCGAAGACCGCGTCGCCGCTGCCGTAGAGCAGGCCATCGAGCAGGCTGGCAGCGATGCCGCTGGCGTCGTCGGTGGGGTGGTTGGGCTGCAGCCGGGTCGACATGCGGCCCGGCAGCCCGATGGTGTTGCGAAAGGCCGTGACGACCTCGCATTTTCTGGCCACCAGGATCAGGTCCTGGTTGCGCATGATCTTGCTCACGGCCGCGGCCATCTCGGGGGTGATGCCCGGTGAGACGGTGGCCAGGGCCAGGGCATCGGCCTCGTCGCTCAGCAGCCAGTTGCGGAAGTCGCCCACGGTGAAGTGGGCCACGCGGTGGAAGGCCGCCGCGTCGTGGCTGTCGATGATGAGGCGGGTGACCTCGTCCTCTTCGTAGGGGATGAGGGCGTCGTTCAGGAAGGTGCGCAGCGGCAGCTCGGCCAGGGCCATCTGGGCGACCACGCGCTCCTGCGCGGTCTGCGCGGCCACACCGGCCAGACTGTCACCGGAACGGGCCGGTGTGGCCTTGGCCATCAGCTCCTTGAGGCTGCTGTAGGTGTGGGTGCGCATGCCCACGCGGTGGATGTATGCCGGACTGCTCATCGCGTGCGAACCTGTTCCTTCTCGTGCCGTGCTCAGCGGGCCAGGGCCGCGTCTTCGTCATCGGCCAGGGCCTGGTCGATGGCCTGCTGGCGGTTGCCGCCGGTCACCAGGAAGTAGCCGTAGCCCGCGGCCAGGAAGCCCAGGAACACGCCGAAGATCAGGGTGTTGTAGTAGATCATCGTGGCCATGCAGACCAGGGCACCCACCAGGGCAATGGCCGGGAAGACCGGGAAGAAAGGCGCGCGGAAGGGGCGGGCCATGCCGGGTTCGTCGCGGCGCAGCTTGAACAGGCTGAGCATGCTCAGGATGTACATCAGGATGGCACCGAAGACCGACATGGTCACGATGTTGGCGGTGAGCGTCATGCCGCCGATCTTGATGACCTCGTCGCTGTAGATCGCGGCGATGCCGATCACACCACCGGCCAGGATGGCGCGGTGCGGGGTCTTGAAGCGCGGGTGGACCTGGGCAAAGTAGGCGGGCAGGTAGGCTTCACGGGCCAGGGCAAAGATCTGGCGCGAGTAGCCCATGATGATCCCGTGGAAGCTAGCCACCAGGCCGAACAGACCCAGCCAGACCAGCATGTGCAGCCAGCCGCTGTGGTCGCCCACGATCATCTTCATGGCCTGGGGCAGGGGGTCGTTCAGGTTGGCCAGCTTGGTCCAGTCACCGGCACCACCGGCGAACACCATCACGCCGATGGCCAGAATCACCAGGGTGATGATGCCGGTGATGTAGGCGATGGGGATGGAGCGCTTCGGGTCCTTGGCCTCTTCGGCGGCCATGGCCACGCCCTCGATGGCGAGGAAGAACCAGATGGCAAAGGGGATGGCGGCGAAGATGCCGGGGATGGCGGCCAGGCTGAAGGTGTCCTGACCCGACCAGCCGCCCTTGGTGAAGTTGGCGATCGAGAAGCCGGGCGAGACCACACCCATGAAGACCAGGAGCTCGAAGATGGCCAGCAGGGTCACGGCGAGCTCGAAGGTGGCCGCGATCTGCACGCCCACGATGTTGAGCGCCATGAAGACCAGGTAGGCGCCGAGGGCGGCGGTCTTCGGGTCGAGCGTCGGGAACTGCACGTTGAGGTAGGCACCGATGGCCAGGGCGATGGCCGGTGGCGCAAACACGAATTCGATCAGCGTGGCCGCCCCGGCGAGGTAGCCACCCGTGGGCCCGAAGGCGCGTTTGCTGTAGGCGAAGGGGCCGCCCGCATGGGGAATGGAGGTCGTCAGCTCGGTGAAGCTGAAGATGAAGGTCGTGTACATGACCGCGACCATGATGGCCGTGACCAGGAAGCCCAGCGTGCCGGCCGAGGCCCAGCCGAAGCTCCAGCCGAAGTACTCGCCGGAGATCACGAGGCCGACGGCAATACCCCAGAGCTGGAGTGTGCTGAGTACGGGTTTGAGCGCATGGGCGCTCGGTGTCGAAGGTTTCATGATGGGTTCGCGCCAAGCGCAATGAAGGTGCCGCAGGGAGCTCGGTGAGGGGAAACCGCCCAACGAGGGAATGGAACTTGCTGCACCGACTGTAAGAAAACCCCGATCCCGGGCGTTATCGGAAATCGGCAAACTTCACTGGCACCCCTTCAGATGGACGCAGTCTCCCATCACCACCTTGGCCTGCAAGGCCGCGCCCCGCTCTGGGGCGGCCTGCCCTCGCCCCGTGCAAGCCTGCGCACCACCGAGGCCCACGACGCCGACGAACACGCCCACAACCTGACCGCCTGGGACCAGCGTTACGACCAGCTCAGCGCCGGCCGCTTCACCGGCCAGCTCACCGAGCTGCGCCTGCCGCAGATGCAGGTGTTCCGCGAAGGCACCAGCCAGGCGCTGCGCCAGTCCTGCCGCGTGTGGGCCGACTCCTTCTGGTTCGGCCTGCCCGATGTGGGCCCCTCCTCGCCCCTGCCGGGTGCGGCCGATGGCGCGCCCACCCGCATCAACGGCCGCCTGCATGGGGCCCACGACATCATGGTCCGCCCGGGTGACGAGCCCTTCGAGCTGGTCACCCCCGATCAGCACAGCCTCTTCGGCATGGTGGTGCAGCGCGAAGCGCTGATGGCCGCTGCGGCCAAGCAGGGCTGCCACGTCGACTGGGCTGCGCTGCAACAGGCCGAGGTGCTGCACGTGGCCGATGGCGCCCGCCTGGCCTGCCTGCAGGCCCTCGATGGCCTGCTGCCCCGCCACGCGCTGGATGGCGTGCAGCACGGCCCGGCGCACAGCGAGGTCGCATCCCTGCAGGACGCCCTGCTCAGCGTGCTGCTGGGCATGCTGGACACCAGCGAGGTCGACACCGCCGCGCGCCAGAGCTTTGCCAAACGCCAGAAGGTGGTGGCCCAGGCGCGCGAGCACGTGCTGGCCCACCCGGACCAGGCCGTGACCGTGCCCGAGTTGTGCGAGCAGCTGCACGTGAGCCGTCGCACCCTGCAGTACTGCTTTGAAGACGTGATGGGCCTGAGCCCGATCCAGTACCTGCGCGCCATCCGCCTCAACGGGGCGCGCCGCCACCTGCGCGCTGCGGCGCTGCAAGGCCAGGGCGTGCAGGACGTGGCAGCCCACTGGGGCTTCTGGCACCTGAGCCAGTTCGCCTGCGACTACCGCAAGCTGTTTGGCGAGACCCCGTCCGACACGCTGCGGGGCGGCGCGCACTGAAGCGTCCCGCACCCCGCCCGGGCGATCAGGCCATCAACTGGCGCCAGCTGCTGCCGATGATGAAGTTCCCGCTGTACCCGACCGTCTCCGCGACGATCCCATGGGCGCAGCTGATGTTCGGCTACCTGCGTATGACGAAACGTCGTCACCACGCGGTGATCAAGAACATCCTGCCGAACGGTGCCGCCTGGCGTCCACACGGCTAATCGCCACCGTCTGACATGGAGCGCCTTCGGGCGCTCCTTTTCTGGAGATCACAATGCCAAAACTACTGTGCAAACTGCTGAACGCATCCGAACTGATCAGCGGCGTGAAATTTGTCACGCATCAGGACGGTATGCTGTCCGAAGAGGTCAGCGACGAAGTTGCTGCCACCTTCACTGAAATTCCAGGTTACGAAATCGCTGTGCCGGTGCAAACCGTAGCAGTCACCGTCGTAACGCCAGCAGCTGCTGAGCCGGCCGCCGA
>NZ_JAIZVX010000032.1 GCF_021768455.1 Aquabacterium sp. | reverse complement strand
CTGGTGAACCCGGGCGCGATCCCGCTGGAAATCATCGAGGTGCAATCGGGCAGCTACCTGGGTGAGGACGACATCGTGCGCTTCCAGGACAACTACGGTAGATAAATTTGCCTGAATGCTCATGCGAATATCATTTCTATGATTTGAGCGCCGCCTATTTGTTGAGGTAAGTCTTTGATAGATATTGGTAAGGGGCTCGCGCTTCCCTTCAAAAACCAATCTTCCTTGTGGTCTGATGGAAACGTACCAAAACCGTAAGGCTAGCAAAAAATGAGAAGTGTATATAACACGCTTTGGTTCATTGCTGAGCCCATCATGAGGATGATATCTGGCGCTTTAGTTGGTATGTATGCGGCAAGATATCTAGGGCCGTCAGGGTACGGATCACTTAGCCTCGTCATCACTATATGCGCGTTGGCCATGACAGTGGGCAGAATGGGTATTGACTCCGTGATGGTGAGGGAGTTGACGAATGCGGGTACGCATGAGGAAAAGTTAAAAATCTTGTCCTCTGGGTTTTGGCTTACCAATATCGTCGGAGGGATTCTTTATGCGGGCGGGGCCGTAATAGCCTTATTTGTGTCGGATAAATCCCAACTTTTGGGCTTGCTAGTCTATGGCCTTGCGCTATTTACTCAAGGGAGTTTGGTCATTGACTATTACGCGCAGCACAGGTCAGCAGTTAAGACGGTTGTGCAAATTAAGGTGGCATGCTTGGCGTTATCCTCTGCGGTAACGGTTGCAGCAGTAATGCTTTCAGCCGACCCTCTGTACTTCTACGTGATACCCCTAGCCGAAAAGGTTCTCCTTGCAACTGCGTTGGGTGTTCATCAGAAATATTTCAGACTTCCAAGCCGATACCCGTTTGCAGCTTGGTCCGACATGCAAGCCCTTGCGGGGGCAGCGAAAATGATGTGGGTAACCACTATTTTCCAAAGTTTGTATTCCAGGATTGATCACCTTGTGATCGCTGCTCTTTTGTCAACAGAGTCTTTGGGGTTGTACGCAGTAGCCGTTCGGTTTTACGAGGCTTTTAGCTCTTTACCTTATTTAATTGCGTCATCTCTTTTGCCAAACATGCTGAGATGGAAGTCAAGCAGTGACAAAGAATATTATTCTAAATTGCGTACGTTGATGAGTGCGTTTTTTTGGGGCTGCCTGGTTATTTCAGTTCTGAGTTCCGGTGCTTTCTTCGTGTTGTTGCCAAAGTTTATGGGGGATAAGTATTTGGCCTCTGTCTGGCCATTATCGATAATGTGTTGTGCGGTGCCTTTTTTGGCCGTCGGTACAATGGGGATTAGGCACCAAATAGTAGTTGGTTTAGATTCGAAAATTGCAAAAAGATCCATTAGCTCATCACTCATGTCGCTATGCATTGGCGTTCCGTTGATTCACTATTTTGGAATAAATGGCGCTGCCGTTTCATTGTTGATAACAACAATTTCCATCAACGTGGCGTTTGATTTTTTTGATAGTGAGTTGTTGGGGTTAGGTAAGATAAAGCTGAGTGTTATGGCCCCATTTTTCTTTAGCAAGTAAGGACTTTGATATGGACGACAGGGTAAAAGAAATTGCAGTGCTCAAAAGTGTTCTCGCTGAATTGATGAATAAATCAGGAGGGGAAGTCTATTATGTGCCGAATGAAGGTAATGCTGGGGATGCACTGATCGCTGCTGGAATGTGGTGCTTGTTTAGTAAGGTGGGACTAATTCCCAAAATCATACGAACAGAAGACATCTGTCCCGGAATGCATGTAATGTATTCTGGCGGCGGAAATTTTGTAGATGGGTACTCGGAATGCAAAAATTTCTTGCTCAAGTGCCTCGAAGTTGGCGCTGCAGAAGTTGTAGTTCTGCCTCATACAATTCGATCTAATCTTGACGTGCTTGGTAAATTAGACGAAAGATTTACACTATTTTGCCGAGAATATAAGAGTTACGATTGGGCGCTTCAACATGCACCGGGCGCCAGAAAATATCTAGCCGATGACCTCGCGTTCTCTTTGGACTTGGAGTGGCTTGAGCGAGAGGTGAGTGGTTCGGAAGTGTGGGCAAAATATGTAGGGCACTTGGCAATGAGTCCAAAGCAAATGATTAAGTATGTGCTTTGGTATATCAAAAAGAAACGAGTCGTTCCAACTTTGAACGGGGCGCTGGAAATCTATAGAGTTGATTGCGAGGCTACTGCTGAAAAAAAGGGCGTTCCTGCGCTTGATCTGTCTAATTTGTATGGGTCAAAATATATGTCTCGCGCGGAAGCTTTGATAATAACGTGGCAATTCTTGTCGGTGCTGAAAAAGGCGAAAATCATCGCTACGAACCGGCTTCATGTTAGCGTTGGTGGTGCTTTGCTGGGCGTAAAAGTCCTGCTCAACGATAACTCATATGGGAAAAATGGCGATATATACGACAAAACCTTAGCTGAAAGGTTTGATGTCGAGATGATTCGGGGTTGAAATATGGATGCTGTTGAATATAAACCGCAGGCACCGTGCCCGTTCAAATTCTCTCTGATTTTGGCAACGTTGGGGCGTACAGATGAGGTAAGGAGATTTCTAACATCGCTAGAAAACCAAGATTATCAGTGCTACGAACTGATTGTCGTGGATCAAAATCCGGACCGACGGATTCATGAGTTGCTGTTGGATTTTCCTACGTTGCAGGATAAGGTAATTCACGTGAATTCCGAAAAGGGATTGTCAAAGGCAAGAAATGTAGGCTTAGCTTTAGCGTCGGGGCAGGTTGTCGCATTTCCGGATGATGATTGCTGGTACCCATCTAATTTGCTTGATACTGTAGCAGGTCTTTTTGAGCGTGACAGTTCGCTCGCAGGCGTGACAGGTAGAACTACAGATGGTGACGGACGCGAAGAGCGTGCGTGGGCTAATCGCTCGCTGACACTGACTAAATGGAATGTATGGCGGAGCGCGATCTCATTCACAATATTTCTTAATGCGAAGGTGTTTCGTGGTGGAATACTATTTGACGAATCACTGGGGGTGGGGGCGAACTCAAAATGGCAGTCTGGAGAAGAAACAGACATTTTGTGTCGCGTAATTGATCAAGGGGGTCGTATTAAATACGATCCAGCAATCCTTGCATATCACCCAGTTAAAATTTCGACGTTTAGTCCGGAGGAGTTCAAGCGCGCGAGTGCGTATGCAAGAGGTTGCGGGAAAGTTATATCTAGTGATTATTATCCGAAAGTGTATGCTGCCACGATAATAGTGGCGCCAATTGTCAAGGCTTTTGTGTCTGTGGCAACGTTTGATCTACGAAAGGCGAAATTTATGGGAGTTATCGCCTTCGGCCGTCTTGCTGGATTCGCCGCAGGACTGATAGGGCAGAAATGACCAAGCCATATTGGTTACCAATAGCGATCGCTTTGCTTCTATTCGTTGGCGCAATCGTAAATAACTATACATTCGGATTTGCGTGGGTAGATATTTGGTTGACAGCAATTTTAGTACTTATCGCGATTGCATTTTCCAGAGTAGACCGAAGGCAGACCGTGTCCCCTCCAAAATTGGAAGGGCAGGCCTATGTGCGGATTCTTCTGTCCGTGGCTGTTGGCGCTGCGGTAAGTCATTATGCTCAGGCCGGTGTCCCATTGCTATCGGATGACCCAAATGTTGCAAGAATGGAGTTTATGGCCTCCAGCGTTGCGTTTAAGGTTCTGAAGGTTTTCGTGCCATTTTTGATAATTTATCTCGTGGCCACGCTTGCACTGCAAAAAAAACATAGAGCTGAGAACTCAATTTTCACTGTTATCCTCTTGATTTTGCAGTTGTTTAGCGGAGGGAAGGGAGCGGCACTCTGGGGAGGTGTATTTGTAATCCTCGGATTGAATGTTGCGGGTGTACGTTTACCCGTAGGCAAGTTTATTTTGGGGGCGATGATAGTTGCAATACCCACCGTAGTTCTTTTCAAAATTGTTGCTGGTCTTGACACATGGACGGAGACATTCGAATTATTGCTTCTCCGGTTTACTGGGATCGCAGAGTACGGTCTTTATGCGACTGTTAACTTAGTGCGAGATGACCTTCGTTTTTTTGATCCACTATTGTTCGTTCCTGATCTCTTTGATAAGTTAACTTCTTCTAATCCACCCCCCTATACACTATCTTTTGGGAGAAGGGTAACAGGCATATTGTATGACGATGATCCCTACGTGTTCTTGTGGGAGCTTACCGTCACGGCGCCTGCAGATATTTATACGTTAGTTGGTGGATGGATTTATCCTTTCGCAATTATTGTCTATATGTCGATTTTTTCATGGATAGGGAGCCTAGCTTCACGGACGCGGCAACTTTTTTTGAAAACTTCAGCCTATGTGATTCTCTATCACTTGGGGCTTTATGTATTAACCGGATCGCTAATGGCCGAGTTCTTTGTGCGAACGGTTCCATTCTTTGTCTTCTCCTTGGGGGGGTGGGGGGTGTATTGTTGGGCTTTCCGACAACGTCACGGGCAAATAGCGGAAAAGGTTGCGGCAAATGAAGTTGTTTAAATGCGTGAACCCGACATACCTTTTTAAAATTTTGACCTTAGCGAGTCTGGTTTTAATTGTTGGAGTGGATGCAGCCTTAGCTGATCCGGCTAATCTGTCGAACAGGAATTGCTCACAATATAGTTCGACTATATTCGAATTTGATGGTATATGCTGGGTCAAGCAAGATGATCCAGCATTGCATACACTTTCTGAAAAGAACTCGAACCAAGTGCAAATCGACAAAAATGGCACTTTAAAATTGGTGATTTCTAGGAACAAGGCAAATGGCCAAAGATGGCTGAGTGGTTCACTTCGGAGTGTTGATAAGTTCTTGTATGGGCGATTCGAGGCTAGCTACAAATATGTTCCAGGAGAGGGGGTCAATAACGCTTTTTGGTTAATGGATAATAATTTGGAGACTGGTGAGAGGTGGTGCGAAATAGATGTCAATGAGGGGCACTATCCAAATGAAATTTCAATGAATATCCACAATTGGAGTGGGCAGCATACTGAAGACTCCATGGTTTATTACACAGGCGAACCGGATGGTGGCCGCGGTGTACAGCGTTCGTATAGAAATATCGATGCGGGCGGGTTGACTGTTGATGAGATTGTTCTGCGCCAAAGATCGATGTCACCATTCCGAGTTGCGGATATTAAATTATTTCAAAATTCCTCCGTTTCAGATGTTCCTATTGAAGTGTGCCGGACAACGGACTCCATAAGCGGGCCGGTTTGTTTTAAGAGCGTTACGGCATCTAGTAGTTTGAAGGATAGACTCCCTGAGTATGCGATTGATAATGTTTTGACGACGCAATGGACAGCAGTTGGGGGGCAAGAAGTTAAAAGCCATTATATAAAATTAAAGCTAAACCATCCAACGCAGATATCAGCTGTATCGATTTTAGAGGGATGGGTTGATGCATACAAGAATGTTCGTGGAGCCTATGGTAAATATTCCGTGGAATTTTATAAATACGGGGGGCTGTTGAGAACTGTCGGCCCCAGCCCCGCTGATCGGAATAACGTGAATTTGTCTGCGGGGTTTAATAATTACGCTGTTGACTGGTCCAGTGAGAGTATCAAGTATTATTTCAACGGGGTGTTAATCAGGGAGTCAAAAAATATTTTCTGTCACAAGCCCATGTACGTATATTTGAGCTCTGCGGTTGTGGACTGGGCGGGGGAAGTATCTGATGAGATCAAAGATACAGCCATGATGGTGCGCGGCGTTAATTTTGCGCCTGAGAAAATAATTGGGAGGGGCGATGCCGTCAAATGAAAGATATCAAGTTTATATATCCGCTGCTTGGGTTGACAAACCACGTGGAATTGGAACTTATGTCCGAGAATTAATTCAGGCCTTAGATGAAGCCGAAATGGTAGCGTCAGGGAATTTGTTCGTCACATGTGTGGTGCCGGCAAATGCCAAATTCCCTGAAACCAAAAAATGGAAAAATATTGAGTTTATTCGCGTAACTGAGGCGCCGTATCCTATTTGGGAGAATGTGGTTATGCCATTTCTGGCAAAGAGGGGTGGCGCTCATCTCGTTCACTATCCAGGCAATACGGTTCCATTAATTCGATCAAAGGCAAAGGTTGTCGCTACTGTTCACGATCTGATTTTCATGGATGATTTGGGTAAGGGTGTATACCAGAATTTTGGGAATATTTATCGACGGCTAATGATATCGCGCGTTAAATCAACTGCCTCAGAAATTCTCACCGTCAGTTATGAATCGGCCCGATTAATAAGGGCCCGAATTTGTCGGAGCGCTAGTGTCGCATATATAACATCTCCGTTTTCTCCTAAAACTAATTGCTCCAGTTGGGCCGAAAGACGTTACGGACCCGTTTTGCATGTTGGGGGTATCGCGCCGCACAAGAACACTCGAGCGGTGGTGTCCGCTTATGAAAAATTAGATCTACCGAATTCTCTAATTGTACTTGGGGTCCCTTCTGACTCGTCAATGGCTAAGGAATTAGGCGGGAGAAAAGTTAAATTCCCCGGTTGGATCAGCGCTGTAGATTTAGATGCTTTATATAGCGCAGCCTCAGTATTGTTGTTCCCAAGTCTTAAGGAAGGTTTTGGTCTACCCATCTTAGAGGCGTTTGCGTATGGCGTTCCTGTTATTACGTCAGATTTGAACCCGATGAAAGAGGTCGCTGGGGGGGGCGCTATTCTTGTTAATCCTATTTTTGTCGAAGATATTGCTTCTGCGCTGTCAAGGGTACTCTCTGATGAAGCGACTTGGGAGAATTGTGTCAAAAATGGTATAGAACGATCGAAGGATTTTAGTCGCGCTAATATGGGTCGCAGAGTAATTGCGGCGTACATTTCGGCCTTAAATGCGCCCGCAGACGTTTGAATTTTATGCTTAATCCTACTGTTGTGTATTTGGCTTCGCGACCGTTTTTGCCCGCTTCTAGCGGTAGAGAAAAAATGATCAAACAGAGTGTTGATTTCATTTTGGAGAAGGGCGAAGTTGATCTCGTGATTTTTGCGGGCAAAAGTGAGGACGTTGACGAACGCGCATATTTTAAGATGGGATGTAGGTCCGTGAATATTCTTAGGTTGAATGGACCGTTGCATGTGATATTTAATTTATTTTTTAGAAAAGGGTGTTCCGCGCAAGAGGCGTTGTATTTTTCGAGCTCAAAGGCCGAGCGCATAAAAAAATTGTGTGACGAAACACCGCCTCGGATTGTCGTAGCAGACATGCAAAGGACAGGTGTGTTTTTGCCGTATATTGAAGCGCTCAGAAGGATTCTGGATCTGGATGATTTGCTGTCCCGTCGGTATGAGCAAATGATCGTTCGCGATTCAAATGAATCGATATTGGGTGCGTTTGGTGATCGTCTACCCAGGTTCTTTGCATCATTTCTGAATAAGTTCGGTACTTGGGTCTTGTCTCGTGAGGCTAACCTTCTAAGGCAGGCTGAGCTCAGCGCAGCGAAGAAATATGATGCAGTTCTGCTTACTTCAAGTATTGAAGTGAATTATTTGAAGAGCCTTGTTGGGCTGGATAAAATATTTGCCAATAGTCCAGCAATCGATTCCTTGGATTTTCCTGTTTCCGTTTCTCAGCCGATTTTGGCCGAGAAAAAAATTTCCGCATTGTTTGTTGGTAATTTTAAGACAGCCCAAAACATAGCGTCAATGGAGTACCTTTGTACGCGTGTGTTTCCTGTTATTCAAGGAAAAGGTTATTCGATAAGTGTTGCTGCAGTTGGTTACGCCGACCAAGACGTAAGGAACCGCTTTAAGGAATTTCCGGTGGATTTTTTGGGGTTTGTTGATGACTGGACTGCTGTTGCAGCGCGCTGTTCGATAGCGCTTCTTCCTGTTCCGTTCGGCACAGGAATTAAGACAAAAGTATTAGACTGTATGGCGATTGGTATCCCTGTTTTCACTAACAGTACTGGTGCAGAAGGCATTGATGCGGTGCACGGAGACGATTTCTTTGTGTTTGATGACGACGAGGCATTGTGTGACGCGATTATTTCGGCTTGCTCAAATTTCGAATGGATTAGAAGGGTTGGTCATAATGGTTACTTGTTTGTGAATCGAGTTCATAGTCGTGAGGTTGTTTCCTCTCGGCTCCGCTCGGCTGTTTTTGGGGAGGCTTGATCTCGTCAGTCCGCTGACATGTGCCGTCCTGGGTTGGACGAGCAACTCAATATGAAACACACGTTTATCCGTTTGGCTTGCCTGATGGACTGGGAGGTTATCTAGCACCATTTCGCTGGCCACGTCACGTCAGGCCGTGGTCAGCCGGCCTTGACGCCGCGTTTGGTGTGAGGTCTGCTGTATCAGCGGCACGCCAACGGAGCGTTCAGTGGGATGGTGGTCACATCTGGCTGCAGAACCCGTACTTGCAGTTCTTCACCGGCGATACCCACCTGCAAACCGAGTTTTCCATTGACCCTTCGATCCTGACTCGCTGGCGCCAGCGTATTGGGGAAGAACGCATAGAGTTGCTGCTGGCCTTGACCATCGAAGCGGCCAGGGCCGCTGGACTGATCAAGAGAGCCAGCTTGGAAAAGTGATCGTGGACACCACGGTGATGCCCAGGGTCTTTGCGTACCCCTACGAGTTCGGCGTGAAGGTCACACTAGCCACCACGCGCAAAGAAGGCCTGCTGGTGGGTATGCGCTCCATGCCAGGCAACCCGTACGACGGGCACACGCTGGATGAGACCATCGATCAGGTCAGCATCCTGGCCAACAAGCGGGCGCGCACGGTGATGGTGGACAAGGGTTTACAAGGGCGCGGAGGTCGACGCCGTGCAGATCCTCAGATCAGGCCCGCGGCGAGGCGTGACACGCACGATGAAGGCGATGATCGAACGGCGTAGCGCCATTGAGCCGACCATGGGATACATGAAGAGCGACGGCAGGTAGGATCGCAATCCGCTCAAGGGCGCGCTGAGCGATGCGCTCCACGCGGTACTGTGCGGTGCCGGGCAGCAATATCCGCCTGCTGCTGAGCCTGCTGAGGCTTTTTGTTGCCTATTTGCGGGCCGCCATGCTGGCAGACCTGGGCCGATCTATTGGTCAGCCAACCCTTCGCGCTCAATTGGCTGCGGCTTGATGCAATTGTTCAGTACGGACTTGGTAACGCGGCTATTACAAGGTCTGACCCGTGGAGGCGCAAGCCCTCACTGCATCGACTCGATGCCGTAATAAGTGCCCCATCGCTGCCAGGTTGCTTCGCTGTAAACGTGGCTCGCCCTGAGCTGGTTCACCCAGTTTTGGGTGGTCGGGGGGGCCTCTTCCCACATGGCAAGTGCGACGTTCAACAGTTGAATGCGTGTGTCTTTCTCGTGCGGCCCCAACGCGAGCGCGGCGTTCCAATGGCGGAACACTTCGTTGGCTGGCACCTCTGGCTGCATGGAAGTCAACAGCGCCAGGTTCGCGTGAGGTTGGGGCAAAAAGGGCCGCAACCTGGCCGATGCCATGAACTCTGCTTTGGCAGCCTCCAGCCATTGAGTGCGCTGAGGCGCAGCATCCCAGTCTTGCAGTGCGCGCATGGTGTAGAGCGCGCCCAGCGTTTCGTGCGAACCACCATCGTGAGGCCGGACCTCAAGGGCGCGCTTCAGGTCGCGCTCTGCGCCAGCCAACTCTTCCGGGCTGGCCACCTTTGTGCCAGCCGCCCACATGGGCAGGCGATCACGATAGGCGGCTGTGTAGCCGTCTGCCTCTGTCAGTTGCAGGGCCCGCCAGCCCGCAGCCAGCGAGACGATCAACCCCAGCGCAGCGCCGAGCCGCCAGGGCCAGAGCGCCCTCGTCACGGGCTGTAGGGTGGCGGTTGAGGTGTGATTCAAGCAGCCATCCCACTCTGGCCCACCAAGGGTTGGCAAATGCGTGCGGGGCCACTGAGGGTCAGGGCATCGGCCACCGTGTTGCCGTACCGGGCCAGCAACCACGTGCGAGCCGGTTTGATCTTGGGCGCACGGGTGGTGGTGCGGTGGGCATCGCTGGCCAAGGCATGAACCCAACCTTGATCAATCAACTGCTCGGCTGTGTGTTGAGCGCGGCTGCCAAATTCGCCCAGAACGGAGCCTGCCGTCACCTGCAGCAGGCAACCCAGGTCTACCAACGGTTTGATCTTCTGAACGTCGGCCATCACGCCTTTGTTCCGTTCGGGGTGCGCAATCACGGGTTTCACGTGCTGTCGCATCAGCATGGCCACCAGTTTGTCTGTGCCGACGGGAATCTGGTGATCGGGCAATTCCAGCAGCAAGTGCCGCCACGGCCCGTCCTGCCCAAGGAAGGGCAGGGTGCCTTGGGCCAGCATGTCGATCACGTCCGCGCCCGCCCTGACTTCCGCGGCCCACTGAATCTCGAGTGCAATGCCCTCGTCTGCGATGGCGGCCACCAGGGTGGCGTGTGCCGCAGCAATCGTGGCAGGCGTGTTGTCAAACACCCCTGGGTAGATGTGCGGGGTGGCGACAACGCAGCGGGTGCCATCGGCGACATGGGCCCTGGCTATGGCCAAGGCCTCGGCCAGGTCGCGCGCGCCGTCGTCAATGCCCGGCAGGATGTGGCTGTGAAAATCGATCACGCTTGCTTGCGTTGGGTGCTGATTTGCTTCACTGGCTGTTGAGGCACACCGTAGTACGAGTCGTTGTCGTAGCCCTTGGCCAAGCCGTAGTAGCGGGTGGCCTGCTGGAAGTCGAGGCTGTTGACCACGACGCCCAGGATCTTGGCGCCCACGCGTTGGAGGTGTCCAATGCCTTTGCGGGCCATGGGGTAAGCCGTTTCCATGGCCTTGACCACGTAGATGGTGCCCTCTGCATGCGGGGCGATGACCAGCGAGTCGCTCACCACTTCGACGGGTGGGGAGTCGATCATGACGATCTCGGCAGCTTCGCGCAGCAAGGCCAGCGTTTCTTCAAAGCGCTTGGAATGCAGCAGCTCAAGCGTGTTGGGAGGGATGTCGCCCGATGGGATCACCATCAGCGGGCTGCCTTCCACCGCGTGCAGGCACTCCGCCAGGGTGGCCGTGCCGGCAATCAGGTTCGAGAGCCCCTTGGCATTGGGGGGCAGGCCAAGGCGCGCGCCCACTTGAGGCTTGCGCATGTCGGCATCGACCAGAATCGTCCGGCGGGTTTGCGCATGGGCCAGGGCCAGGTTGGTGGCCAAGGTGGTTTTGCCCTCACCTGGCAGGCTGGATGTGACCAGAATGACCTTGCTGTTGCGGTCAATGCTCGAAAGCAGCACGCCTGTACGCGCCGTGCGAATGGCTTCGGCGTGCTGCGACTGCGGTTGTTCCAGGAACATGCGCGAGGCGTTCGTGGCAGCTTGCTTAACGAGCAAAGGCAGCGTGGTGAGCACGGGCAGCTGCAGGCGGTCTTCCAGCTCTTCGCCGGTTTTGACCGTGTTGTCGAGCTTGGCCATCAGCATGGCGACCAGCGAACCCAAGATGAGCGACAACATGCCCGCAATGGCCACCAGCTGCACCTTCTTGGGGCGAACGGGTGTTTCGGGCGGCGAGGCACTGTCGACCACACGGGCCACTGCGGACTGAAGGTCTGCCGTGAGGTTCGTTTCTTTGGCGCGGCTCATGAACATGTCGTAGAGCTGCTGGTTGGAAGCTACTTCACGTTCGAGGACACCGAGCTGGAATTCCTGGCGGTTGTTGGCCTGTACAGTGCCACGCAGATTGGCCAAAGCGGCTTCGAGCTGCTTTTCTGTATTGCGCGCTGCTTCGTAGTCCGTCAAAACGCTCTTCGCAATCGCTTCACGTTGCAGCCGGGTTGTTTCTCGTACGCTCCTAAGGTTCCCTTGTGCTTCCTTATAGGTGCTGTGTTCCGTGCCCATGTTCGAGGCAAGTGCCCCTAACCGTTGTTCAGCTTCAATTTCTTTTTGCATGGCAAAAGAAACGCTGGGGTTGCTCACAACCGCGGGCACTTTGCTGTAGTCGCCGTTGGTGATGCGGGCGACTTGTTGGTACGAGCTTTCGAGTTGCAGGCGGCGTGTGCGGGCTTCGACCAGTCGTGCGTTCAGATCAGATGCCTGCTGGCTCACCAGAGTTTGTGTGGAGCCGCCGAGGTTGACCAGGCCCTGTTGTTCGCGATAGGTCTGGAGCGCATTTTCCGAGTCAGTCAGATTTTTGCGTAACTCGTTCATACGGCTGGTGAGCCACACGTTGGCCTGCTGGGTGACCTTGTAGCGGGCATCGCGGTCGGCCTCGATGTAGTTCTGGGCCACGGCATTGGCCAGCTTCATCGACAGAACCTTGTTCGGTGTCTCCACGCTCACCTTCACCAATTGGCTCAGGCGCACGGGTTCCACGCTGATGTCGTCCATCAGCTTCAGGCCTGCGGCTTCGGCCAGGGTTTCCGGTGTCCACACCACGGGTTCGGCGCGCAGGCCAATGGCGCGTTTCAGCAAGGCACCCAGGCCGCTGGCTTCGATGCGCGGGTCGTAGTCCTTCAGCTCCCACAGCTTCAGGCTGGCCGCGGTGCGCACCGCCACCTCACGCGACTTCAAGATTTCGACCTGGCTCTGGTAGAACTCTTTGGCCTGGACGCCTGAGGAGTAGACATCGTCAATCGACACCACCTTGCCCTTGCCGGGCTCGATCATCAGCGTGGCCGTGGCCTTGTAGATGGGCGTGAGCGCAAAGGCGATGACCGTTGCCACGATCATCACCATGGCAGTCAGGGCCAGGATGGGCAGTTTGTGCCGTGTGATGGCCCGCCATTGTTCAAGCAGCGCCTGCTTGCTGTCTTCAGAGATGCCGACCGAGATGGGTTCGAAGGCTTGGGGGGGAGGCGACTGCACCGGCGTAGTAGGAAGGTATTGCGACATGGACAATCGTTTCAGTGCGCCGTTTTGCCGGCGTGGCGTGTGCGGGTGAACCTGGACAAGGCAAAGGGCAAGGCCAGGGCCACAGTGAACAACATGGCGTTGGCATGAATGTGAAGGTTGAAATCAACCCAGGCGTGCATGAGCAAACACACCACGGCCATGCCGGCCCCGCTGACCACCCCTTTGACAAAACCCGAGCTGGGTGAACGCATCAATTGTGCCCATTGCAGCAGGCTGAGGCACACAGCCCCCCCCAGAGTGAGGAGGGCAGGCAGGCCAAGGTCGCTCGCCAGTTCGGCGTAATCGTTGTGAGCATGCTCCACCCAGATGTCGATCGCGGGGCGTTTGTACTGGGGAAACAGGGTGAAGAAAGTGGCCGGGCCATGCCCCACCCACGGTGAGGTGAGCGCCAACTTGAAGCCGTCCTGGCCAATCGCCAAGCGTTCAGCCACGGTCTCTTCTTGGCCGGGGGCGCGTTGGTTGGCGCCTGTCGGGCCTTCATCCTGTTCCGCGCCCATGCTGAGTTCGGTGTTTTGCAGGCGTTCGACCACGTGTTCGAGCCCCACCCACTGGCCAATGACCACCAGGTCGATCACCAGCAGGCTGATGCCCAGCCAGAGTGCCGCCTGCCGTTTGTGGGGCCAGGCCCAGGCCACGGCGTAAAGAAAGAAGAACAGGCCAAAGAAGAACGACGCATTGCCCATGCGTGAACGGGTCAGGACCAGGCCGATCACCATGATGATGACCGCCAGGCGCACCAGCATGCGTTTGGACAGCAGGAAATTCAGCAGGCCCAGCAACTTGCCGCGCCAGCCCGGCAGCGTGCGGCCCCGGGCTTCTGCCGTGGCCAGCATGAGCCCGAGGGCCAGCGCCATGCACATGGCCATGTAGTTGGCGAAGTGATCGGAGTTGGCGAAGGTGCCTTGAGCCCTTTGGCCTGGCGGGAAGGCCGTGCCCAGCAGGCTGAACTCGGTCTGGCTGGACAAGGAGACCACCGCCAGGATGGCTTCGAGGGTGCCCGACACCACGATGGTGGTCAGCAGGATGATGAAGCGCTTGCGGGTGCGGGTGGTGAACATCACCAACGCTGGCACACACCAGTAGGCCAGTGCCTTGAGCTGGTAGACCTCAGCGCGGGCGACGTCGAGCGCGGGGAAGTGATGGACGAGCGGGCCCAGCCACACCCATCCAACGACCAGGGCGATCAAACCGAGGAAGGTAGTGCCCAGGCGCGTGGCCGGTGGGGTGCGGGAATCGGCGAAGCCGAGCGCTTTGGCGAGCAGAAAACAGAAAACCGCGAAGGCCAGAACCGTTGACGTGATGCCAACAGGACCATCGCGGTTGGAAGCGACCGGGAAAGGAGCCAGGAAGAGGGTCGCTACGAGAATGCCAAATGCAAGTCGCTCGGCCGCATGCGCGAAACTGCTTCGCATGCGCTACGGCAAGGCGCGACTCAGCAGCGGCTGGCTTGACCGCTGCGGCAGGTGACGACGGTGACCACAGGGGTGGTGATCACGGTGCCAGGGGGCACGGACACAGGCGGGTTGGCGATTGGGCGGATCACCGGGGGGGCAACGACGGGCTTGACCACGCCGCGAACCACGGCATGGGCGCTCATGGCGCAGAACAGAGCGCCGGTGATGGCGACGGCCTTGACGATTTGGGTATTGAACATGACAGACTCCCTTGGTAACAGCTTTCGATTTGACTTTACACGACCACCCTAGGGAAAACAAGCGCTTGCGTCTGGCACCACCTGTTTGAGTAGTGTTTGCGCAGCGTGTTTTCTCACTGTGAAATCGGGTGTGCGTTGAACTGCTGGCTGCATGAAAAAAGGGCCCAGATGGGCCCTTTTGTTCAACGCGCTCTGTTCAGAGCACTGAGCCGGAGCTTAGGCGGCACGACGGCGACGAGCCATCAGGCCCACGGCGGCCAGGCCAGCCAGCGTCATGGCGATGCTGCCAGCTTCAGGCACGGCCGGAGTGGTCACAGGGGTCTTGTAGTAGTCGACGTAGGCGGTCGGGGCATTGCCAGCTTCGAAGGTGTTGGCAATGGAGATTTCGAACTTCGAGGTGCCAGCGGCCACCGAGAACTTCAGCCAGCCGGAGTCGGGGTAGTAGTCGGTGCCCGTCAGGCCGAAGAATTCGGTGGCGGTGTAGGTGGTGTTGAAGTAGGCGGTGCCGGTGCTGTCGTACAGCTTCAGCGTGATGGTGTCGTTCCAGGCGCCTTCGTAAGCGTCGGTCGTCACGAAGCGCAGGGCCAGGGTGTCGACCGTGGTGGTGGCCGTGGCGTAGGTGTAGGTCAGGGTGGTGGGCGCATCGAGCGAGTCGTCGGTCGTCAGGACGCCGAAGTAGCTGCCCACAGCCGGGGTGATGGTGGTGGCGTAGTCGACACCGTAGGTGGCGGCGTCGAACGAGACGGCGGCGCTGGTGGCAGCGGCGAAGGTGCCCGAACCGGACACGGTGTAGCCGGCGGTGCCGGTTTCGAGGCCGACGTCAGCGAAGGCGGGGGCGGCGAAGGCAGCGGTGGCCAGCGCAACGGCGGAGAGGAACTTGGACATGAGAACTCCCTGGACAAGAGGTAGGAACCAGATGCCGAAGGACGCAAAGCCAACCTTCGGGCGTGACATGGTTTACAGATTGCCACAATGAGATCCGCTTGTCTCGCTTTCCCTACCCCCATGAACACAGGGGGTCCTGCATTCAAGGGGGAACTTTAGGCCGATGCGCTCAGCGTTGACGTCTGCGGGTGGAGAGGCCGATTGCGGCCAGCCCAGCCAGGGTGAGGGCGATGCCTGCAGGCTCGGGCACGGCCGGGGTGGGAGTGCCTTCCGCGTAGTCGATGAAGAGAAGAGGGGGGGTGCGAGCGTCCATGGCGTTGTAAAGGGACAGCGAAATCGCAGTGGTCCCAATGCCAACGCTCAGGCTGATCCAGCCTGAGTCAGGGGCGATGTCCTGGCCATTCAAGGGCAAATAGTCAGACTGATTGAGCCCTGTAATGAAGACGGATGCAAAGTCATTGGCACCTTCGGCCATGGGGCCGTCCGGTGTGACGAATCGGAAGTAGAGCGTGCCAAGCGTGGTCGTGGGAGCGTCGAACGTATAGGTCAGTTCAGCAAATGTGTTCGGGGTAAAGAGGTAGGACAAAAGACCAAAGCTGCGCCCGGCTGCAGCGGTGACCGTGGTCTGATAGTCGACCCCGTTTTCCGCCTGGGTGTAGCTGATTGCATATTCGCTGGCCTCGCTCAAGTAGCTGGATCCGCTCCCATAGAGATAAAAGTTTGAGCGGTCACCGGATTCAAAATCCAGTCCCTCCGAGGCGTGAGCTGCTGACGTGAGCGCAGCAAAGCAGGCCAGAGCGATGGCCGAACCAAATTTGGACATGTGAAATCCCAAGGCAAAAGGATGGATGGAAAAACCAGTTGCCGAAGGTTCAAGACACGCCTCCGGTCGTGACGACTGGGTCACGATTCCACAAATCGGAGGTTTTGTCGCTGCAACAGGCACCCTCAAACCAAGGGTGCAAGGTTCGTCTCGCAGTGGCGCCGCAAGCGCTCGAGCCGCGTCAGGCGCGTTCCAGCTGAAACCGCTGCACGGTTCTTTGCAGCTCCATGGCCTGTTGCCGCAGGCTGTCTGCCGCGGCGGCCGATTGCTCCACCAGGGCGGCGTTTTGCTGGGTCATCTGGTCGAGCTGGGTGACGGAATGGCTCACCAGGCCGATGCCGCCTGATTGTTGCCGCGTGGCCTCGGCGATCTCGCCCATGGCCTGGGTCACGTGCTGGATGGAGCGAACGATGTCCTGCATCACGTCGCCGGCCTCCCGCACTTTCTGAGAGCCGGTCTCGACCCGTTCCACCGAATGGCCGATGAGGGTCTTGATTTCGCGTGCGGCCTCGGCGCTGCGTTGGGCCAGCATGCGCACTTCGCTGGCCACCACGGCAAAGCCGCGGCCTTGCTCGCCAGCGCGGGCGGCTTCCACGGCGGCGTTCAGCGCCAGGATGTTGGTCTGGAAGGCGATGCCGTCGATCACGCCGATGATGTCGGCAATCTGGCGCGAGGCCTGGGTGATCTGCTCCATCTGGGTGACAGCGCTGTGCACGACCTCGCCGCCTTCGCTGGCGCGGTGGCTGGCGGTGCGGGCCAGGTCGCTGGCGGCATGGGCGGATTCGGCGGAGTGCTCCACCGTTTTGCTCAGTTCGTCCATCGAGGAGGCGGCGGCCTGCAGGTTGGAGGCGGTCTGTTCGGTCCGGCTGGAGAGGTCCTGGTTGCCCGAGGCGATTTCGGTGCTGGCCGTGAGCATGCTTTCCGACGACATACGCACGGACGACACCATGTCCTGCAGACCGGTCTGCATGGTGTGCATGGAGCGCATGAGGCGGGCGACCTCGTCGCGGCCCTGGGTGTCGATCTTGTGGGTGAGGTCGCCCTGGGCGATGGCCTGGGTGACGGCTTCGGCGCGGCGCAGCGGCTGGGTGATGGAGGCGATGCTCAGCCACATCAGCGGGAGGAAAACCACGCCCGGGGCCAGCAGCAGGGCCCAGAGCCAGACGATGGCCTGGCGTGCTTCGGTGGTGGCGCGGTCCCGGCGTTGCTGGCCTTGTGAGTTCAAGGTGTCTTGCAGGGCGGTGACCGAGAGCTCCATGGTGTCGGCCTTGGAGCGGGCGCCTTCGGTGGCGAGGTAGGCGTCCATCGAGGTGGCGAGGCTGCCGTCGACCATCTTGCCCAGCAGGGGCTCCATGTCGGTGCCGTAGGCGGAGAGCTTCTTTTGCAGGGAGGCGATCTGTTCGCTGAGGTCCTGGTCGTGCACGACGGCCTGGAGGCGCTGGATGGCCTCTTTGCTGATTTCGAGGGCCTTGCTCCAGGCCATGTGGTCGGCCTCGGTGGCGACGTAATCACCCGCGTGGATGATGGCGGCCTTCTCGAAGCCGCGCAGGCGCCCGAGGCTCAGGGCCATGTGGGCCATGGCCTGGGTGGCGGTGAATTCTTCGCTGGCAAAGCCTTCGAATTCCCCCTGGAGTTCGGTGAGCTTGAGGCTCATGCCCGCACCCACGGCGGTGCCGATGCAGACAACCAGGGCCATGCAGGCCAGGAGGCGGCTGCGGATCGAGAAGTGGCGCAGCCAGACAGCGATGCGTTTCATGAAGGGGGTCTCCGACAGGCCTTGTGCAGGTGGCCTTGTGAGACAGCGTATCGACGTGAAATCGCCCTAACTTGAGGCGGTGGCCACAGCTTGGCGCGTTCAGTAAACGCCCGGGCTGCCTTCGGGCCGTGTCTTGAAGCGTTTGTGCACCCACAGGTATTGCGCAGGCTGCAGGGCGATCTGCCCTTCGATGTAGCGGTTGAGCGCGGCGGTGTCGGCCTCGGCATCGGCCGTGGGGAAGCCGCTCAGGGGGGCTTCAAAGCGCACTTTCCAGCCTTTGCCGCCGGGCAGCAGTTCGGCAATCACGGGCTGAACCACCATGTTGAGCATGCGCGACAGGCGCGAGGGGGCCAGCAGCGTGGCGGCGGGCACGCCGAAGAAGGGCACGAAGGCGGCGTCTTTGGCGCCGAAGTCCATGTCGGGCAGGTTGAAGAAGCCGCGGCCCTGTTTCACGGCCTTGAGCAGGGGCTTGACCGAGTCGCTGCGGGGGAAGATTTCGGCGTCGCCAAAGCGCAGGCGGCCGCGCTTCATGAGCTTGTCCATCAGCGGGTGGCTTTGGGTCTGGTAGATCGACGCGCCGGGGCGGGGCTGGCACAGCAGGATGGCGGCACCGGCCACGTCCAGGCCCACGAAGTGCGGGCACAGCCACATGGTGGGGCGGCCGCTTTCCTGGAAGGTGCGCTCGGCCAGGTCGATGTCGCCCTCGATGTGGATGAGGCGCCGAATGCGGTCGGGCGAGGCCCACCAGAGCACGGCGCGGTCGAGCAGGCTCTGGGTGAGCCAGCCGAAATGCGCGCGCAGCAGGGCTTCGCGCTCGGCCTGGGGCATGGCGGGGAAGCACAGTTCAAGGTTGCGCAGGCCGATGCGGCGGCGTGAGCCCGCCAGGCGGTAGAGCAGGGCTCCCAGGCCATGGGCCAGGGCCGCCAGCACGGGCAGGGGCAGGAAGTGCAGCAGCCAGAGCAGGGCCAGCGCGGCGCGGATGCCGGCTTCCTTGAGCAGGGCCTTCATCAGGCGGGCTCTCCGGGCACGGCGGAGCTGAGGATCTCGGCGCGGGGGCCCTTGTAGCGGTTGTAGCCCCACAGGTACTGCTCGGGTGCTTGCATGATCATGGCTTCCATCAGCCGGTTCACGGCGGCCGCCGATTCTGCCGCATCGCCGGTGGCCAGCAGCGCTTCGATGTCGGCCGGCACGCGGCTGGCGTGCACGATGTAGTCGCAGCCGTGTTGGCGGCGCGCGCGCCAGCCCAGCCGCTCACCGCGCAGCAGCACGACGGCGCAGCGGGTTTGGGCCACGAGCTTGGCGGCCATGGTCATGGTGTAGGCCGGGCGGCCAAAGAAGGGCGCCCAGGTGCCCATGCCTTCGGGCGGGACCTGGTCGGGCAGCAGGCCCACGGTCTCGCCTTTTTTGAGGGCGCGCAGCATGTGGCGCACGCCCGCCAGGGTGGCGGGGCTGGTGAGCATGCCGGGGCGGTTGCGCGAGGCTTTCATCATCTCGGCCAGCCAGGCCTGTTTGGCGGGGCGGTAGAGCGCGGTGATGGGCTTGAGCGCGCCACAGCGCTCGGCATAGGCCTGGGCCGTGATCTCGAAGCAGCCGAGGTGGGGCGTGAGCAGCAACAGGCCGCGGCCTTCGGCCAGGGCGGCATCGACGCATTCGGGGTTCTGCCAGCGCACGCTGTGGCCCAGGGCCTGTTCACGAGGGCGGCCCCAGAGGCGGGGCAGCTCGCCCACCATCTTGCCGGCCTGGCCCACGGCAGCCCAGGTTTGGGCGGGGCTGAGGCCCGCAGCCTTGGCGTGGGCGTTCAGGCGCCGCCGGTACGAGGGCGAGAGCAGGTAGCTGAGCCAGCCCAGCAGGGCACCGATGGGGTGCAGCAGGGCCAGGGGCCAGCGGGCGAGGGCAAAGAAGAGGCGGGCCATGGGCGCATTTTGCCCGAGGCGGCTGCACGCTCGGTCACCAGGCCGCCAGCGGGCAAAAGCGGTGAATTGCCGCGTTTGACACCGTGACTTTCCTGTGTGTCATGAGCGCGTCGCAGTTGGCATTGGCTACACTACCAGCATCGCCGAGTTAACAGGACAACTTGCGGGGCGATTCACAAAAGCCGCTAAAGCGTTCGCCGCTGCACAGAGAACCGTGTCTCGACAGCCCCGGCGACGCCGAGGTCATCAACTTACTCTGGAGCACACACCGTGGCGAACGACTTCCTCTTCACTTCCGAATCCGTCTCTGAAGGTCACCCCGACAAGGTCGCCGACCAGATTTCCGACGCGATCCTGGACGCCATCTTCGAACAAGACCCGCTCTCGCGCGTGGCCGCCGAAACCTTGTGCAACACGGGTCTGGTGGTGCTGGCCGGTGAGATCACCACGCAGGCCAACGTCGACTACATCCAGGTGGCGCGCGACACCATCAAGCGCATCGGCTACGACAACACCGAGTACGGCATCGACTACAAGGGTTGCGCCGTGCTGGTGGCCTACGACAAGCAGTCCAACGACATCGCCCAGGGCGTGGACCGCGCCGCCGACGACTACCTGAACCTCGGCGCTGGCGACCAGGGCCTGATGTTCGGCTACGCCTGCGACGAAACGCCCGAGCTGATGCCCGCGCCGATCTACTACGCCCACCGCCTGGTGGAGCGTCAGGCCCAGCTGCGCAAGGACGGCCGTCTGCCCTTCCTGCGCCCGGACGCCAAGAGCCAGGTCACGATGCGTTACGTCGATGGCAAGCCGCACTCCATCGACACCGTGGTGCTGTCCACCCAGCACGCGCCTGAATGGAGCCTGGGCGACAAGATGAAGCCCGAGTTCAACGAGGCCATCATCGAAGAGATCATCAAGCCCGTGCTGCCCAAGGAGATGCTGCAGAACACGCGCTACCTGGTGAACCCCACCGGCCGTTTCGTGATCGGTGGCCCGCAAGGCGACTGTGGCCTGACCGGCCGCAAGATCATCGTCGACACCTACGGCGGCGCCTGCCCGCACGGTGGTGGCGCCTTCTCGGGCAAGGATCCGTCCAAGGTCGACCGCTCGGCCGCTTACGCCGCCCGCTATGTGGCCAAGAACGTGGTCGCCGCCGGCCTGGCCAAACAGTGCCAGGTGCAGGTGGCCTATGCCATCGGCGTGGCCAAGCCGATGAACATCACGGTGTACACCGAAGGCACGGGCGTGATCCCCGATGCCGAGATCGCCAAGCTGGTGGAAGCCCATTTCGACCTGCGCCCCAAGGGCATCATCCAGATGCTGGACCTGCTGCGCCCGATCTACTCGAAGACCGCGGCTTACGGCCACTTCGGCCGCGAAGAGCCCGAGTTCACGTGGGAACGCACCGACAAGGCCGCCTTGCTGCGTGATGCGGCCGGCCTGAAGGGCTGAGGCGGGGCGCAGGCGGTGGACAAGCCCTTTTCCCCAGCCTGCGAACGCAACCGCGAGCCCATCCTGGCCGTGCTGCGCACCCACCTGGGTGAGGCGCGCACGGTGCTGGAGGTGGGCAGTGGCACGGGGCAGCATGCGGTGCACTTCGCGGCCCATCTGCCCGATCTGACCTGGCAGTGCGCCGACCGGGCGGATTACCTGCCGGGCATCCGGGCCTGGCTGGCCGAAGCCGCCCTGCCCAACACGCCCGAGCCCCTGCTGCTGGACGTGGTGAGCGGCCCGTGGCCCGGGCAGCGGTTCGACGCGGTGTTTTCTGCGAACACGGTGCACTACATGCCCTGGGAGGCGGCGCAGGCCTGGTTCGCCAGCATGAACCAGGTGGTGCACTCGGGCAGCCGCCTGATCGTGTATGGCCCCTTCAACGAAGGGGGGCGCTTCACGAGCCAGAGCAATGCCGAGTTCGACCTCTGGCTCAAGGGCCTGGACCCTTCTTTTGGCCTCAGAGACGTGGCTGCGGTGGACGCCCTGGCGGCGGCGCAGGGTTGGCGTCTGGTGGCAGACCTGCCCATGCCTGCGAACAACCGTTGCCTGGTGTGGCACAGGGCCCTGCCGGGTTGACCTGGGCCGGGGCGTCGCGCCAGGCCAGGAGCAGGACCATGAACAGCATCAGGGCGACCAGCAGGTAAACGGTGAGCGCGAGCGTGCCCTTGAGCATGCCGCGCGGCGGCGGTGCCTGGGGTGTGTCGTCGTCATCGTGGTGGACCATGCGTGAGCGTCTCCCTGTGGGACAGTGTCCTTGGCCCGGGTTGGCTTGGCTAGGGCGTTCCCCCTAGGCTGAGGCCCTTGAACGGGTGGCTGGGTTCGCAACAAAGTCCCGACTCCCCGTCATTTTTGCCGATCTGCCGGTCGACAACAGCCCTAGGATTTGAGAGAGGCCCGGCGTCCGCCGCAGGTCACCATTTTCCATCATGAGAAAACAGATCACCGTCGATCAGCTGCAGGTCGGGATGTTCGTGGACGCGCTCGACGGCTCCTGGCTAGACCACCCGTTCTGGAAGTCTGCGTTCAAGATCGAGCAGGCCAGCCAGTTGGCCCAGTTGCGCACGAGCAAGGTGCGCACGCTGTGGATCGACACGTCCAAAGGGCTGGACGTGCCCTCCGGGGCTCCACGGGCCGAGGTGGTGGACGACTGCGAGCTGCCGGTTTCGCCCGCGGGGGCACCGGCGCCCGATGCCGGCCTGATCGAGACGGCGCGCGCCCAGCCGCCGGTGGTGACGGTGTCTCTTCAGGAAGAAGTGACGCGGGCCAGGCGCATCCTGGGCCAGGCGCGGGGCGCCATGACTTCGATGTTCAACGACGTGCGCCTGGGCAAGGCGGTCGACACGGAGCACTGCCTGCCGCTGGTCAACGAGATCACGCAGTCGGTGGGGCGCAACCCAGGGGCCATCGTGAGCCTGGCGCGCCTCAAGACGAGCGATGACTACACCTACCTGCACTCGGTGGCGGTGTGCGCGCTGATGGTGTCGCTGGCCAAGCAACTGGGCCTGAACGACGAGGACACCCGCGAGGCCGGTATGGCCGGGCTGGTGCACGACCTGGGCAAGGCCATGATGCCGCTGGAGGTGCTGAACAAGCCGGGCAAGCTGACGGACGCCGAGTTCACGATCATGAAGTCCCACCCCGAGGCGGGGCACCGCATGCTGGAAGAGGCCAAGGGCGTGGGCCCGGTGCCCCTGGATGTGTGCCTGCACCACCATGAGAAGGTGAATGGCACGGGCTACCCCCATCGCCTGAAGGGCGAGGCCATCAGCATTTTCTCGCGCATGGGGGCGGTCTGCGATGTGTACGACGCCATCACCTCGAACCGGCCTTACAAGGCGGGCTGGGACCCGGCCGAATCGGTGCAGAAGATGGCGCAGTGGGCCAAGGAAGGCCACTTCGACGAGCGGGTGTTCCAGGCCTTCGTGAAGAGCATCGGCATCTTCCCGACGGGCTCGCTGGTGAAGCTGCAGTCGGGCAGGCTGGCGGTGGTGGTGGAGCAGGGCAGCAGTTCGCTGCTGCACCCGCTGGTGCGGGTGTTTTACTCGACCAAATCCAAGCAGCCGATCACGCCCGAGATGCTCGACCTGAGCAAGTCGATCGACCAGATCGTCTCCAGGGAATCGCCCCAGACCTGGGGCTTCCCGCACATCGACCAGCTCTGGACCGGGCAGGCCTGAGCGCGGTTCAGGCCGCCGTGTGGCTCAGGGGGTCACTGCGTTGACAGGCTCAGGCCCGCGTGCTCGCGCAGCGGGTGGAAGTGCACCAGGGGGTGGCGCTCGGCGGTGAGGCGCAGGTCGTAGGCCGAGGTCATCATGTAGGCCAGGGTGTCGGCGGCATCCAGCGCCAGCTTGCTGGCGTTTTCGTCGCAGAACTTCTTCATGGCCTCGGGCGTTTCGGCCGTGATCCAGCGGGCACCGACGAAGCGGCAGGGCATGAGGCGGATGTCGACGCTGTACTCGGCCTTCAGGCGGTGCTGCACGACTTCGAACTGCAGCTGGCCCACGGCGCCCAGCAGCATCGAGCCACCGGATTCGGGTCGGAAGACCTGGATGGCGCCTTCTTCGCCCAACTGCAGCAAACCAGCTTGCAATTGCTTGCTTTTCATCGGGTTGGCGAGTTCCACCGTCTGGAAGAGCTCGGGCGCGAAGAAGGGCAGGCCGGTGTATTGCAGGGTGATGCCATCGGTGATGGTGTCGCCCAGCTGCACGCCGCCGTGCGTGGTGAAGCCGATGATGTCGCCCGCAAAGGCCTCGTCGACCGCTTCACGGCGCTGCGAGAGGAAGGTCACGACCGAGGTGGGGCGCAGTTCTTTGCCGCTGCGCTGCACCTTGAGCTTCATGCCGGGGGTGTACTTGCCGGAGCACACGCGCACGAAGGCGATGCGGTCGCGGTGGGAGGGGTCCATGTTGGCTTGGACCTTGAAGACGACGCCGGAGAAGTTGCCCATCTCGGGCAGGATCTCCTTGTGGGAGCCGTCTTTCTCGGTGCTGAGGCGGGGTCGGGGCGGCGGGGCCAGGTCGACCAGGGCGTCGAGCACCTCCTGCACACCGAAGTTGTTCACGGCCGAGCCGAAGAACACGGGGGTCTGCTTGGCGGCGAGGAACTGTTCGAGGTCGAAGGCCGGGGCGGCTTCTTTCATCAGCTCCATGTTGGCCTCGGCCAGCTCCCATTCGTGGCCGAAGCGGGCGGCGAGCTTGTCGCGCTCGGTGAGCGAGACCACCTCGTCGTCTTCGCCGCGCTTGTCGGCACCGGCGTCGAACAGGCGCATCGATTGCGTGCGCAGGTTGACGATGCCGCCGAACTGCTTGCCCTGGCCCACGGGCCAGGTCATGGGCACGCAGGGCATGCCGAGTTCCTGCTCGACTTCATCGAGCAGCTCCAGCGGGTCGCGGCCTTCGCGGTCCATCTTGTTGACGAAGGTGATGATGGGGGTGTCGCGCTGGCGGCAGACCTCGATCAGGCGCTTGGTCTGGGCTTCCACGCCGTTGGCCGCGTCGATCACCATCAGGGCCGAGTCGACGGCGGTGAGCACGCGGTAGGTGTCTTCCGAGAAGTCCTTGTGGCCGGGGGTGTCGAGCAGGTTGACCACGTGCTCGCGGTAGAGCATCTGCATGACCGACGAGGCCACCGAGATGCCGCGTTGCTTTTCGATTTCCATCCAGTCGGAGGTGGCGTGGCGCGAGGCCTTGCGGCCCTTGACGGCGCCTGCGATGTGGATGGCGCCCGAGAACAGCAGCAGTTTTTCCGTCAGCGTCGTTTTACCGGCGTCAGGGTGGGAAATGATGGCAAAGGTGCGGCGGCGGCCGGTTTCGGGGCCGAACGACGGGGTGGTGGGGGTATCAGACACGGGTGCTCCAGCGGGCAACGCGCGCGAGGGCGCGTGCGAAGGCCGCAATGGTAGGCGATTAATCCTTGTGAGGGATGGGCAAGCTGGGCAGGACGCTTTACATTCCCTCCCGCGCCGCCGACCGGGCGCACTTTGAGGAGCCGACCGTGACTTTGTCCCCCTTCCGCCTGAGCCGTTCTGCCGCCCTGGCCGCCCTGATGCTGTGCATGGGCGCCGCCCAGGCCGCCGAGTCCACCACCGTGCTGAAAGGTGCGGCCGTGACCGAGGCGAATCTGGTGGACGCCCTGGTGCCGGACGAGGCGCCCCTGCGCATGCGCAGCCTGCGGGTGGTGAAGGACTCGGCCCCGCAGCAGGCGGCCCGCAAGCCGAGCGCTTCGCTGCTGATCACCTTCCAGACCAATTCGGCCGAGCTGACGCCCCAGGCCCGCCAGCAGCTGGACGTGGTGGCCCAGGCCCTGCGCAACGAGAAGCTGGCCGAGTTCGCCTTCAATGTGGAGGGCCATGCCGACCCGCGCGGCACGCAGGACCTGAACCAGACCCTGTCGCAGCAGCGCGCCGAGAGCGTGCGCCGCTACCTGGTGGGCACGCACGCCATCGGCGCCGAGCGCCTGAGCGCGGTGGGCAAGGGCGACAGCGAGCCGCTGAACACGGGCAACCCGGCCGCGCCCGAAAACCGGCGCGTCACCCTGGTCACCCGGGTGGCGAACTGAAGCGGGCGAACTGAGGCTGGCGGGCGAGGGCCTCAGGCCATCGCCGTCTGGGGCAGCAGCACCTGCTCCAGGGGTTCGGGGCGGTGCACCAGGTAGCCCTGGGCGTAGTCCACGCCGATGCGGCGCAGTTCGGTCACGGTGGCCTCGTCTTCGACGAATTCGGCGATCGTCTTGATGCCCAGCACCTGGGCCACGTCGCGGAAGCAGCGCACGGCGGCATGGTCGAGGGCGTTGCTGGTCAGGGTCTTGATGAACTGGCCGTCGATCTTGAGGTAGTCCACCGTGAGGCTCTTGAGGTAGCCGAAGGAGGAGGAGCCGGCACCGAAGTCGTCGAGGGCGATGCGCACGCCAAGGGCGCGCATTTCGTCGATGAACAGGGTGGCGTCGCCCAGGTTGGTGATGGCCGCGGTTTCGGTCACTTCGAAGCACAGGCGGCGCACGTCGAAGCTGGTCTGCGCGACCTGTTCGGCCACGAAGCGGTGGAAGGCCTTGTCGCCGATGGACTGCCCCGAGAGGTTGACCGTGATGGTGGCGACGTGGTCGATCTCGCTGGCGTGGGCGGTGAGCCAGCGGAAGGTGTGGCGCACCACCCAGCGGTCGATGCGCGAGGCCATGTGGAAGCGCTCGGCGGCGGGCAAAAACGCGCCGGGCGGGATGAGCTTGCCGTCGTCGTCGCGCAGGCGGATCAGCAGTTCGCAGTGCAGGCCTTCGTGGCGGGTGCGTTCGCTCAAGGGGGCGATGCGCTGGGCGAAGAGCACGAAGCGGTCTTCGTCGATGGCCTGCTCGATGCGGGTGGCCCAGTGCATTTCGCCCTGGCGGGCCTTGAGGGCCTGGTCGGTGTCGTACCAGGCGTGCACGCGGTTGCGGCCGGCGTCCTTGGCGGCGTAGCAGGCGCTGTCGGCGGCCTGCAGCACGAGCGATGCGTGGGCCCAGCGGGCGTCGATGGGGACCAGGCCGATGCTGGTGCCGATGCGGAAGCGCCGCCCGTCGTGCACGAAGCGGAAGTCTTCCATCTGGTCGCAGATCTGCTGGGCGACGCGCTGGGCCTGTTCGACGGTGCAGTGCTCGAGGATGATGCCGAACTCGTCGCCGCCCAGGCGCGCCAGGGTGTCGCGCGAGCGCACGCAGGTCTGCAGCAGGCTGGTGACCTGGCAGAGCAGCTGGTCGCCCATGGCGTGGCCGCAGGCGTCGTTGACCAGCTTGAACTGGTCGAGGTCGATGTACATCATGGCGTGCGCGCTGGCATCGGCCTTGGCGCGTTCCAGGGTCTTGCCCAGGCGGCGTTCGAATTCGCCGCGGTTGACCAGGCCGGTGAGCTCGTCGTGCGTGGCACGGAAGCGCATTTCGTGGCCCATGCGGCGCTGTTCGGTCACGTCGTGGAAGACGAGGACCACGCCGAGCACCTGGCCCTGGTCGTCGCGGATGGGCGCGGCCGAGTCCTCGATGCCGTATTCGGCGCCATCGCGTGAGAGCAGCAGGGTGTGCTGGCACTGGGGGGCGTCGTCGGCCCCGCTGAGGCAGCGCACGACGGGGCAGGGCGCGGGCAGGCGGCTGTGCTCGTCAACGATGTGGAAGACCTGGTTGAGCGCCAGGCCACGGGCGCCTTCGGTGGACCAGGCGGTCATGCGCTCGGCCACGGGGTTGAGCCATTGCACGCGGCCTTGCGCGTCGGTGGTGATGACGGCGTCGCCGATGGAGTGCAGGGTGACGCGCAGCAGTTCGTGCTTTTCGGCCAGCTCGCGCTCCATGCGCTTGCGGTCGGTGACGTCGTAGTTGCTGCCCAGCAGGCGCACGGCCTCGCCGTGTTCGTTGCGGAAGATGGTGGCGCGGGCGTAGACGTAGCGCACGCTGCCGTCGCGGCGCTGCACGCGGAAGTCGAAGTCGATGGGGCGGCGTCCGGCCAGGGCCTCGCTGAGTTCCTGGCGGGAGTAGGCCAGGTCGTCGGGGTGGATGCAGCGTTCCCAGTCGGCCAGGGTGCCGGTGGCCTGTTCGCGGGGCAAGTCGAAGATCTGGAACATCATGTCGTTCCACACCAGGCGGTCCCCAGCCAGGGTGTATTCCCAGATGCCGATGCCGTTGGACTGGGTGGCGAGGGTGAGGCGCTCGCGGTTGGCGTGCAGCTCGGCCTCGACGGCATGGCGCTCGCTCACGTCTTCGAGGATGGCCAGGGAGCGCAGGTGCTGGCCCTGGGCGTCGCGCTCCATGATGGCCGAGAGGCGCACGTGGATGGGGTGCCCATCCTTGTGCAGCATCTGGTATTCGATGTGGCTGCAGCGGCCGGTGCGGAAGTACTCGGGCAGGGCGGTCTGGCGCACGGCCTCGTAGGAGCCGGGTGCGAGGAATTCGCTGGAGGTGTGGCCGATGACCTCTTCGCGGGTGTAGCCGAGCTTGGCCAGCCAGGTGTCGCTCACGCTGAGGATGCGGCCCTGGGCATCGACGCAGTACAGCATGGCCGGCGTCTGCTCGTAGAGCGAGCGCAGGCGCGCCTCGCTGGCCTCGATGGCGTCGAGGGCGAGCTTGTAGGCGGTGATGTCGTGCCCCACCGAGTGGATGGCGGTGAGCTGGCCGTGTTCGTCGAAGATGGGGCGGTTGGTCCAGCCGATCCAGTGGGCCTGGCCATTGGCGGCGATGGTGCGGTTTTCGCCGTGGTCGACCACGCCGGCGGCGCAGACCTGCTGGAGATGGCGGCGCACGGCCTCGCGATCGCGCTCGTGCACGAAGTCGAAGAGGTTGCGGCCGATGGCGGCTTCGGGGGCGATGCCGTAGTGGCGCCCGTAGGCCCCGTTGACGAACTGCAGCGTGCCATCGGGGCTGGCCAGGGAGATGAGCTCGGTCTGGTCCTCGACGATGGCCCGGTAGCGCGCTTCGCGTTCGGCGATTTCGTGCTGGTGCTGGCCCTCCATCGACAGGGTCTGGTCGATGGCTTCGGCGCGCAGGCGCAGGGCTTCGGCCACGGTGGCCGCGAGCTGGGTGAGCAGCTGGCGCTGGGCCGGGTCGAGCTGGCGGGGGCGCTGGTCGATCACGCACAGCGTGCCCACGCACTCGCCGCTCGCCAGGGTGATGGGGGCGCCGGCGTAGAAGCGGATGTGGGGCGCGCCGGTGACCAGGGGGTTGTCGGCAAAGCGCGGGTCGAGCCGGGCGTCGGGCACCTCCATCAGCTCGGACGAGAGGATGGCGTGGGCGCAGAAGGCGTGGTCGCGCGGGGTTTCGCAGACCCCCGGCAGGCCTTGCTGCGATTTGAACCACTGGCGGTTCTGGTCGACCAGGCTCACCAGGGCGATGGGGGTCTGGCAGGTGCTGCGGGCCAGTTGGGTGAAGGCGTCGAAGAGGGCCTCGGGCGGGGTGTCGAGCACGCGCAGCGCGCGCAGTCGCTGGAGGCGGGACGCTTCGTCAGGGGGCAGGGGCGCTGCACGGCTCATCCGGGGGGGCTCGCTTTGAACGGGGTGGTCGGGTGAGACCACCTGGTGCGCCGCAAGGCACGGGATCTCTGAGGGATTGTCGGCGCTTCCGGGGCGCTCCTAGAGCCCGACCAAGCCGGCTTTCCTGGGCAATATGTGGGGATTGCCCGGGGTTTGTGCCGCCATCAGGGGGCGATTTCTTCGATCCGGACCTCGGCGGCGCCAAAGCGGCTGTCGCAGGGCTGGCCGCTTGCGCAGCGCGCCGGGCCCACGAAAGGGCTGCCCTGGCCGCTGTGGCTGGCCCAGAGGCGGGCGGCCTGGGTGAGGTCGAATTCGGGGATGCTGTCGCGGGTGGTGAGGCCCAGGGGGGCGAGGTCGCGCGGGGTGGGCGACACCACCGTGACGATGCGGTTGACGCCTGGCGGGCCACCGGCGGTGATGTGCCAGCCGCGGCGGGGCAGTTCGATCTCGCGCCCGGCTTCGATGTGGTTGCGGTCGTCCAGCGCGTTGGGGAAGAGCAGGTAGAAGTGCGAGGCGTCGGTGCCGGCCAGGTAGACGTAGACGTAGCCGGGCTGGCTGGACCTCACCCGAAACAGCAGGCGGTCGCGCCCGATCACCAGGCGCGAGCGGCTGGGCTCGGTGGTGACGCCGAGTTGCGGATCGGCCTGGCGCAGGCGTTC
>NZ_JAIZVX010000260.1 GCF_021768455.1 Aquabacterium sp. | reverse complement strand
AGGGCTTTGTGTGCGTGGAACTGGCCCCGGGCGTGAGCGAAGAAGAGGTGCGGACCAAGACGGGCGCGCCCGTGACCTTCGCACTGGCCACGGCCTGAGCACAACGCTGCGCCAGCCAGCCGCCTTCGGGCGGCTTTTTTCATGCCTCTGAGACAATGCCGCGATGAATGTGAGCTCTGTGTTGCTGCTGACCGTGTGCGTGCTGGCGGCTCTGAACCTGGCCTTGTTGCTGTGGTTCCGGGTGCGTCCGGCGGTGGGGGACGAAGAGGGGCAGGCCCGACTGGCCGAGGCCCTTGCTGAAGACGGCCGCCAGCGCAGCAGCCAGCTGGAACGTGCCTTGCGCGACGAGGTGGCCCGCAGCGCCCAGGGCACACGCCAGGAGTTGGGTGGCACGCTGGCGCTGTTTCAGCAGACCCTCTTGACCCAGCAGGGCGACAGCACCCGCACGCAGAACGAACAGCTCGACAGCTTTCGCACCCAGTTGGCCGCGATGCAGCAGGCCACTTCGGATGCGCTGCGCAGCGTGAGCCTGGGCCTGGCCGAACAGCTGCGCCAGCTCTCGGAGGCCAACCAGCGCAGCCTGGCGGAGGTGCGTGGCACGGTCGAGGCCCGCCTGCAAAGCCTGCAGGCCGACAACGAAAAGAAGCTGGAGCAGATGCGCCAGACGGTGGACGAAAAGCTGCACGCCACGCTGGAGGCCCGCCTGGGCGAGACCTTCAAGCAGGTGGCCGATCGCCTGGAGCAGGTGCACAAGGGCCTGGGCGAGATGCAGCGTTTGGCCAGCGACGTGGGTTCACTCAACCGCGTGCTCAACAACGTGAAGACGCGGGGCATCTTTGGCGAGGTGCAGCTGGCCGGCCTGCTGGAACAGGTGTTCACGCCCGAGCAGTACGCCGTCAACGTCGAGACAGTGCCTGGCACGGGAGCGCGCGTCGAGTTCGCCATCAAGCTGCCCGGGCAGGGCGAGCGTGGCGGAGCGCCGTTGTGGCTGCCGGTGGACGCCAAATTCCCCCGTGAAGACTACGAGCGCCTGCTCGACGCCCAGGACCGCGCCGACGCCCCCGCTGTGGAGGCCGCCGCCAAGGCGCTGGAACAGCGCCTGAAGGCCGAGGCCCGCACGATCAGCGAGAAGTACCTGGCTCCGCCGCACACGGCCGATTTCGCCATCCTCTTTGTGCCCACCGAAGGCCTGTATGCCGAAGCCTTGCGCCGCCCGGGTCTGGTCGAGGCCCTGCAGCGCGAGCACCGCGTGATGCTGGCGGGGCCCACCACCTTGCTGGCGACGCTCAACAGCCTGCAGATGGGTTTTCGCACCCTGGCGCTGGAGAAGCGTTCGTCCGAAGTCTGGCAGGTGCTGGGCGCGGTCAAGACCGAGTTCGGCAAGTTTGGCGATGTGCTGGCCAAGACGCGCAAGAAGCTGGACGAAGCCAGCAACCACATTGGCTCGGTCGAGACCCGGGCACGCGTGATGGGCCGTGCGCTCAAGCAGGTCGAGGCCGCGCCCGAATCCCAGGCCCAGGCCCTGCTGCCGGGGCAGATCGACCCCATCGAGCCGGGCGAGGACGCCCAGGCCTGATCTGCAGCACCCGGCCCGTCAGTGCGGGCAGCCCAGGGCCTTGGCCCGGCGGGCCTGTTCGCTCAGTTCGTGGGCCGCAGGCTGTTGTTCGGCGCGAGTGGGCCAACCTTGCAGGTGGCGCTCGACGATGCCGGCCAGCGAGCGGATCCAGCCCAGGTCACCATTGAGGCAGGGGATGTATTCGAAGCTTTCGCCTCCCTGGCTGATGAAGGCGTGTTTGGCCTCCATGGCGATTTCTTCCAGGGTCTCGATGCAATCGGCGACAAAGCCGGGGCAGATCACGTCGACCTTTTTTGTGCCCGACTTGGCCAGCTTGACCAGTGTGGGCTCGGTGTAGGGCTCCAGCCACTTGGCCTTGCCGAAGCGGCTCTGGAAGGTGACCACGTACTGATCGGGCGTGAGCCCCAGGCGCTCGGCCAGAAGGCGGCCGGTCTTGAGGCATTCGCAGTGGTAGGGGTCGCCCAGTTTGAGCGTGCGCTCGGGCATGCCGTGGAAGCTCATCACCAGCTTCTCGCCGCGGCCGCTGCGGGCCCAGTGCGCCTGCACCGTGGCGGCCAGTGATCCGATGTAGGCAGGGTCGTCGTGGAAGCGGTTGATGTGCCGCAGTTCGGGCAGCAGGCGGGTGCGGCGCCCCCAGGCAAAGACCTCGTCCATCACGCTGGCCGTGGTCGCGCCCGAATACTGCGGGTAGAGGGGCACCACCAGCACACGGGTGGCTCCGGCGGCTTTCAAGGCATCGAGCTCGCTGGCGATGCTGGGCGCGCCGTAGCGCATGGCGTGGCGCACGATCAGCTGGTGGCCTTGCTCACCCAGGAAGCCTTGCAACAGGGTGGTCTGCTTTTCCGTCCAGGCGCGCAGGGGTGAGCCCTCGGGCGTCCAGATGCTGGCGTATTTGGCGGCCGACTGCTTG
>NZ_JAIZVX010000259.1 GCF_021768455.1 Aquabacterium sp. | reverse complement strand
CGGCATCCTGGGCCGCGCAGCTGTGCACGATGCGGCCTTCGCTCATGACCACAATGCGATCGGCCAGCTTGAGCAGCTCGTCCAGGTCTTCGCTGACCAGGAGCACGGCCCCGCCCTGGTTGCGCACGGCCATGATGCGGGCGTGGATTTCAGCGACGGCGGCGAAATCAAGTCCGAAAACGGGGTTGGAGACCAACAGCACATCGACCTGCCCATCCAGCTCTCGGGCCAGGACGGCGCGCTGCACATTGCCCCCCGAAAGCGAGCGGATCGGGGCATCCTCACCCTGAGTTTTGACACGGTAGCTGGCAATCAGGGCCTTGGCCTGTTCGCGCAGCACGCTGGCGCGCAGCCAACCAGCGCGCGCGGCTGGGGCCTGGTCGAAACGCCGCAAACCGATGTTGAACGCGACACTGAGGTCGCCCACACAGGCGTTGCGCAGGGGCTCTTCGGGCAGGCTGCGCACATTCAGGCGCTGGTTCTGCTCACGGCCTGCGTGGTAGGGCTCCTCGGCCATCCAGACCTCACCCGACTCGCGATCCCGCTGGCCCACCAGGGCTTCCATCAGTTCGCGCTGACCATTGCCCGACACCCCGGCAATGCCGACGATCTCGCCCGCGCGCACCTGCACGCTCAAGCCATGCACGGCACGCTCGCCGCGGTCGCCCAGCACGGAGAGACCCTGGACCCGAAGGCGGGAAACGGCATCGGCATCCATGGGCCGGCGTTCCAGCGGGGCATGAGAGGTGGCCACACTGATCGCCGTCGGGCTGCCTGCCCCCTCCCCAGGCTGACCGGCTCGCCCCAGGCCCATCATCTCGGCCCCCAGCAAGGCCGGAGAGGTGTCGGCCACACGGTGGCTGCCCATGAGCTGGCCGCGACGCAAGACGCTGACGTCGTCGGCCACCTCCATGACCTCGCGGAACTTGTGCGAGATCATGATGACGCTGACCTCCCCCGCATGGGCGCGCTCCCGCAAGGCGCCCAGCACCTCGTCAGCCTCCTGCGGGGTCAGCACCGAGGTGGGCTCGTCGAGGATGAGCAGACGGGGACGGAGGTAAAGCTGCTTGAGGATTTCGAGCTTCTGCTTTTCGCCGGCAGAGAGGTCGACGGGACGGGCATCCAGGGCCAAGCGGAAGGGCGTGGTCGACATGAAGGCTTCGAGCTCGGCGCGCACCTGCTTCCACGGGATGACGGCAGGGAGTTCTCCCTTGGCCAGCAGCAGGTTCTCGGCGACGGTCATGCCGGGCACCACCGTGAAGTGCTGGTAGACCATGCCGATGCCCATCTGGCGGGCCAGCATGGGCGAAGTGATGGCCACCTCGCGACCATCGACGAGCACGGCCCCCTCCTCCGCCTGGTGGTAGCCCACAATCGCCTTGACCAAGGTGGACTTGCCTGCACCGTTCTCCCCCAGCAAGGCGTGCACGGTGCCGGGGCGCACCTCGATGGAAACGGCGTCCAGCGCCGTGAAGGCGCCAAAACGCTTGGTGAGCGCATAAGTGCTCAAGGCCAGTGCGCCCCGCTTCGGAGGCGGCTGCAGGGCAGGGTCCAACGGGGCAGTCATGACAGGCCTTTCGCTTGCGGGGTCACAGCGTTTGCAGCGCGTGGATGAGCGACTGGGAGTCGGTGTAGGCGCCGAACACCCCGCCCTGCATCCGAATCATCGAAAAAGCGGCAGCATGGTTGCCCGGGTCGGTGGCACCGGTGCAGTCCGTCAGCATCACGCACTCGAAGCCGCGGTCATTGGCCTCGCGCATGGTGGTGTGCACGCAGACATCGGTGGTGATGCCGGTGAGGATCAGATTGCGGATGCTGCGGGTGTGCAGGATCAGTTCAAGGTCGGTCGCACAGAAGCTGCCCTTGCCGGGCTTGTCGATGATGGGCTCGCCATCGATGGGGTAGAGCTCGGGAATGATGTCCCAGCCGGGCTCGCCGCGCACCAGGATGCGACCGCAAGGCCCCATGTCGCCAATGCCCACGCCATCGGTCCCGATCTGACGCGAACGCCAGCGCTTGTTGGCCGGCAGATCACTCAGGTCGGGTCGGTGGCCCTCGCGCGTGTGGATCACGTGCATGCCCACCTGCCGCGCCACAGCCAGCAGCGCCTTGATCGGGTCGATGGGGGCTCGGGTGGCGCTGATGTCGTAGCCCATCTTGTCGACGTAACCACCCACGCCACAGAAGTCGGTCTGCATGTCGATGATGACCAGGGCCGTGTTCGACGGGCGAAGGTCGCCGTCAAAAGGCCAGGCATAAGGCTGGGCGTCGACAAAGGTGCTCATGCAACCTCCTGCGTTGAAAAGAAAGGAAGAAAGGGCACTGCGTCCGTCAGCGCGAGACACCCAGCTCCATCGGGGCACCCTGCACCACCCGCTTGGGGCTGCAGGTCCACACCAGGATGGCCAGCGTCAGCGCGTAGGGCACGGCGTTGAACAGGTGATAGCCCCAACTCACACCGACCGACTGCAGCGCGGGCCCCAGGGC
>NZ_JAIZVX010000031.1 GCF_021768455.1 Aquabacterium sp. | reverse complement strand
CGGTGGTGGCCACCACCGTGAAGGTGGGCGCCACCGTGGTGGGCACCGCGGTGGACGTGACCGCCGCCGGCGTCAAGGCCGTGGCAGGGGCTGGTGATGCCGAAAAGGTGGAAGGCGCCGTCCAGCCTTGAGCTTCATCCTGCGCATCGAGCCCCTGGGCGCCACGGTGCCCATCCTGGAGGGCGAATCCGTGCTCGAAGCCGCCCAGCGCTCCGGCGTGACGCTGGCCCGTTCCTGCCGCAATGGCAGCTGCCGGGCCTGCCTGTGTCACCTGCAGGGGGGCGAGCTGGCCTACCGCGTCGAGTGGCCCAGCCTCAGCCCCGACGACAAGGACGAGGGCGCCATGTTGCCCTGCGTGGCCCTGGCCCACAGCGACCTGCTGATCCACGCCCCCAAGGCCCGTTACACCGACCCGGCCTGAAAGCCGGCGCTCAGGCCGTGCTGGTGGGCATGGGCCCGATGCGGCGGAAACGCGGCACCGTCCGGCCGTCCACCGTCACGTCCTCCAGGAACATGGCATAGGGCCGCACCCACATCGCGCCCTCCCCATACAGCGGGCGGTAGAGCACCATGGGTTCGCAGCTCTCGCTGTGGCGCACCACGCCGATCACTTCGTAGCGCAGGTCCTTGTAGTGGACGTAGAGGCCCGGCTCGATGGCGGGCAGGGGAGGCAAGGGGGTTCCGGCAGACATGCCCTCATTGTCCTGCAGGGCTTGGGCGCACGAGGCATCATGGCGGCTCCGGATCCACCCCATTGCGCCCCAGCTGGCGACAGGCTTCCCCCCATGATCGACCTCTATTACTGGACCACGCCCAACGGCCACAAGGTCACCCTCTTCCTGGAAGAGGCAGGCCTGCCCTACACCCTGCACCCCATCCACATCGGCAAGGGGGAGCAGTTCCAGCCCGAGTTCCTGAAGATTGCGCCCAACAACCGCATCCCGGCCATCGTCGACCGGGCTCCGGCCGATGGCGGTGAGCCCATCGCCCTGTTCGAATCGGGCGCCATCCTGCTCTACCTGGCCGACAAGGTCGGGCGCTTCCTGCCCACCGACCTGCGGGGCCGCAACCAGGCGCTGCAGTGGCTGTTCTGGCAGATGGGCGGTCTGGGCCCCATGGCGGGTCAGAACCACCACTTTGCGCTGTACGCGCCCGAAAAACTGCCCTACGCCATCGAGCGCTATGTGAAGGAAACAGCCCGCCTCTACGGTGTGCTCGACCGCCACCTCGCCGACCGCGACTTCATCGCCGGCGACTACGGCATCGCCGACATGGCCTGCTACCCCTGGATCGTGCCGCACGAGCGCCAGGGACAGAAGCTGACCGACTTTCCCCATCTCCGGCGCTGGTTCGAGGCCATCGCTGCGCGGCCCGCCACCCAGCGGGCCTACGCCCTGGCCGACCGGGTCAACCCGGGTGGCCCCCCTGCGGCCGTGACCCCCGCTCGCTGAGGGCTTCAGATCTTCACATGGCTTTACGTGCGGGGCGGTCGGCTGGCGATGCCGGCGCCACGTTGTGGGAGACAGGCACGGCGCCTGGCCAGGATTCCCCGGCCGCGCCAGGCGGACACCGCTTGCTGCCCCCGCTGAAAGGAAGACACCATGAAGACCTCGATCAAGACCTCTCTGTGCTCGGCTGCCTTGCTGGCCGCTTTCTCCCTGCCGGCTCTGGCCCAGTCCCCGAACAAGGCGCCGGCTCCCCACCAGGCAGGTGTCCCGGCGGTTCATCAAGCCCCTCAAGTCCATCACGCCCAGCACCCAGCCAAACACCACGCCAAGCACCCGCGTCATGCCCACAAGGCCACGCTCAAGAAGGGTGAACACGCTGCCAACCACCACGGCCTGCACCGCGCCCACCACGCTTGAGTGGTCGGGGTGGGCGTTTCCTCCGATCGGCGGGGGGCGCCAGCCCCGATAATCCGCCGCATGAGCCAAGCGATCGCCCTGAGCCATTCCTGCCGAGACAGCCTGCCGCGACTGAGTTGCGTCATCCCCTGCTACAACGAAGCCGCCAACCTGCGCCTGCTGCTGCCCCTGTTGGCCGAGCACCTGGGCCCTTGCACCAGTGCCTGGGAGGTGATCCTGGTGAACGACGGCAGCCGTGATGACACCTCGGCCGTGTTCGACGAGTGGGCCGTGCGCCCGGGCTTTCGGGCCATCGAGTTCTCCCGCAATTTCGGCAAAGAGGCGGCCCTGACCGCCGGCCTGCAGGCCGCCAACGGGGAGGTGGTCGTGCTGATGGACGCCGACCTGCAGCACCCGCCCCCACTCATTGCCGAGATGGTGGCCCATTGGCAGGACGGCGCCGACGTGGTCTACGCCCTGCGCAGCAACCGTGATGACGAGCCGCCCTTCAAGCGTTTCGGCACCAATGCCTTCTACCGCCTGATCAACGCCCATTCGCGCTTCGAGGTCCCGGCCGACGCGGGCGACTTCCGCCTGATGGACCGCCACGTGGTCGAAGCCCTGCTGGCCTTGCCAGAGCGCAACCGTTTTCTCAAAGGCCTCTACGCCTGGGTGGGCTTCAAGTCGGTGGCCATCCCTTACGCGCCGGCCGAGCGTGCCACGGGCACCAGCCACTACAACGCGCTCAAGCTCATCGCCTTCTCCATCGACGGCCTGACCGCCTTCACCACCTGGCCGCTGCGTGTGGCCAGCATCGCCGGCATGGTGATGGCCGTCCTGGGTTTCCTCTACGGCATCTACGTCATCGTCGACCACGAGCTCTATGGCAATGCCGTCGAGGGCTGGACCACCATCGTGGTGCTGCTCTTGTTCTTCGTGGGGATCCAGCTCGTGTCCCTGGGCATCCTGGGCGAGTACGTGGCGCGCATCTTCGAAGAGGTCAAGAACCGGCCGCTGTACCTGGTGCGTCGCGCCCTGGGTGAAGGGCTGGCGCCGGTCGAGGGCCGCGAAGCCATCGCCGCGCGCGTCTCGCCCAGCCTGCGTCGTCGCGTGTGAGCGCCCCCGGACCCCGCACGCTCGCCGTCTGCGTCGACGATTTCGGCCTGCACGAAGGCGTCAACCAGGCGGTCCTCGCCTTGCTGGCACTGCGGCGCATCTCGGCCGTCAGCTGCCTGGTCGATGGCCCGGCCTGGGCGTCGGGCGCTGCGGCCTTGCGCGCCGCCGCCTGGCCCGCAGGCGAAGCCGAGCCGATTGCCGATGTGGGCCTGCACCTCAACTTCACCGAGCTGCTGGACGCCCGTGCCCAGCGCCCGGACCTGGTCCGGCCCCTGGGTGCACTGATCCGGGCCTGCCACCTTCGTCGCTTCGATGAGGCCGCCTTGCAGGAGGAGGTCGCGCGGCAGTTTGCGCGGTTCGAGGCGGTCTGGGGTCGCCCGCCCGATTTCGTCGATGGCCACCAGCACGTGCACCAGTTTCCGCAATTGCGGGAGGCCCTGGCTCAGGTGCTGCGCGCGCGCCAGGTGGGCCGTGATGTCGCCCATCGCCCCTGGTTGCGCCTGTGCCGCTCGCCAGGGTGGGCCGGCTGGCGTGCAGGCATCGGCCTGGTCGACACGTTGAAGGCGGCCGTCATTGCTGCGCTGGGCGCCTCGGCCTTGGCGCGGCAGGCACGCCGGCTGGGGCTGCCCCACAGCGAGCGCCTGCTGGGCGTCTACCCCTTCGATGCGGACGAGGCGGGCTTTCTGCGCCGCTGGCAGGCCTGGCTGTCCCTGGTCCACGAGGGCGATCTGCTGATGTGCCACCCGGCTGTGCCCCAGTCCCAGGCTGTGCCCCAGCCTGATGTGATCGCGGCGGCCCGCCACATGGAGTTCCAGGTGCTCTCCAGCCCGGGTTTTGGCCAGCGCCTGAGCCAGGCCGGGGTTCGCATCGCGCGGCTGGCACGCTGAGGCCCCCCGTCACAGGGCATGGCTACACTGTCTGGCTTTGCTGCTTGCGCCGTGCCTGGCGACGATCGAACCGTGACCCTGCCTTCTTCTTCACGATCGCCTGTGCCCACGCCCCTGGTCTGGCTGGCCTTGTTTGTCTGGCTGGCCTGCACGGCCTGGTGGCGTCCCCTGGCCGTGCCCGACGAGGGCCGCTATGCCGGTGTCGCCTGGGAAATGATCCGCAGCGGCGACTGGCTCACGCCCACGCTCAATGGGCTGCCCTTTTTCCACAAGCCCCCGCTCTTCTACTGGCTCACGGCGATCTCGCTCGAGGTCTTCGGCCTGGGGCTGTGGGCGGCGCGCCTGGCTTCGGTGCTGGGTGCGGTGCTGGGCGCCGGTGCCCTGTACATGCTGGTGCGCCGCTGGGGTGGCGGCCGGCTGGCCGGCTGGGCGACCCTTGCGCTGGTCACCCAGCCCTTCTGGTTCGGTGGTGCGCAGTACGCCAACCTCGACATGCTGGTCGCCGGCTGCATCACGGCGACGATCGCCCTGGCGGCCCACGCCGTGCTGGCGCAGGAGGCCGGCCAGCCGCACCGCCTGGCCTTGTGGGCCGCCTACGCCATGGCGGGCCTGGGCCTTCTGGCCAAGGGGCTGATCGGCCTGGTGCTGCCGGGGGGTGTCATCGTGTTGTGGCTGCTGGCCACGGGGCGCTGGCGCAGCCTGTGGCAGATCCTGTCTCTCCCGGGGCTGTTGGTGCTGGGCGCGGTGGCCGCTCCCTGGTTTGTGGCCATGCAGCGCCTCTACCCCGACTTTTTCCATTACTTCTTCGTCTACCAGCACTTCCAGCGCTTCACCCAGACGGGCTTCAACAACATGCACCCGTTCTGGTACTACGTGCCGCTGATCGTGGGCCTGAGCCTGCCCTGGTCGCTCACCGGCTTGTGGGCGCGCTGGTGGTCCCAGGACCGCTCGGTGGCCTTCCTGCATGGGCGAGGGCAGGGCGCAGGCCGCCGTGCCCTGCGCAGCCTGGCCTGGGTCTGGCTGGGCCTGGTGCTGCTGTTCTTCTCCATTCCCGCCTCCAAGCTGCCCGGTTACGTGCTGCCCACCTTGCCGCCCCTGGCCCTGATCGTCGCCGACCTGCTGGCCCGACGCTGGCCTGGTGCTGGCGCCCGCGCCTTTGGCGTGATCACGGCGGTCGCGGCCCTGCTGTGCGTGGGCCTGATCGGCGCCGCCGTTCGCTTTGATCGACAGTCCGTGCGTCCGGCCTTGCCGCTCATCCAGCCCCTGATGAACGAGGGCGTGCCCCTGGTCTATGTGGACGAGTTCGTCTACGACCTGCCCTTCTACCTGGCCCGTCGCGAACCCGTGCCCGTGGTGGCGGACTGGTCCGATCCCGATCTCCCTCTGCACGACAACGACCGCAAGGAGCTGTTCGATGCCGGCGAGTTCAACCCCGAGCGTGCCCGCGCCCTGCTGGTGCCAGTGGCGCAATGGCCGGCCTTGCTGTGTGCCCAGCCGCGTCTGGTGGTGGTGGGCCCCCCGAAGGCGCCGTTGCGCTGGCCCGAGCTCGCCGGGCAGGAGCCGGCCATGCGCCTGAAGCTGTCATCGGTATGGGTGCTGGAGCGCTCGGCCTTGCAGGCCCGCGGCCTGGTTTGCCCTTGATGCCACAGGTGCGCGGGGTGCTGGACAAAGTCCCGGTGCCCGGTTTACGATGAACCCATGTTGAAGCCCACGCCTTCGTTCTGCCACCCCACGCTGCCTTCTCAAGGTGGCCTGGGTCGTTGGTGGCGCTGCCCTTGACCGGCGGCCCCGCGCAGACACGTCCCGACGTTGAGCAAACGAGCCGCCTCCCAGGCGGCTTTTTTTTTCGCGTGCATGGCGCACGCACCCCTGAGAGGCGGTCACCGACCCCATCCATCTGGAGCCTCTCATGATCCCCTGCGACACCCTGGCAGACGTCCACTCCGCCATCGACCAGATCGACCAACTGCTCGCCGGCCTGCAGGCCGAGCGTGCGCGCTATGTCCAGGAGGCCGCCCGCCTTCAGCGCCCGGCCTCCGCCAGCCCTGCCGGGTCGGGTGTGCCGGCAAAGGCACAATGTCGGGTTGCGCCCCGTACTGCTGCCTCCTGACCGCCGCCGAGCGGCCCTTGCCCACGCCATGATCTGGACCCCCCTGAACCGCTTCCTGGACCAGCTCCGACCCCGCCGTCAGGCCGTGGTCATGCTGGCCGACGCCTTCCTGATCCTGCTGGCCTGGCACGCCACCTACCTCTTCCGCATGGGCGTGGAGCGCTGGCTGCACGAGCGCCCCAGCTACGACGGCGCCGTGTTGCTGGCCGTCATCGCCATCTACAGCGTCGTGTCCTGGGCTTTGGGTGTGCCGCGCGCCACCTGGCGTTACACCAGCTTCCACGAGATCACCCGCCTGGCCTGGGTCTGCCTGGGCGCGGGTCTGGCCAGTGCCGTGATCGTGCTCATGGCCCAGCTGGTCGAAGTCCCCCGGGCGGTGCTGGCCCTGCACCCGGTCCTCACCCTGGTGATCCTCTCGCTGGCACGCATGCTGGTGCGCATGCTCAGCGAGTCCTCGCGGGCGCGCCGGGCCAGCGGGCAGCCGGGCGGACAGCGCGCCCTGGTGCTGGGGGCTGGGGCCGCCGCCAAGCTGCTGATCGCCGGCATCCAGCACCGCGGTTGGACGGTGGTCGGCCTGCTGGACGACGACGCACGCAAGCATGGCAGCAGCATGGCCGGCCTCACCGTCTGGGGCGGGCTGGAGATGCTGCGCGAGGCCTCCACCCTGGCCGACGTCACCCACCTCATCCTGGCCATGCCCTCGGCTTCGCTGGCCCAGCGCCAGCGTGCGCTCGACCTCGCGGGTGAAACCGGTCTGCCCGTGGTCACCGTGCCGTCGGCCGACGAACTGCGTGAAGGCCGTTCCCGCATCGACCGCGTGCGCGACATCGAGCCCGACGACGTGCTGGGCCGCGAGCCGGTCAAGCTCGACGAAAGCGCCGTTTCCCAGCTGATCAGCGGCCAGACCGTGTTCATCACGGGGGCTGGCGGTTCGATCGGCTCCGAGCTCTGCCGCCAGATCGCCCGCTTCGGCCCCAGCCGCCTGGTGCTGTTCGAGCTGAGCGAGTTCGCGCTCTACCAGATCGAGCAAGACCTGGGCGAGCGCTTCCCGCACCTGCCCCTGGTGCGCCTGGTCGGTGACGTCAAAGACCTGGACGCCCTGCGCCGCGCCATGGCCGCCCATCAGCCTCAGCTCGTTTTCCACGCCGCGGCCTACAAGCACGTGCCGCTGATGGAAGACGACAACGCCTGGATCGCCTTGCGCAACAACACCCTGGGCACCTACCACGTGGCCCAGGCTGCGGCCGAGCAGGGCGTGGGCCGCTTCGTGCTCATCTCGACCGACAAGGCCGTGAACCCCACCAACGTCATGGGCGCCACCAAGCGGGCGGCCGAGATGGTCGTGTCCCACTGGGCGGCCAAGGCCCTGGGCACGCGCTTCATGGCCGTGCGCTTTGGCAACGTGCTGGGGTCGAGTGGCAGCGTGATCCCCAAGTTCAAGGAGCAGATCGCCAAGGGTGGGCCGGTCACCGTCACCCACCCCGAGATCACGCGCTTCTTCATGACCATCCCCGAGGCTGCCCAGCTGGTGCTGCAGGCCGCAGCCCTGGCCGAGACGGGCCAGGTCTTCGTGATGGACATGGGCAAGTCGGTGAAGATCGCCGACCTGGCGCGCCAGCTCATTCACCTCAGTGGTCACACCGAGGCCGAGATCCCCATCGTCTTCAGTGGCCTGCGCCCGGGCGAGAAGCTTTACGAAGAGCTGCTGGCCGATGCCGACACCACCTTGCCCACGCCGCACCCGCGCCTGCGCCTGGCCCAGCTGAATGGCGAGCTGCCTCCGGACTGGATCGAGCGCCTCATGGCCCTGACGGTCGATGAGCAGGCCAGCGTGCCGGCCCACCTGCGCAAGCGCCTGCACGCCCTGGTGCCCGAGTACGCGCCGCGCTGAGCCATGCCGTGGCCCCTGTAGGGTGGGGCGTCGGTGGCGGTCGGCTCAGCCCGGGGTTTGCAGCAGTTCGTCGATCTGTTGCAGCAGGGCCGCCACCTGCACCGGCTTGGTCAGGTAGCAGCAGGCGCCGTTCGCCAGGGCCGTGTCCACCTGTTCCGGCGTGGCGTCGGCCGAGATCATGATCACGGGGATGCTGGCTGTGTCGGGGTTGGCCTTGATCAGCCTCAGCAGCTCCTGGCCCGAGGCATCGGGCAGGTGCACGTCCAGCAGGATCAATTCGGGGCGGGCACCCCGCAGCCGGTCGTGCAGCACGGCCAGACCGGCTTCGATGCTGGGCGCCACGCTCAGCTGCACCCAGGGCCTGGCAGTCAGGGCGGCACGGATCACTTCCGCATTCGCCAGGTTGTCTTCCACGTACAGCACGTGGTGGGCCACGCCCTTGTCGGGTGGCGGAGGGGGCAGGGTGTCCAGGGCCGGCTCGGGGCTGACGGGGCGGCGCCCCAGTTCGGCCGCGGGCAGGGTCAGCGTGAAGGTCGAGCCTTCGCCCTCCTGGCTGCACACATCCAGCCGGCCGCCCATCAGCACGGCCAGGTGGCGGCTGATGACCAGGCCAATGCCGGTGCCGTCCGGCACATGCCGCTCGCGGCCCAGGCGGTTGAAGGGCTCGAACAGGCGCTCCAGCTGGGTCGGTGTCATGCCCAGGCCCGTGTCGTGCACGGCGATCTGCACCACCTCGCCTTGCGCGGCATCGTGCCGGGCCTGCACGCTCACCGTGACGCTGCCGCCGCGCTGGTTGTACTTGATGGCGTTGCTCAGCAGGTTGGTCAGCACCTGGCGCAGGCGGGTGGGGTCGGCATTCACGCCCAGACGCAGGTCGGGCTGCTCGGGCCAGCGCAGGCTCACGCCTTGCCGGGACGCCTGTTCGCCCAACAGGGCGCCAGCGGCCGCCAGCGCTTCGTGCACCGACAGCGGCTGGGCCTGCAGGCGCAGCATGCCCGCGTCGATGCGTGAGATGTCCAGCACGTCGTCGATCATGTCCAGCAGGTGCCAGCCCGCCTGCTGGATCTGCTTGATGCGGGGCTGGTGGGCCTCGGGCAGGGGCGAGAGCCGGTCCAGCTCCATCACCTGGGCAAAGCCCAGCACCGCATTGAGCGGGGTGCGCAGTTCGTGGCTCATCCGCGAGAGGAATTCGCTCTTGGCCCGGTTGGCGTTCTCGGCGGCGGTGCGCTGGTCGCGCGCCTCCTTCATGGCCGCCTCGATGCGCCGTGCGTGGCCGGTCATCACGAGCAGCAGCGCGCCCAGCGAGGCCGCCACCACCACCCCGCCCAGGGCCAGCAGCCAGGATGTGACCCGGCTGTCCACCAGGGGCACGGGCCCCTTGGCCCAGATGTGCAGTTGCCAATGCCGGCCGGCAAACTCCAGGGGCACGGTGTCGCTGTGCAGGGTGCGGTTCAGGGCGGCGGTGTCACGGCAGTCCTTGACGCCGCCCAGCCGTCGCGGCGGTCTGGTGGCGCTGTCATCCTGTTCATGCAGGCAGCCGACCAAGTAGTCCGGCATGCCCCGCAGCATCTCCGACAGCGCATCGTCCATGCGCAGGGCCATGAACACCGCGCCCAGGTTGGCCTGCATGCGGGTCAGGGGGGTGTTGGGGGTGCCTTCGTAGACCGGCAGGTAGACGACCACGCCCAACTGGTCTCCCTGCTCCTGCACCAGCTTGAAGCCGGGTGTGGCCACAGCCAGCCCTTCGCGCCGCGAGCGCTCGAACGCCGCACGCGGTGCCGCGGTCGACAGGACGTTGAACCCCAGGGCTTTCTCGTTGCCCGCCAGGGGCTCGATGAAGCGCAGCACCACCAGTTCGTCACCAGGTTGGGGTGGCGGCCCCTCACGGTTGTAGACCTTGAAGCCGGTCAGCCCCCCCGCCGCCTGCCGGGCTTCGAAGGCCGGGATCTCTGCATGGCCGAGCCGCTCTTCCCAGCCCAGGCCCTGGATGCCGGGCAGGGTCTCCAGCCAGTGTGTGCTGGCCCGCCGGAACTCTTCGCGCGACACGTCCAGCGAGGCGGCGTAGATGCCGTGCATGGCCTCCAGCGCATTGAGGTAGCCGTTGAGACGCAACTTCACCGCGTTGGCGGTGGCTGCGACGTCCTGGTTGAACATGGCAGCCTCGCGCTCACGTTCCCAGGTCTGGACCTGGCGGATGGACAGGTCCAGCAGCGCGGTGGTGATCAGCAAGGGCAGGCCCACCACCAGGCGGCGCCGACGCCAGAGTTCAGCCGGTTGGCCCACCAGGGTCAGCATGAGTGGCGCGCCCACCAGCACGCCGAGGGTGTCGCCCAGCCACCAGCCCCCCATGGCCATGGGCACACGCGAGAGAGGCATGATGCCGAGCAGACCCATGCTGCCCACCGACAGCGCCGCGTTCACGGTGCAGGCCACAGGCCCCGCCAGCAGGAGGAAGCGGCCGATCTGGGCGGGCTTGTCCAGGGGCAGGGGCGCACCAGGATCGGGCTGCACCAGCCGTGCGGCCAGCCACACCTGCAGCCCGCCACCCAGGCCGCCGACCAGCGACTGGCACAGCAGCACGCCGGTGCCGACGTCTGAGGGGTGGAGCATCTGCCCCACCCATTCGACCACGCCACTGCCCAGCCCCACGGCCACCGCCATCCAGCGGCCCCAGCCGAGCACGGCGCCCAGGCCGATGCCGGCAGCCAGGTAAAGCGGCGACACGTCGTCGCTCGGTGGCGACAGGCTCAGCGCCATGATGCCGGTGAGCGTGTAGGCGAGCCAGGTGATCAGGCCCCTCGTCCACGGTGAGCGGGGGGGAGCGAGTGGGGGCATGGACAAATAGGAGATCAGGCGCCCGTTTGCGCGCAAGTGCACACCATAGCATCCGCCGCAGTCGACACAAACCGTTTGCAAAGCAGGACGAGATCGCGTTTTGCCAGCAAGATCTCTTCTTATTCCCCACTTGGGCACGGGCGTCGACCCTATACTGATTGGTCACAGAGCGGGTTGAGCTGACAACCTGCCAAGCTGGTTCAACAAGGCAATGGACGCCATGACCTCCAAATTGAAGATCGCAGGCTGGGTCGCGCTGGGTGCGCTGGCCGGTGGTTTGACCACGCTGCAACTCGGGGCCACGGCCCGCAACACGGTGGCGCCCTTGCCGCTGGAAGAAATGCAGCAACTGGCCGCTGTCTTCGGGATGATCAAGACCGATTACGTCGAACCGGCCGATGAGAAGAAGCTGATTTCGGATGCCATCGGCGGCATGGTCGCCGGCCTGGATCCGCACTCCGCCTATTTCGACAAGAACAGCTTCAAGGAATTCCGCGAAGGCACCACGGGCAAGTTCGTGGGCGTGGGCATCGAGATCGGCATGGAAGACGGCCTGGTCAAGGTGGTCTCCCCCATCGAAGGCTCGCCCGCCTTCCGCGCCGGGCTCAAGAGCGGCGACCTGATCACCAAGATCGACGAGACCTTCGTCAAGGGCCTGACCATGGACCAGGCCGTCAAGCGCATGCGCGGCGAGCCCAGCACCAAGGTCATCCTCACCGTCTTCCGCAAGGCCGAGAACCGCAGCTTCCCCGTCACCATCGTGCGCGAGGAAATCCGCGTGCAGAGCGTGCGCGCCAGGATGGTCGAGCCCGGTTACGGCTGGGTCCGCGTGAGCCAGTTCCAGGACCGCACCGTCGAAGACTTCGTCACCAAGGTCAACGCCCTCTACAAGGAAGACCCCAAGCTCAAGGGCCTGGTGCTCGACCTGCGCAACGACCCGGGCGGCCTGCTCGAAGGTGCCATCGCCATCTCGGCGGCCTTCCTGCCGAAGGACGTGACCGTGGTCTCGACCAACGGCCAGCTGCCGGAATCCAAGGCCACCTTCAAGGCCCGCGCCGACGACTACTCCCGCCGTTTCGGCACCGATCCGCTGGCCAAGCTGCCTGCCGCGCTCAAGACCGTGCCCCTGGTGGTGCTGGTCAACGAAGGCTCGGCCTCGGCCTCCGAGATCGTCTCTGGCGCCCTGCAGGACCACAAGCGCGCCGTCATCATGGGTGGCCAGACCTTTGGCAAGGGCTCGGTGCAGACCGTGCGCCAGCTCAGTGCCGACACCGGCCTGAAGATCACCACCGCCCGCTACTACACCCCGAGCGGCCGATCCATCCAGGCCAAAGGCATCGTGCCCGACGTCATGGTGGACGAATCCGCCGAAGGCAACCTCTACTCGGCGCTGCGCGTTCGCGAAGCCGACCTGGAGAAGCACATCACCAGCGGCCAGGGCGACGAGGTCAAGGATGCCGCCCGCGAGAAGGCCCGTGAAGAGGCGATGAAGAAGCTGGAAGAGGCCAACGCCAAGAAGAACGAGGCGCCCAAGCCCCTGCCTGAATTCGGCACCGCCGAAGACTTCCCGCTGCGCCAGGCCCTGAACCGCCTGCAAGGCAAGCCGGTGCTGGTCTCCAAGACCATGACCGAGCGCAAGCCCGAAGACAACAAGGCGCAGTGAACGACGACCAGCGCCTGCGCTACAGCCGCCACCTGCTGCTCGACGAGTTCAGCGAGGTCGCACAAGACCACCTTCTGAACGCGCACGCCCTGGTCATCGGGGCCGGTGGCCTGGGGGCGCCCGCCCTGCTGTACCTGGCTGCGGCCGGGGTGGGGCGGCTCACCGTGGTCGATCCGGACGAGGTCGACCTCACCAACCTCCAGCGGCAGGTGCTCCACAGCACCCCCCGCATCGGCCAGCCCAAAGTGGCCTCGGCCGCGGCCGCGCTGAGCGATCTCAACCCGGGCGTGCACCTGAACACCGTGCACCAGGCCGCCGACGAAGCCCTGCTGCGCCGGCTGATGCCCGACGCCGACGTGGTGCTCGACTGCACCGATGGCTTTGCCATCCGCCAGCTCATCAACCGCGAGGCGCGCGCCGCCGGCGTACCCTTGGTCTCGGCCTCGGCCCTGCGCTGGGACGGCCAGATCAGCGTCTTCGACCCGCGCGACGCAGACAGCCCTTGCTACGCCTGCCTCTTCCCGCCCGATGCGCCGCCGCAGGAAACCCGCTGCGCCCTGCTGGGGGTGTTCGCGCCCGTCGTGGGCCTCATGGGCGTGATGCAGGCCGGCGAGGCGCTCAAGCTGCTGCTGCAGGCTTCGCCCGATGGCACTTGGCGCGGCCACGAAGGCCTGGCCGGGCGCCTGTTGATGCTCGATGGCCGCAGCTGGCGCTGGACCGAATTGCGCGCCCGGCGCGATCCTGCCTGCCCGGTCTGTGGCGGCGCGGGCGGCCACCCGGATCACTGAGGTCTGCCCGCAACACCCTGGGCGCAGCGGGCTTTTTCACCCCCTGCGCCAGGCGGCACGGCGGCATACTGGACTGCCCATCCAGCAGGATCGCCCGCCATGAACAACCCCAAAGAGCTGCTCGAGCGCAACTTCCCCACGGCCGGCCAGGACGCCCGCAACGCGCCCAAACCTTCGCTGTACGGCGGCCCCGACAGCAGCTATGACCTGGCCTTCGCCGACGCCGAATTCCTGCTTCATCCCGAGTTGCGCCCCGTGCGCATGCAGCTGGAGCTGCTCAAGCCCGAGATGGTGCAGCGCGAAGAGAACATCGAGTCCACCATCGTCATGTTCGGCAGCGCCCGCATCCTTTCGGCCGAAGATGCCCAGGCCCGCGTGGCCGAAGCAGAAGCCCTGCCCGATGGCGAGGCCCGCGAGCAGGCCCTGCGCCAGGCCCGCAGCCACCTGGCCATGTCGCGCTATTACGAAGAGGCTCGCGCCTTCGCCAGCCTGGTCACCAACCACTCGGCCCAGCTGAAATCGCCCATCTACGTCGTCACGGGCGGTGGTCCGGGCGTGATGGAGGCCGGCAACCGGGGTGCCCACGAGGTGGGCGGCAAGAGCATCGGCCTCAACATCGTCCTGCCCCATGAGCAGGAGCCCAACCCCTACATCACGCCCAAGCTCTGCTTCCAGTTCCACTACTTCGCGCTGCGCAAGATGCACTTCCTGATGCGCTCGGTGGCACTGGTGTGCTTCCCGGGTGGCTTCGGCACCCTGGACGAGCTCTTCGAAGTCCTGACCCTGATGCAGACCGGCAAGTGCCGCAAGCGCCCCGTGCTGCTCTTCGGTCGTGAGTTCTGGACCAGGCTCATCAACATGGACCACCTGGTCGAGACCGGCATGATCAGCCCTGGTGACGTCAACCTCTTCCGCTACGTCGAGACCGCCGACGAGGCCTGGCAGACCCTGCAGCAGGTCTATGGTCTGGGCCAGCCTGAAGGGGATTCGGCCTGCGGGTGGTGAGGTGCTTGGAATGCAGCGCGCACGGCGGGGAAACCCCGGCCTCCGGCGTGCGCCCGTTCCTGCTGAGCCACGTGGTCAGGTGGAACTGTGGGGGCATCACGTTTCCAAGGGATGTTCACCCGCTTGACTGGCTTGTACATTGCTTGCATAACAACAGTCGGTCAGCAAGGGGTGTTCATGTTTCACGCGTCGCGCAAGGCCTTGGTCGCATGGGGGCTGTTCTGGGGCCTCGTGGCGAGCGGTGCTCAGGGGGCGTCGCTGTTGTCCGTTGCTTTTGACGATCCGCTCGGGCAGTACGCTGCTTACCATGACGAGATCGCGCTCAGCCTGCAGGCTGCGGGTGCAGAGTGGATGTCCCTGCTCGACCTGGGGGCGGACACCACGCTGACCGTTCAGGTCGGGTTTCTGTCCATGCCCACGGCCAGTGGCGCCAGTGCCAGTGCCAGCTTCGACGGCAGCGCCGCAGGGATCAGTCTTTATGAACAAGGCGCCGCGGCCAAGCTGAAGACTGGCATCGATGTCAACGGAGACGACGTCGATGTCCGCATCTACCTTGGCGTCGATGGCTACCTGCAGAACGAGCTCTGGTTCGACCCCACGCCTTACAACCTGATGGACGACGTGGTGCCGACCAGCCAGATCGACGCGCGCTCGGTGTTCCTTCATGAGTTGGGTCACGCCCTGGGCTTCAACGGCTGGCGTGATGACGCCAGCGGCGTCTTGCCGGCCAGTTATGCCTCCACCTACGATGCCCTGGTCGGAACGCTGCCGGGCGATTCTGCTGGCGGCTTGTACTTTTTTGGTGCTGCGGCCCAGGCCGTCTACGGTGGGCCTGTGCCCCTCACCTTCGGCAATTACCGCCATGTGGGCAATGCGGCCGGATTGGTGGGGGACGACCTGCTGCTGGACCTGATGAATGGTGTCTACTTTCTGCAGGGCCGGCGTTACACTGTGTCCGAGCTGGACCTGGCCATCCTCCGTGATGTGGGCCTGGCTTCGGCCGTGGCCACGGTGCCCGAGCCTGAGACCCGCTGGCAGATGGCCGTGGGCCTCCTGATGCTGGCGGCAGCCCGTCGGTGGCGGATGTCGCGCATGCGTCCGGTCTGATCTCGGGTCAGTTCTGGCAGTGCTCAATTCAGGGGCGGGGGCGGTCGATAACACGCCATGAGTTCGTCTGGCAAAACCGCATTGATCCTCACTGGTGGGGGCGCCCGCGCCGCCTACCAGGTGGGCGTGCTCCAGGCGCTGCAGCACATTCGGCAGGAGGCGGGCGAGTCCCGGCGCAGCAATCCGTTCCAGATCATCAGCGGCACATCGGCCGGCGCCATCAATGGCCTGGCCCTGGCCTGCCGGGCTGATCACTACGACCTCGCCGTGCGGGCGATGGTCGAGGTCTGGCGTGACTTCCGGTCTGAGCAGGTCTACCGCGCCGACTCCTTTGGCGTCATCCGCAGCGGGGCCAAATGGCTGTCGCTGTTTTCACTGGGCTGGGCCCTGGCCCGGTGGCGCCGCGCCCGTCCGCGGTCCCTGCTCGACAACGAGCCCCTGCGCCACTTTCTGCCCGACCTGTTCCGCATCGACCGCCTGCCCAAGCTCATGGCCGAGGGGCACCTTGATGCCGTGGCCATCTCGGCATCCAGTTACACCACGGGTGAGCACGTCACCTTCTACGACAGCGCCCGGCCGATCGAGCCCTGGGCGCGTTCCCAGCGCCTGAGCGTTTGTGCGCCGCTCTCCATCGACCACCTGATGGCCTCGTCGGCGATCCCCTTTGTGTTCCCGGCGATCCAGTTGGAGGTCGATGGTCGTCCCCATTACTTTGGTGACGGAGCCATGCGCCAGGCCGCGCCCATTTCCCCCGCCATTCACCTGGGAGCCGACCGCATTCTGGTGATCGGGGCAGGGCGCCTGCACGAGCCGCCCGCGCCGCGTCAGGCCGTGGTCGAGTACCCCAACCTTGCCCAGATCGCGGGCCACGCCATGTCCAGCATCTTCCTGGACGCCCTGGCGGTGGACATCGAGCGGCTGCAGCGCGTCAACAAGACCCTGGCTCTGCTCAATGCCGAACAGCGTGCGGTCAGCCAGCTCAGGCCGGTCGAGGTGCTGGTGATCGCGCCCAGTCAGCGCATCGACGACATCGCCGCCCGCCACCTCTGGGCCCTGCCGCCAGCCGTGCGCGCCATGCTGCGTGCGGTGGGCGTGTACGGGCGGGGCAAGACCGCGCGAGGCTCGGCCCTGGCGAGCTACCTGCTGTTCGAGTCGTCCTTCACCCGGGAGCTCATGCACCTGGGGTTCACCGATGCCCTGGCCAAGCGCGACGAGGTGTGTGCCTTCTTCGGCTGGGGCGCCAGGGCGAGCGAGGCGCAGCGCATGGCCGAACTGGCGCACATGGCGGACGCTTTACTCTGAGCCTGGGCTGTGATAGAGTGGAGAGCTTCGCATTTTGCGAGTGCCTTTCATGGGTGCTTGCCGCGTGCGAAGAAAGTTCTTTTCCCTGAAAGGTCTCCCCATGTCATACGCGGTCATAAAAACCGGCGGCAAGCAATACAAAGTTGCCGTTGGCGAAAAAATTAAAGTAGAACAGATTGCTGCGGAAGTTGGCCAAGAGATCGTGATCGACCAGGTTCTGGCAGTCGGCTCCGGCGCTGAACTCAAGGTTGGCACGCCCTTGGTGGCTGGCGCAACGGTCAAGGCGACGGTTCTGTCGCAAGGTCGTCACGACAAGGTTCGCATCTTCAAGATGCGCCGTCGCAAGCACTACCAGAAGCGTCAAGGCCACCGTCAGAACTACACCGAGCTGCAAATCAGCTCCGTGAACGCCTGATTCGCCTCGAATCGTCCCACCTCATCCAGCCCTGAAGGAGCAGATCCATGGCACAGAAAAAAGGCGGCGGTTCCACGCGGAACGGCCGTGACTCCCAACCAAAGATGCTCGGCGTGAAGGCCTACGGCGGTGAACTGATCTCCGCTGGCTCGATCATCGTGCGCCAGCGCGGCACCCGTTTCCACGCCGGCACCAACGTCGGCATGGGCCGCGACCACACCCTGTTCGCGCTCGTCGACGGCCACGTGTCCTTCACCGTCAAGGGTTCGCTGAACCGCAAGACGGTCGTCGTGACCCCGGTCTGATCACGCTCACGCTGATCTCAAGCAGCCTGCGGGCTGCCTGAACCAAAGCCTCGGCCTGTTCCGGGGCTTTTGTGTTTCTTCTCCGCGCGAGCCGGGAGCGCCCGGCAGCGCCTGCACCACCAGGACACCTGAACCATGAAATTCTTCGATGAAGCCACCATTGACGTGGCCGCCGGCAACGGCGGCAGCGGTTGCATCAGCTTCCGTCGCGAGAAGTTCATCCCCTTCGGTGGCCCCAATGGTGGTGACGGTGGACGCGGCGGCCATGTCTACGTGGTGGCCGACCGCAACATCAACACCCTGATCGACTACCGCTATGCACGCCGCCATGAGGCGCGCAATGGCGAGCAGGGGCGCGGCTCCGACCAGTTTGGCGCGGCCGGCCCCGACATCATCCTGCGCATGCCCGTGGGCACCATCATCAGCGACTTCGAAACCGGCGAAGTGATGATGGAGTTGCTGGAGCACGGCGAGCAGCGCCTGCTGGCCAAGGGCGGTGACGGTGGCTTCGGCAACCTGCACTTCAAGACCGCCACCAACCGCGCGCCCAAGAAAAAGACGCCGGGCTGGCCGGGCCAGGCCTTCAAGATCAAGCTCGAATTGCGCGTGCTGGCCGACGTCGGTCTGCTGGGCATGCCCAACGCGGGCAAGTCGACCCTGATCGCCGCCATCTCGAACGCCAAGCCCAAGATCGCCGACTACCCCTTCACCACCCTGCACCCCAACCTGGGTGTGGTGCGTGTGGGCCCGGAGAAAAGCTTCGTGGTCGCCGACATCCCTGGCCTGATCGAAGGCGCTTCGGAAGGTGCCGGCCTGGGCCACTATTTCCTGCGTCACTTGCAGCGCACCCGCGTGCTGCTGCACGTGATCGACCTGGCCCCGTTTGACGACACCGACCCGGTGCAGCAGGCCCGCGCCATCGTCAACGAACTCAAGATCTACGACCAGGCGCTCTACGACAAGCCGCGCTGGCTCGTGCTCAACAAGCTGGACATGGTGCCCGAGGAAGAGCGCGTCACCCGCGTGCTCGAGTTCGTGCGCCGATACGGCTGGAAAGGCCCGGTCTTCCAGATCTCGGCCCTCACCCGCCAGGGCTGTGAGCAGCTCGTCCAGACCATCTACCAGCACGTTGCGGCCATGCAGGAGCACCACGAAGAAAGCGACATCCGCTTCGACGTGGAGGCCACCCTGCCCATGGCCAGCGACCTGATGGCCCGCGCCGGCATCAGCTATGACGCCGACATCGAATCCTTGGTCAAACCCAAGAAAACCTCGGCCGATCAGGCCTCCAGCAAGAAAGCCGCCGTGAAGAAAATCGCCGCCCCCAAGACCGCCAAGCCCGTTGCCAAGAAGGCCGCCGCCAAGGACGTGACCCCCAAGGTTGTGAAGAAGGCCGTGAAGGCCCCGGTGGCATCTGCCAAGACGGTCGCCGCCAAGGTCGTGAAGGCCGCTGCCAAGCCGGTCGCCAAGGCACCCGTGGCCAAGAAGGCCGCGGTCAAGGCTGCCAAGCCTGCTGCTGTGGTGAAAAAGGCCCCCGTGAAGGCCCCGGTGGCACCTGCCAAGAAGGCTGTCGCCAAGACCGTGAAGGCTGCCGCCAAGCCGGTCGCCAAGGCACCCGTGGCCAAGAAGGCCGCGGTCAAGGCTGCCAAGCCTGCTGTTGTGGTGAAAAAGGCCGCTGTGAAGGCCCCGGTGGCGCCTGCCAAGAAGGCCGCTGCCAAGACCGTGAAGGTTGCCGCCAAGAAGGCCGCGGTCAAGGCTGCCAAGCCTGCTGCTGTGGTGAAAAAGGCCGCTGTGAAGGCCGCACCGGTGGCACCTGCCAAGAAGGCCGCAGCCAAGACCGTGAAGGCTGCCGCCAAGCCGGTCGCCAAGGCGCCTGTGGCCAAGAAGGCCGCTGCAAAGAAGGCCGCTGCAAAGAAGGTCGCTGCCAAGAAGGCCAGCGCCAAGAAGGCCCGCTGAGAACCCTCGTCCGTCCCCGATCGCCCCGCCTGACCGCCTGAGCCTGCCGCCATGAACGATGTGTTGAAGAACGCCCGCCGCATTGTCGTGAAGGTGGGTTCCAGCCTGGTCACGAACGAGGGGCGGGGGGTGGACGCCGATGCCATCGGCACCTGGTGTCGCCAGATGGCGGCCCTGGCGGCCGATGGGCGCGAGGTCATCATGGTGTCCAGCGGTGCGATTGCCGAAGGCATGAAGCGCCTGGGCTGGACCACCCGACCGAAAGAAATCCACGAACTGCAGGCCGCGGCCGCCGTGGGGCAGATGGGCCTGGCCCAGATGTACGAATCCAAGCTGCGCGAGCACGGCATGGGCAGTGCCCAGGTGCTGCTCACGCATGCCGACCTGGCCGATCGCGAGCGTTACCTCAACGCCCGCTCCACCCTGGTGACGCTGCTGTCGCACAAGGTGGTGCCGGTCATCAATGAAAACGACACCGTCGTCACCGACGAGATCAAGTTCGGTGACAACGACACCCTGGGTGCGCTGGTGGCCAACCTGGTCGAGGCGGACGCCCTGGTCATCCTGACCGACCAGAAGGGCCTCTACAGCGCCGACCCGCGCAAGGACCCGTCTGCCCGGTTCATCGACGTGGCCACCGCAGGCGATCCCTCGCTGGAGCAGATGGCCGGTGGCGCCGGCTCCCGCGTGGGCACGGGCGGCATGATCACCAAGGTGCTGGCCGCCAAGCGTGCAGCCGGTTCAGGCGCGTCCACCGTGATCGCATGGGGCCGTGAGCCCGAGGTGCTCGTGCGCCTCACGCAGGGCGAAGCGATCGGGTCGCTCTTTGTGGCCGACACCGCCAAGCTGACCGCCCGCAAGCAATGGATGGCCGATCACCTGCAACTGCGTGGTGCGGTGGTGGTGGACGATGGTGCCGTCGCCAAACTGCGCGACGAAGGCAAGAGCCTGCTGCCCATCGGCATGGTCGAAGTGGTGGGCGATTTCCACCGCGGCGACGTGATCGCCGTGCGCACCCTGCAAGGGCAGGACGTGGCCCGCGGCCTGGCCAATTACGCCAGTGGCGAGGCCCGCCGCCTGGTGCGCAAGGCCTCATCCGAGATCGAGGCGGCCCTGGGCTTTGCGAACGAGCCCGAGATGATCCATCGCGACAACCTGGTCCTGGCCTGAGGCTGAACGCTCAGCGCTGAACGACGGGCGTGGCGTGGCGCTTGCCGCGCTTTCATGCCTCGGGAAATGCGGACGCCCTGTCGTGAATTGTGACAACATCTGATGCCATATTGGGGTAGTCCCGTCCGGTCGAGATGGGGGCGGGGCGTTACAAAGCAGACCGTGTTCTGTCTTTTTCCCCTGGCACCTGAGGGTGCGCGCTCCGGAGGCTCCATGTCCCTTTCTTTCAAGCCCCTTTCCCTGTCTGCCTCCCATGTGGCCGCCGCCACTGCCCTGGTCGCCGGCGCCCTGGTTGCCCCCGTGGCCCAGGCCAAGCACCTGGTCTGCGTGTGGGACGTTGCCGGCAAGACGGGCGACGTGTACGCCGCAGCCACCGACTACGCCCTGGCCATGCAGAAGGCCGGTGCCGACATCGAACTCAAGAGCTACGTCGACGAGCGCGTGGCCATCGAAGACTTCCGCGCCGGCCAGTGCGACGGCGTGATCGCCACCGCCTTCCGCACCCGCCAGTTCAACGGCGTGGCGGGTTCGCTCGACTCCATCGGCTCGACCACCATCATCAAGAACGGCAAGGTCGACATCGACGCCTCCTATGAGGTGGTGCGCAAGGTGATCCAGGTCTTTGCCTCGCCCCAGGCCGGCAAGCTGATGGTGGAAGGGCAGTACGAAGTGGGGGGCATCTTCCCGCTGGGCGCGGCCTACCCCATCGTGCGCGACCGCAAGGTCAACTCGGTCGAGGCGCTCTCGGGCAAGAAGATCGCGGCCTTCGATTACGACAAGGCCCAGAGCGTGATGATCCAGCGCATCGGCGCCCAGCCCGTGTCGGTCGACGTGACGAACATCGGGCCGAAGTTCAACAACGGCTTCGTGGACATGGTCACCCTGCCGGCCGTGGCTTTCAAGCCATTCGAGCTCTACAAGGGCATCGGCAAGACCGGTGGCATCGGCCGCTTCCCCATCCTGATCCCCACGGTGCAGGTGATCGTCAACAAGGGCAAGTTCCCCGAGGGGTTTGGCGAGAAGTCGCGCAGCTACTGGCTGAGCCAGTTCGACCGTGCCATGGGCATCATCGCCCAGGCCGAAAAGGGCATCCCGGCCGCCATGTGGGACGACCTGCCCGCCGAAAGCGTGCCCAAGTACGTGCTGATGTTCCGCGAGTCGCGCATCGAGATCGCCAAGCAGGGTCTCTACAACAAGACCAGCCTGAACATCATCAAGCGTGCCCGTTGCAGCATCAACCCGTCCGACGCCGAGTGCGCCTCCAAGACCGAGGTGGAATGAGGATGCTCGCCGGCCGGGGGCTCGGCCCCGTCCGGTGAGTCGCCATCAGGCCGGGTTCAGGGCCCGGCGTGAGGGTGAGGGCTGCTGCCCAGGGGCTGGCCTTCGTTGGGTTCCAGCGGCTCTTCGGTTTCGAAGGCGTCATCGAAGGTGTCGCTGCCGTCTTCGTTGCGGCGGCCACTGCGCATGTTGCCGCGCAGGAAGCGGTTGCCACCCCCGCCACCTTGCGGCTTGGGCAGGAAGCGGGCGAGCTCGGACAGGGCCATCTCGTAGACGCCCCGTTTGAACTCGATCACGGCTTCCAGTGGCACCCAGTACTCATGCCAGCGCCAGGCGTCGAACTCGGGGTGGTTTGTGGCCCGCAGGTTCATGTCGGAATCGCGGCCTGTCAGCTGCAGCAGGAACCAGATCTGCTTCTGGCCCTTGTAGTGCCCCCGGGCATCCTTGCGGATGAAGTGCTGGGGGACTTCGTAGCGGAGCCAGTCGCGGGTGCGCGCCACGATGCGGACGTGGTCGGGCAGCAAGCCCACTTCTTCGTGGAGCTCGCGGAACATCGCCTGCTCAGGTGATTCACCATATTTGATGCCACCTTGCGGGAACTGCCAGGAGTGGGTGCGGATGCGCTTGCCCCAGAAAACCTGGTTCCGGTGATTGAGCAGGATGATGCCGACGTTGGGCCGAAAGCCTTCACGGTCGAGCATAATCAACTCCGAATTTTTCAACTGGTTTCATTATTGCACCGCAATGACGCTTCGCCTAGCGCGAGCATCAAGGGCCTTCCCGCCCCGGTGCTGTGAGCCTCCCGACGCGACCCCATGAAAGCCTCCCAGTTCTTCATTTCCACCCTCAAGGAAGCCCCTGCCGACGCTGAAATCGTGAGCCACAAGCTGATGATGCGGGCGGGCTTCATCAAGAAGCTGGGCGCAGGCCTCTACAACTACATGCCCATGGGGCTGCGCTCGATCCGCAAGGTCGAGGCCATCATCCGCGAAGAGCTGAACAAGGCCGGTTGTGTCGAGTTGAGCATGCCGGTGGTGCAGCCCGCCGAGCTCTGGCAGGAAACCGGTCGCTTCGGCAAGATGGGCGAAGAGCTGTTGCGTTTCAAGGATCGCCATGGCCGCGACTTCGTCATCCAGCCCACGGCAGAGGAGGTGATCACCGACATCGCCCGCCAGGAGCTGCGCAGCTACCGCCAGCTGCCGAAGAACTTCTACCAGATCCAGACCAAGTTCCGCGACGAGCGTCGCCCGCGCTTCGGCATCATGCGTGGCCGCGAGTTCACGATGAAGGACGCCTATTCCTTCGACCGTGACCAGGAAGCCGCCGGCAAGACCTACGACGGCATGTACGCCGCCTACATCCGCATCTTCGAGCGCCTGGGCCTGCAGTTCCGCGCCGTGGCCGCCGACACCGGCGCCATCGGGGGCGACCGCTCGCACGAGTTCCAGGTGATCGCCGACACCGGTGAAGACGCCATCATCTACTGCCCGACCAGCGACTACGCTGCCAACATCGAGCTGGCCGAGGCCCTGTCGCTGAACGCCGAGCGCGCCGCGCCGACCGAGGCGATGGCCAAGGTGCTCACGCCCGGTGCCAGCACCTGCGCCAAGGTGGCCGAACAGCTGGGTCTGCCCCTGAGCCAGACGGTCAAGGCCCTGGTCCTGGCCACCGATGCGCGCAACGAAGCCGACGAGATCGTCAAAACCACCGTCTGGCTGCTGCTGATCCGTGGCGACCACGAGCTCAACGAGGTCAAGGCCAGCAAGGTCAAGCTGCCCGATGGCACGACCCTGGGCGCCGACTTCCGCTTTGCCACCGAGGCCGAGATCGATGCGCACTTTGGCTGCCCTCCGGGCTTCCTGGGCCCGGTCGGTCTGAAGAAGCCACTGAAGATCGTCGCCGACCGCACCGTGGTCAACATGGCCGACTTCGTCTGCGGCGCCAACGAAGCCCCTTACCACTTGCGCGGTGTGAACTGGGGCCGTGACCTGCCCGAGCCCGATGTGGTGGCCGACCTGCGCAATGTGGTCGAAGGCGATCCCTCGCCCGACGGCAAGGGCGTGCTGGCCATCCAGCGCGGCATCGAGGTGGGCCATGTGTTCTACCTGGGCACCAAGTACTCGCAGGCCATGAACGCGACCTTCCTCGATGTGGATGGCAAGCCCAAGCCCTTCGAGATGGGGTGCTACGGCATCGGCGTGACCCGCATCCTGGGTGCCGCCATCGAGCAGCGCCACGACGAGCGCGGGATCCTCTGGCCCGAATCGATCGCGCCCTTCACCGTGGTGATCTGCCCGGTGGGCTACGACCGCTCCGAGGCCGTGAAGGCGGCGGCCGATGCGCTGCATGCCGAGCTGCTGGCCAAGGGCGTGGACGTCATCCTCGACGACCGTGGCGAGCGCCCGGGCGCGATGTTCGCCGACTGGGAGTTGATCGGTGTGCCGCACCGCGTGGTGCTGGGCGACAAGGGCCTGAAGGACGGCCTGGCCGAGTACCAGGCCCGCACCGAATCCGAGGCGAGCAAGGTGCCCGTGGCCGAGCTGCTTGGTCATGTGCTGTCGCGCCTGCAGACGGCAACGGTCTGAAACAGCCCCAGGAAACCGGGATGCTGTCACGATCGTGGCATCCCGGGCTGGCTTAATCTCTGCTCATGTGGATCTGGCGTTCTCTGTGTGATCGGGCCTCGTGGTGGGCTCTGGCCGGCGTGTGTGCGCTGACCGGGTCGGTCATGCCGATGGCGGCGCACGCCGGTGCCCAGGTGGAGGAGCCCCTGGCCGACTCGGTGCGTTCGGCACTGTCGGCGGCCATCGGGCGCAGCGCGCCGTCGCTCACCTTTGCTGATGAGACCCAGCGGCGCCAGTGCGAGCGCTGGGGCGAGGCCCTGGAAGACAAGCTGCGCAAGCGCAAGCCGGAAGAGCTGGTGCGCACCGAGTTCCTGCACACCGTCTGCTATGAGGCCAAGCGCGCCGGTCTGGAGCCCAGCCTGGTGCTGGGGCTCATCCAGGTGGAAAGCGGTTTTCGCAAGTACGCCGTCTCGCCCGTGGGCGCGCGGGGCTACATGCAGGTCATGCCGTTCTGGTCGCGCAGCATCGGCAATGGCGATGCCAGCAGCCTGTTTCACACCCAGGCCAACATCCGCTTTGGCTGCGTGATCCTGCGGCACTACCTTGACCGCGAACGGGGCGACCTGTTCATGGCCCTGGGGCGCTACAACGGCAGCCGTGGGCGGGCCGAGTATCCCAACATGGTCACGGCCGCCTGGCGCACCTGGAAGGTGGCCGACGCGTTATTGGGCGGGCCCGCCGCCGTTCGGCTGGCCGATTCGGCGCACTGAACCAGCGCCCGCTTCGGGCTCAGAGCCCCTGCCACTCCTGCGGGCGCGCCTCGTGCACCTGCACGGTGGCGAGCACGCGCTCCACCGTCTCGTTCACGAGTTCGTCGATGCTCTGGGGCCGATGGTAGAAGGCCGGCAATGGCGGGAAGACAATGCCACCCATCTCCGTGACCGCCACCATGTTGCGCAGGTGTGCCAGGTTGAAAGGCGTTTCGCGCACCATCAGCACAAGGCGCCGGCGCTCCTTCAGGGTGACGTCGGCGGCGCGGGTGAGCAGGTTGTCGCCCAGGCCGTGGGCCACCGCCGCCAGCGTCTTCATGGAGCAGGGGGCGATCACCATCGCATCGGTGGTGAAGCTGCCGCTGGCGATGCAGGCGCCCACGTCGGCCGGGGCATGCGCCTGGCTGGCGAGGGCATCGAGCTCGGAGCGGCTCAGGCCCAGTTCGTGGTGCACATTGAGGATGCCGGCAGAGGTCGCCACGAGGTGGGTCTCCACCCCGAGGGCCCGGGCGCGCTCCAACAGGCGCACGCCATAGACGGCGCCACTGGCTCCGGTGATGCCAACGATCAGGCGGCGTGGCCTGGTCGGCTGGGGGGACGCGAGGCTCACTCGCCGGCGGCCAGGGTCTGCTGCAGTTCGCCGGCCTGGTACATCTCCATCATGATGTCGGAGCCGCCCACGAACTCGCCTTTGACGTAGAGCTGGGGAATGGTCGGCCAGTTGGCGTATTCCTTGATGCCCTGGCGGATTTCGTCGTCTTCCAGCACGTTGACGGTCTTGAGGTCGGTGACGCCGCAGGCCTTGAGGATCTGGATGGCGCGACCCGAGAAACCGCATTGCGGGAAGGTGGGGTTGCCCTTCATGAACAGCACCACGCGGTTGCCCTTCACGAGTTCGTCGATGCGTTGTTGAACGTTGCTCATAGCCTTGACCATGTCTGATTGCTGAAACAGGCCCGGTTATATCAGGCCTGCCGGGCCTCGGCGGGGTGTGAGGCCTATCTGCAGCAGTTCAGGAGGACAAGCTGGCGTGGCCCCACGCCCCGGGCTCAGAAGGCGTAGCCCAGCGAGACCTTGACGACCGGGCGCAGCCGCAGTTCGCGCACGAGCTGGTCGAGCGCCATATTGCCCTGGATCACCTGGCTGAGCTGGCTCATGCGGCCAGCCTCTTGCGTGACCAGGCCGACGTCGGCATTGAAGCGCCAGGCGCTGGCCTGGCCCGAGTCGCTCAGGCGGGAGCTGTAGCCGGCGCCCACATAAGGGCGTGTCTGGCGCTGTTCGGATGGGGTCTGCACACGGTTGGCCACCATGCCCAGGCTGTCGATGCGCTGCAGGCTGAGGTTGAGCCCGCCGCCGTGGTCGCCGGCCGACCACCAGGCCTGGGCGGTTTCGCCGCGCACTAGGCCGGCGGTGGCGCGGAAGCCGCCGTCGAGGTAGTAATCGGAGAGCACGTGCAGGCTGCGCAGTTTGAGGCCGGTGGCCATGGGCTGCATCAGCACGAAGCTGTCTTTCAAGGGGTTGAGGGGGCGGTCGATGACGATGCCGATGCGGCCTTCCCACTGAGGCCAGAAGCCGCGGCCTGTGGTGCTCAGGCCTTTGCCGGCGGGGGGCGCGTCTGTGGCCGTGGCGCGCAGGGCCGGGTGCCAGCTGATGCGGGCTTCGCTCAGGTCGCCGGTGGCGGATTGGTGGAAGGCGTGCACGGCACGCGGCACGAGCTGGGCCTGGGCGGCGGCCACGGCGCCCATCGCCAGCAGGGCGGCGACGGTGCGGAGCACCCCACGGCGCGCGGGCAGGCCGACGCGGGCCGTGGTCTGCGGCAGGCGGTGGGCGAGGGCGGTGGTGTGGGGCATGGCGGTCTCCTGGGAACGCCTTCATGCTACGCGGCTGCCTGTGGCCTGTGCGGCAGAGATGTATGCGTTCGTCAGCCCATTTTCACGCCATGGCAGATCGCTGCCCTCGGGGTTGCCCCTCGTGACGGATGCACGGAATCAGGCTGGCAGGTGGCCGCCGGTGCAGCGGGGCTGTTCGCCCAGGTCGTGGCGGGTGGTCACGCCCTCGAAGCCGGCCGCGCGCAACAGGGCCTGCACGGCCTCGGCCTGGTCGTAACCGTGCTCCAGCAGGAGCCAGGCGCCGGGCTGGAGGTGGGCGGGGGCCTGGGCCACGATGTGGCGCAGGTCGTCCAGGCCATCGGGGCCGGCGGTCAGGGCGGTGATGGGCTCGTGGCGCAGGGCGGCGAGGTGCGGGTCGCCCTCGGCGATGTAGGGCGGGTTGCTGACGATCAGGTCGAAGCGCTCGCCGGCCACGGGCGCCAGCCAGCTGCCTTGCAGGCAGCGCAAGGGCAGGCCCAGGCGCTGCGCGTTGGCGGCCGCCGTGGCCAGGGCGCTGGGGCTGAAGTCGACCGCGGTCACCTGGGCCTGGGGCCGGGCGTGTTGCAGGGCCAGGGCGATGGCGCCGCTGCCGGTGCCGAGGTCGAGCACGGAGAAGGGCGCGGCATGGCCCTCGGGGATGCATTCCAGTGCCCAGTGGACCAGGGTTTCGGTGTCGGGCCGGGGGATGAGCACGCTGGGCGAGACGTTCAGGCTGAGCCCGAAAAATTCCTTGTCGCCCAGGATGTAGGCGATGGGCTCGCCGGCGGCGCGGCGCGCGACCTGGTCCATGAAGGCCTGCGCTCTTTCAGGCTCGATGGCATCGGGGCCGTGGGCCAGCAGCCAGCTGGCTGGTTGCCGCAGGGTGGCGCACAGCAGCATGCGGGCGTCGAGCCGGTCCAGGCCCAGGGTGCGGGCGGTGTGCAGGGCCTGGTCGACGGTGGTGGGCAGCGGGTCGGTGGACATGGTGGGCCTCAGATGCCGGTCGAGGCTTCGAGCTCGGCCAGTTGTTCGGCGGCCTGGGCGCTGAGCATGGCGGCGATCACGTCGTCGAGTTCGCCTTCCATGATGCTGCCCAGCTTGTAGAGCGTGAGGTTGATGCGGTGGTCGGTGAAGCGACCCTGAGGGAAGTTGTAGGTGCGGATGCGGTCGGAGCGGTCGCCCGAGCCCACCAGGCTCTTGCGTGTGGCGGCCTCCTTGGCGGCGCGCTCGCTGCGCTCCTTTTCCTGGATGCGGGCCTGCAGCACCTGCAGGGCCTTGGCCTTGTTGCTGTGCTGGCTGCGGCCGTCCTGGCACTCGGCCACGATGCCGGTGGGCAGGTGGACCACGCGCACGGCCGAATCCGTCTTGTTGATGTGCTGCCCCCCGGCGCCGCTGGCACGGAAGGTGTCGATGCGCAGGTCGGCGGGGTTGAGCTTGACCGCTTCGGCCTCGTCTGGCTCGGGCAGCACGGCCACGGTGCAGGCGCTGGTGTGGATGCGGCCCTGGGTTTCGGTGACGGGCACGCGCTGCACGCGGTGGCCGCCCGATTCGAACTTGAGCTGCCCGTAGACGTTGGGGCCTTCAAGGCGCAGCACCACTTCCTTGTAGCCACCCAGGTCGGACTCGCTGGCCGACATCACCTCGCACTGCCAGCCCATGCGCTCGGCATGGCGGGTGTACATGCGGGCCAGGTCGGCGGCGAAGAGGGCCGATTCGTCGCCACCGGTGCCGGCGCGGATTTCGACGAAGGCCGGGCGGGCGTCGTCGGGGTCCTTGGGCAGCAGGGCGGTCTGCAGGGCGGCTTCGAGCTGGGCGATCTCGGCCTCGGCCTCGGTGATCTCCTGCGCGGCCATGTCGCGCATGTCGGCGTCGTCACCGGCTTCGAGCAGCAGGGCGCGGGCGGTGTCGAGGTCGAGCTGGCGCTGGGTGTGGCGCTGGGCCAGGTCGCACACGCCGCTGACCTCGGCGTGCTCGCGCGAGAGGTCACGGAAGCGCCGGTTGTCGGCCGCGATGACGGGATCGGACAGGGCGGCGTCCAGCTCCTGCAGGCGCTGGGCCAGGCGTTCGAGGGAGGAGGCGAGGGAGGGCGCCAGGCCGGCGCTCACGCTTGGCCCTCGTCGTCGAGGTCGTCGAGCTGCAGCTTGCGGCGCGGGCTGGCGGCGGGCACGGGCACCTCGCCACGCAGGAAGAGGCGGGCCAGCGAGGCGGCCACCTGTGGGCGCTGGTGGCTGTTGGCGCTGTGCAGTTCGGCCATGGCGCCGTGCAGCATCTTCTGGGTGAGGCCCTTGGCCAGCACCTCGAGCACGGCTTCGATGTCTTCGCCCTTGGCGATCAGCTTGCGGGCGCGGGCCAGTTCGGCGCTGCGCCAGGCTTCGGCCTGACCATTGAGGGCCTGGATCAGGGGCACGGTGGTGCGCTGGTCAAGCCAGTGCACAAAGCCCTGTACGCCGGTTTCGATGATGGCTTCGGCCTGGGCGACGGCCGCCTGGCGCTTTTCTCCGGCGGTCTGGACCAGGGCGGAGAGGTCGTCGACCGTGTAGAGGTAGACGTCGCCGAGCTTGCCGGCTTCGGGTTCGATGTCGCGTGGCACGGCCAGGTCGACCATGAACATGGGGCGGCGGCGGCGGGCCTTGAGCGCACGCTCGACGGCACCCAGGCCGATGATGGGCAGGCTGCTGGCCGTGCAGGAGACGACGATGTCGAACTCGTGCAGGCGTTCGGGCAGGTCGGCCAGGCGCATGGCCTGGGCACCCAGGTGGGTGGCGAGTTTTTCGCCGCGCTCCAGGGTGCGGTTGGCCACGGCCATGGCGCGCGGGTTGCGGGCCGCAAAGTGCGTGGCGGTGAGCTCGATCATCTCGCCCGCGCCCACGAACAGCACCTTGGTGCGGCTCAGGTCTTCAAAGAGCTGGCTGGCCAGGCGCACGGCGGCGGCGGCCATGCTGATCGAGTGCGCGCCGATTTCGGTCGAGGTGCGCACCTCTTTGGCCACCGAGAAGCTGCGCTGGAAGAGCTGGTGCAGGGTGGTGCCCAGGGTGCCGGCGGTGTCGGCCTCGCGCACGGCCTGCTTCATCTGGCCGAGGATCTGGGGTTCGCCCAGCACCATCGAGTCCAGCCCCGATGCAACGCGGAAGGCGTGGCGCGCGGCCTGGCCGCCTTCGAGCACGT
>NZ_JAIZVX010000258.1 GCF_021768455.1 Aquabacterium sp. | reverse complement strand
AAAGAAGGCGGCATAGCCCATCTGCTCCACGCCCAGCCCCCCCGCCCAGTTTCGGGCTGGGCGGGGGGGCTGGGCGTGGAGCAGATGGGCTATGCCGCCTTCTTTTTCCTCACCTTCTGGCTGTCTTTCCCGGCCTACCTGCTGCTGCCTGCGGTGCGGCGTATGCTCGACCGCCAGGCCGCGTCCTGAGCCCCTTGGCCCTTGATCCCCGCACGGTGAACACCATGTCCACGCTGATGTCGTCTCCTGCCTCTGTTTCCTCCGCGCGCCGCTCCGGCGTGCGCCGTCCGCTGGCCGCTGCCGTGTGGCTGGCCTGCGCCCTGAGCCTGCCCCCCCTCGCCCAGGCCCGAGAAGGTGTGGAGGTCGGCAAGACCTCGACCTTTGCCCGTTTTGTCCCGGCCGCCGATGTGGAACAGGCCGCCGCCCAGCAGTTCGTGCAGCTGGCCACCGAAGCCAGGCAGCAAAACGCCCTGTTGCCCGACAACCACCCGCAGGTCCAGCGCCTGCGGGCCATTGCCAGGCGCATCATTCCCTTCAGCCTGGAGTGGAACAAGCGCGCCAAGGACTGGCAGTGGCAGGTCATCTTGCTGAACTCGAAAGAGCTCAATGCCTTCTGCATGCCGGGCGGCAAGATCGCTTTCTACACGGGCATCCTCGAGCAGCTCAAGATGACCGACGACGAGGTCGCCATGGTGATGGGCCACGAGGTGGCGCACGCCCTGCGCGAGCACGCCCGCGAGCGCATGGGCAAGACCTACGCGACCAAGATGGGCGCAGGCCTGGTCTCCAGTCTCTTTGGTCTGGGCAACACGGGTGACGCCCTGCTCAACATGGGCGGGCAGCTCCTCACGCTGAAGTTCAGCCGCGAAGACGAGTCCGAGGCCGATCTGGTCGGCATGGAGCTGGCCGCCCGCGCCGGTTACGACCCGCGCGCCGGCATCAGCCTGTGGCAGAAGATGTCGGCCGCGGCCAAGGGTGCGCCGCCGCAGTGGCTCTCCACCCACCCGGCCAGCAGCACCCGCATCCAGGACATCGAAGCCAGCCTGCCCAAGGTCATGCCGCTTTACGAGCGTGCACCCAAGCCGGGCCAGCGCTGGGATGCCCCCAGCCGCAGCGGTGCAGCCGGCACCGATCCCCTTCAGCTGGCCTTCTGGGGCAAGGGTGTGGTGCGCCTCGGTCTGCCCGACTGACCGCAGGGCTCAGGGGGCCCGACGCTGAGCCCGACGCGACGAAAAAAAGCCCGCGCTGCCGAAGGGGCTGCGCGGGCCGAATGGGCCAGGGCCTCGCCGTGGGCGAGGCGCCGGCTCTGGGCTTGCTCAGGTGTGAACCGGGTGATCAGAAGCGGTGAACGATGCCCAGGGCGAGGTCGTTGATGCGCTTGCCGGTGACGTCGGCAGCGGTGGTGAACTTCGTGGCCAGGCCGGCGGAACCGGAGGGCTGGAAGCTGCCGTTGTCGTCGTTGTTGAGGGTGCTCAGCGAAGCGACCAGGGTGGTGCGCTTGGAGAGGTCGTAGTAGGCGCCGATGGCGCCGCCCTTGGCACCCATCTTGTTGTCCGAGGTGTCCTTGATCACGCCGTACAGGGCACCGACGCGCAGTTGCGGCGTGACCTTGTAGTCGGCCGACAGTTGGATGATGTTGTAGTAGCGGTTGACGTCGGCCTTGGTGCCGGCGACGGTGCCGCCCACGTTGCCGAGGATGGCCGAACCATTGCTCAGGAAGGTGGCGCTGCCAGCGGTGCCCGACGAGGTGCTGTTGTTGGTGCGGATGAAGGTGGCGTAGACCTTGCCCTGACCGTAGTCGTAGTTGCCGTAGACCTGACGGTAGGTCACGCTGCGGGTGTAGGTGGCGTCCTTGGGGGCCTTGCCGGTGATGCTGGCGTAACCCACGCGGAAGGGACCGTTGAGGTAGTCGGCGCCCAGTTGGTAAACACCGGCGTTGGTGGTGCTGACAGTGGTTTCAGCCAGTGCGTAGTGGCCGTCGAACTGGAAACCCGACAGGCGAGGCGAGACATAGGAGATGTCGTTGTCGTAGCGCGAAGGCACGCCGAAGGCGTTGACCACCGAACCCAGGGTGCGGGAGGTGTAGTCGACGTAGTCGCCGCGGGCGAAGACGGAGCCGTTCTGGCGGCCGAAGCGGACTTCACCCAGGGTGGTGGAGGCCAGGCCGACCCAGGCCTGACGGTCGAAGAAGCGGGTGGTGTCGGCGGATGCGCCGGTGTCGGCACCCAGGCCGCCTTCGAGCTGGAACTTCACGGCCAGGCCGTCGCCGAGGTCTTCGACACCCTTGAAGCCAATGCGGCTGCGCATGGTGGAGCCGTCGTTGAGCGAGCGGATGGTGTTGGTCGAGGTGTCGGCGCTGCTCTTGAGGTAGTTGAAGTACTGGTCAAGGCTGCCGTAGAGGGTGACCGAGGAGGTCTGGGCGAAGGCGCCGGTGGCGGCGCAGACCAAGGCGGCGGTCAGGGCGATCTGTTTGATTTTCATGGGGGCTCCTGG
>NZ_JAIZVX010000159.1 GCF_021768455.1 Aquabacterium sp. | reverse complement strand
ACAACGAGCGGGTGGTGCTGCAGGCCATCCGCATGCACGGGGCGCTGCCCAAGGCCGAACTGGCCCGGCTCACCCACCTGAGCGCGCAGACGGTGTCGATCATCATCGAGCGCTTGCTCGACGAAGACCTGGTGCTCAAGCAGCAGCCGCTGCGTGGCAAGGTGGGGCAGCCCTCGGTGCCCATCGCGCTGAACCCGGACGGTGCGTTTTCGGTCGGCATCAAGGTCGGCCGGCGCAGCATGGACGCCCTGCTGGTCGACTTCACCGGCCGGGTGCGCGAGCGCCTGACGCTGGACTACGCCTGGCCTGACCCCGACACCCTGTTCGACGCCATCGCCAACCGGGTGGAGCAGTTGCGCACCAACCTGGCCGAAGCCCTCGGCGCCGCCAAGGCGGAGCGCCTGCAAGGGGTGGGCGTGGCCGCACCCTTCTCGCTGGGCGGTTGGCAGACCCTGCTGGGCATGCCGGAATCCAAGGCTGCGACGTGGCAGTCCGTCCACATCCCGCAGCGCATGCAAGGCACCACCGACCTGCCGGTTCACTTTGTGAAGGACACATCGGCCGCCTGCGTGGCCGAACTGGTGGCAGGCCGTGGCCGCAATCTGCCCACGTTCCTCTACATCTTCGTCGACACCTTCATTGGCGGTGGCCTGGTGATCGACAGCCACCTGCGTGGTGGCGTGCATGGCAACGCGGGTGCCGTGGGCTCCCTGCCCTTGAACGTGGTGGCGCCCGAGCAGCCACAGTCACCCGCTCAATTGCTGAGCCTGGCCTCCCTGGTGAACCTCGAACAGGGCTTTGAACGCGCCGGCCTGGACCCGACCGCCGCCTACGACGAGCGCGCCCTGCAAGGCGACTGGGCGCCGGTCACCGCCGAGTGGGTGGCACAAACCGCCCGCGGGATGGCGCTGGCCATCAACAGCACGGCCTGCCTGCTGGACCTGGAAGGCGTGATCATCGACGGCTCGTTCAGTCGTGGCCTGCTGGCAGCGCTGTTGCCGGCCGTGCAGCAGGCCATGGGCCAGTACAACTGGGAAGGGGTCTTCCAGCCCAGCGTGCTGGGCGGCACCATCGGCTCGGACGCCCGCGCCATCGGTGGCGCGCTGATGCCGCTCTACGCCAACTTCGCCCCCGACCGCGAACTCTTCCTCAAGCTCGGCGCCTGAGCCTCGGCCCCTGCATGAAAAAAGGCACCCAAGGGTGCCTTTTTTGTTCGTGCCGACGTGTGGCAGAAGGCGCCACCGATCAGATTGGCAGCGCGATCAGGTCATGCCCTTCCACGGCCACGATGCGGGCCTTGGTGAACTCACCCACCTTGAGCGTCTTGCTGGCCTTCTCGGGCGGCAGGAGGCGCACGGTGCCGTCGATCTCGGGCGCATCCGCGTAGCTGCGGCCCACACCACCACGGCGCCCCAAAGCCGGAGCGCTGTCCACCAGCACCTGCATGGTCGCGCCCACACGGCGCTGCAGCTTGGCGATCGACACCTGTTCGGCCACGGCCATGAAGCGGGCGCGACGCTCTTCACGCACCTCGTCTGGCAGGGCGCCTTCCAGGGCGTTGGCCGGGGCGCCATCGATGGGCGAGTAGGCAAAGCAGCCCGCACGGTCGATCTCGGCTTCCTTCAGGAAATCCAGCAGGTACTGGAACTCTTCCTCGGTTTCACCAGGGAAGCCGGCGATGAAGGTGGAGCGCACCACGATCTCCGGACAGATCTCGCGCCAGCGGCGCAGGCGATCCAGGTTTTTCTCGCCGTTGGCCGGGCGTTTCATGCGCTTCAGCACATCGGGGTGGGCGTGCTGGAAGGGCACATCCAGGTAAGGCAGGATCAGGCCCTGGGCCATGAGCGGCACCACCTCGTCGACATGCGGGTAGGGGTAGACATAGTGCATCCGCACCCAGGCACAGTGCTCGCGGGCCAGAGCACCCAGCTGCTCGGCCAGGTCGTACATGCGGGTCTTGACGGGCTTGCCGTCCCAGAAACCGGTGCGGTACTTCACGTCCACGCCATAGGCCGAGGTGTCCTGGCTGATCACCAGCAGTTCCTTCACGCCCGACTCGAACAGCGCGCGCGCCTCGCTCAGCACCTCGCCAATCGGGCGCGAGACCAGGTCACCACGCATGCTGGGGATGATGCAGAAGCTGCAGCGGTGGTTGCAGCCTTCCGAAATCTTCAGGTAGGCGTAGTGCTTGGGCGTGAGCTTGATGCCGGCCACACCACGGGCCTCGGGCACCAGGTCGATGAAGGGGTCGTGGGGCTTGGGCACGTGCAGGTGCACGGCGTCCATCACCTCCTGCGTGGCATGCGGACCGGTCACGGCCAGCACGCTGGGGTGCATCTGCCGCACAAGGTTGTCGGCACCATCCTGACCGGACTTGGCACCCAGGCAGCCGGTCACGATGACCTTGCCGTTTTCGGCCAGGGCTTCGCCGATGGTGTCCAGGCTTTCCTTGACGGCATCGTCGATGAAACCGCAGGTGTTCACGATCACCAGGTCCGCACCATCGAAGGTCTTGCTGGTTTCGTAGCCTTCGGCACGGAGCTGGGTGAGGATCAGTTCAGAGTCGGTGAGGGCCTTGGGACAACCCAGGCTGGCAAAGGCGACCTTGGGGATGCGGGCCACCGCGGCCGTGTTGACCTCGTCTCGTGTGTTCGTCGTCATGGGGTTTTCAGGTCAACCTGGCATCTGAGTGGGGCCTGTATTTTAAGGCTGCTCAGGATGTTTGTGTCCGCGCCCAGAGGATTCGTCGAGACGAAGGCTTCAAAGCTCCGCCATCGACGCCATCAAAATCCTGCGCGACCTGCCGCCTGAATACCCTGGCTGGGCTGGCCACAGACGAGCTCCGCACCCCGGTCACCGTGATCAAGGGCTTGCCGGGGCGGACAAGGTTGCTTGGGCGGCGCTGCTTGGCTTCCTGCCGCCCTGTGGTCGTTCACGCACCCAGCATGATGCCGCCGTCCACCGCCAGATGCTGACCGGTCACAAAACCGTTCTTCATCAGGAAAACGTAGGCACTGGCCAGTTCGTCCATGGTGGCAAGTCGCTTGAGCGGGATGCTTGTTTCGAACCTGGCACGTATGGCCTGCACCTGCTCCGGCGGCACGTCGCGCCAGAACGGCGTGAGCGTCCAGGTGGGACAAACCGAATTGACCCGCACCCGTGGCGCCAGTTCGGCAGCCAGCCCCTCAACCAGCGCGTTGACCCCCAAGTTGCCGACGTAGCTGGCACAGGCGTCCTGGGCGCGGCCACCTGTCCCCGCCGTGAACACCAGGCTGCCGCCATCGCGCAACTTGCCTGCGGCCAACTGACCAATGCGCACGTTGGTGAAGAACTTGGATTCGATGACGTGACGGATCACGGCCATGTCAGCTTTCAGGAAGCCCCCTCCCATCACATCTCCCACCATGGAGACGACGTGATCGAGGGGAGGCAAGCCGTCAAACATGGCTTGAAGTCCCACGTGGTCGTGCGCATCGACCTGGGCCACGAGCCGAACTGGGTTGGCATGGCCACGATCGCGGGCCGCCAGCAAAAGTTCGGCTTGGGCCGCAGCCAAGGCATCAGGGCGGCGTCCGGCCAGGATGAGCTGCGCCCCTTCGGCCGCAGCCTGGTGGGCCACACGCAGGCCAATGCCGGAGCTGCCACCTATGACCAGCAGGGTTTTGTCTTTCAGAGCTTGCATGATTCGCCTCGGTTCTTCAGGGTTGGGTTGAGAGGGTTGCCGCGGCACGTTCAGCCACCTGGGTGTCGTTGGGGCCATGGGCACCACTGACGCCAACAGCGCCCACCACTTGCCCGCGCCAGACAAGGGGCACCCCACCTTCCAGCGCCGTCACGCCCGGGGTCGACAAAAAGCTGGGGCGTCCGCCGTTGATGAAGTCCTCAAAGGCCTTGGAAGGCGCTTTCAAAAGCGCAGCTGTGCGTGCTTTGCCTTGTGCTACGGAGATGGTGATGAGTTGAGCGCCGTCTGCGCGCTCGAAAGCCACGAGTTCGCCACTGGCGTCCACAACGGCCACGCCAATGCGCCAACCGTGTTCCTGGGCCTCGGCAAGGGCCGCCGCCACCACGCGACGCGCGGCCGCCAAAGCCACATTGGGCTGAGTGGTCACGACCTGCGCCACTTCAGACTGTGAGTGGCCGCCAAGGGTTTGCGCAGGAGCGGACGCGCCTGTGAGCATCGCGCCCCCCGCCCACAGACCGCAAAAAGCCGAAGAGACAAACTTCCTCATGGTTGACCTTTCAATGGAGCAGCCTGTGCCGCCGCAGCAACATCGATGTGAGGCTGTACCGACATGCCAACTCGCAGACGCGCAAGCGCCTCCTGATCGGCGTCCAATTCGATGCGCACAGGCAGCCTTTGTACGATCTTGGTGAAGTTGCCTGTGGCGTTTTGCGCGCCCATGGGCGAAAGGCTGGCGCCACTGGCAGGCGCCAGGCTGGCCACATGGCCCTTGAGTTTCACGCCGGGCAGAGCGTCCACAGTCAGCGTCACAGCTTGCCCTTCGCGGATGTGGGCCAGCTGCGTTTCACGGAAATGGGCGTCCACGTAGAGGCCTTGCGAAGGCACCAAGGTCACCGCAGGCTGTCCCACCTGCACATAGCTGCCCACGCGGGCTGAACGCGAAGCCACCACGCCAGGCACCGGCGCAGTGACGCGCGCGTAACTCAGGCGAAGCTCGGCGCCTTGTCGCTCAGCCTCTGCGCTGGCGAGTGTGGCTTGCGCGCGTTCACGCTCTGCCTGCAACACTCCCAGTTGTTTCTTGGCGGACTCGAGCACAGCCTCATCGCGCTGGAGCGCAGCACGCGCCACCTGCCACTGCACGTCAGACTGCTGTTGTGCTTGCAGGGTGCCAGAGCCATCCTGGGCCATGCCGCCAAAGCGCTGCCGATTGGTCTGGGCCAGTGTCAGATTGGCCTGGTCAGCGGTCAGGGTCGCTTGAGCTGCCTGCACCTCGCTGGCATGGCGGAGGATCTGGGCCTCAAGTGCGCCCAAGCCCGCTCGGGCACTGGCAACCCGGGCATCGGCCTGGCGCACCGCCACTTTCAGATCTCGGTCATCCAGGCGCCAAAGCAATTGACCAGCCTGGACCGACTGGTTGTCTTGCACGGCCACCTCGGCAATCACGCCAGGCACCTGAGAAGCCATCACAGTGAGATCTGCCTGGATGCGGGCATCGTCCGTGGCCTGGCTGGTGGACTCGGACTCGGGACGACCCCATGTGGCGTAGGCAGCACCGGCCGCCACCAGCACGGCCACGATGGCCAACAGAGGGAAGCCCAAGCGGGAAGGAAGGTTGATCGACATGGCGAATCTTTCGACGTGTTGGATGAAGTCACTCAGCCCTTCGCGGGCGAGAGTGGCTGAACAGAAGGTTGTGGACGAGGAGGAATCTTGGGCGCCGGGATGTGCTGCAGGCACAGCACCCCAGGGATCAGAAGCAATGCCAGCAAGGCGAAGAGGCGGAAGACATCTGCAGCGGCCAAAACCGTGACCTGCTCTGCCAGTTCTTGCCCCCATGAAGGTGCGTACCCGGCCCCCAAGGCCCCGGCGCGAGCCATCCACTGCGCACCCTGATCAGCCAAGGCGCTGGCGTGGAAGCTGCCACACACATGCATCAACTCGCCCACCAAGGCGCCACTGCACACGGTGCCCAAGGCACGCAAAGTGTTGATGATCCCGGCCACCGAAGGCCCTTCCATGGGCTGAACCACGCTGGTGCCGAGGAACAGCAGCGAGACCACCGCAAGGGGCTGTCCCAAAGCCTGCAGCACCTGAATCAGGTGAAACTCCTGCACCATCCAGCTCGGGTCAATCTGTGAGGCCATCCAGCAAGCGGTGGCGATCAACAGCAAGCCCAGGACAAAGAGGTGGCGAGCGTCGACCCATCGCTGGTAGAGCAGCAAAGCCACTGCTGGCCCCAGCACCAACTGCGGCAAGCCGATGGACAGCCCCAGCGGCGCCACCTCGTACATCCGAAATCCATGCAGATGCACCAGCGTGTTCACCGGCAAGGCCACCCCGGCCGACAAGGTGATGAGCAGGCAAAAGAAGATGCTGAAGCCCAGGCCCAGGTTACACCGAGACAGCATCTGCAACCGCATGAAGGGTGCCGAGTGCCGCCATTCACTGACCAGGAAGAGTGCCGTGAACGTGCCCCCCAGGATCAGCAAGGCACGCACCACAGGTGAATGCAGCCAATCGAGTCGAACGCCCTGGTCGAGCGCCAGGGCCAACAGGACCAGGCCAGGTATACCGAGGCCCATGCCAAACCAGTTGGCCTGGCGCATGCGTGGCAAAGCCAGCGGCATCTTCGGGATGCCCCAACCCACGAGGGCCAAAGCCAGCAGACCCGGCGGGATCACCAACCAGTAGGCCCAGCGCCAATCGTGCAACCCATCCAGGCACCAGGCGGCCAGCCACACCGCCACATTCGGCGCAAACGTGGCCGTCATGGCGTACAAGGCCAGGCCGTGCAACCGGATGGGAGGCGGCAAAAAGCGCAGGGCTGACATCATCAGCAAGGGAATCAAGGTGCCGGCGATCAGCCCCTGGATGCCCCTTGCCAAAATCATCAGAGGCAGACTTGGCAGCCATGGCATCACCAATGCCAACACCAGCATCGACGACAGCATCCACATGTGAAAGCGCCGCAACGAGAACGTGATGGCAAACCAGGTTGCAAACGGCATGGCCGCCAGTTCTCCGGCTGCGTACATGCTCTGCAACCAGGAAGCATCGTCCTGCCCAAAGCCCAGAGCGCCGCGGATGTCGGGCATGGCAAGACCTGGCACCCGGTTGTTGAGGCCCGAGACCATTGCCGCCAAGAGGATCCCCAACAGCCCGGTCGCAAGGCGGGCGTTGAAGGGGGGAGGAGGCGGTGGGGGTGGCGGAGAGGGCGAGGAAGGTGGGACGGGGACTGCGCCGCTCATGAGCCTGCCCCCGAATCCGATCCAGGCGGCGTCCAGCCACCACCCAGCGCACGCATCAACGCCACGGCACCCAGCTTCACTTGTGTGGCAGCCCCCACCCGCGACGCTGAGGCCACCAGCCAACCGCGGCGAGCCTCGGCCACGGCCAGATCGTCGGCAGCACCTGCGCGGCGCGCGCGCTCCACTGCCTGCAAAGCTTGCCAACGCTGCTGCACTGCGGCTTCCCACAACTGCCATTGACGCCGGGCTTCTGCCTGCTGCGTCAACGCGTCGTCCACCTCTTGCCAGGCCTTGAGCACCGTGCGCCGATAGGCCAACGCAGCCTCCTGCTGTCGTGCCTCCCTCAAGACGAGGGTCTGTCGCAAACGGCCGCCTTCAAAGAGAGGCAGGTAAAACGCCGGGCCTACGCTGTACTGGCGCGAATCCCAACTCCCCAAATCGCGCAGCTTGAAGGCCTCCAGGCCCAAGCTGGCACCCAGGGTGATGCGCGGGTAAAAGTCAGATCGTGCTGCCGACACATCCGCCACAGCCGCGCGGAGGTCAGCCTCCGCTTCCAGCACATCTGGCCGCTGCCGAGCCAACTCTGATGGCACCCCCACAGGCAAGCTGGCGGGTGGCGCCACGTCCGTCACGTCGTCCAGGCGCGCATCCAGGGCGTGCGGCACCTGCCCCAACAACAGGCTCAGGCCATTGCGCAAGGACTGCGCTTGCTGTCGCAACCCTGCCAGCGGCACTTCGGCAGCCAGGGCATCGGCCTGTGCCGTCGTCAGCTCTGCTGCGGTGGCCATGCCGTGTCGCTGGCGGCTTTCCATCAGCTGCACTCGGCGCGCAGCCACGGCCGCAAGCTCGCTCTGGATGCGCACTTGCTGTTGCACCTCACGCAACAGCAAAAGCTGCCTGGCGACTTCGGCTGACACAGACAAACGCGCAGCCGCCACATGCAAGGCGCTGGCTTGCCACCGGGCTCGCGCAGCCTCCGTCAAACTGGCTACATGGCCCCAGAAGTCGACCTCCCAGCTGACCTGTGCCCCCACATCCCAGAGGTTGAAGCCCCCGGTGTAGGCACCCAGGTTGGCCAATGGCGAGTTGGCACTGATGGCCGAGCGCGTGACACTGCCACCCAGCTCCGTATGGGGCTGCCCCAGGGCCTGGGTGACGCCCAAGGCAGCAGCACTTTGCGCCACACGGCTGGCAGCCATCTGGAGATCCAGGTTTTGGGCTTGCGCCTGTGCCAGCAGCTCACCGAGAGCAGGGTCCCCCAGCAAGGCAGCCCAATCCTGAGGCACCGAATCGGCCTTCAGAAAAGGGGCTTTCGCCACAAACTGTGCCTGGCGGTCGGCAAGTCGCGCCACCTCGCCTGGATCGAAAGACACGGTGGAAGGGCCGTCGGTTCTGGGGCCAGCACACCCGGCCATCCCCAATGCAGCAGGCATTGCCAGGAGTACCGCTCGGTATGCCATGACGCCACGCCAAGTTGATTCACTCATGCATTCACCTGTTCGTTCACCGATTGCTGGGTCATGTGCACCCTCGTTGTTGATTAAACCGATCGGTACTGTATCAAGTGAAGCAAAAGTATCAGTGCATAAGTAGCCAATTGCCCAATTTGCAAAGGGGAAATCAGATCCCCTTGACACAACTAAACCGATCGGTATAGATTGATACCCTTTTGAGGGAAAGCCAACGTGGCAAGTCCAAAGACAAGCGATGACAAAGCACTGACTGTGCTTGCCGCCGCCACCCACGTGTTCATGACCCACGGGTTCAGCGCGGCCACGACGGACATGATCCAGGCCCAGGCCAAGGTCTCCAAAGCCACGGTCTATGCGCGTTACGCCAACAAAGAGGCCTTGTTCCTCGCTGTCATCGAGCACCAATGCCAGCTCTTCGACGCCCAGTTGCAAGCATTGCAGCCAGTGGAAGGAGACCTCGAAGTCAGCCTTGCTGAACTGGGCCGCGCCTACCTGGACCTCGTGCTGTCACCCCAAGCCATTGCGCTCTTCAGGGTCGTGGTGGCAGAGGCCCCCCGCTTTCCTCACATCGGCAAAACTTTTTATGCCAAAGGCCCCCGGGTCATCCACAGCCAGATCCGTCGGACCCTGGAGCGAGCTGCCGATCACCAAGAACTGGACTTGAGCAAGATTGGCGTCGACATGGCCACGGGCCATTTTCTCGGCATGCTCCGCCACGAAGCACAGATGGAGAGCCTGACCCATCCGGAGGCTGTCGCATCGGAGATGCAACGGGACACGTGGGCCCGCGCAGCCGTATCCACCCTTTTGCGCGCCTACGGTGCCCGAGTCAAAAAGCCACCACGCGACACAACCACGAGAAACGGAAATCGAACATGAGTGACACCCATCACACGGCCCCCCC
>NZ_JAIZVX010000030.1 GCF_021768455.1 Aquabacterium sp. | reverse complement strand
CCGCCAGCCGGACGCCAGCGAGGCGGCCTGGGGCGTGGTGGCCGCGCTGGCCGATGGCGTCTCCAACGGCGGACTGGGCCTGGAGGCCGCGCAGACCACCGTGATGACGCTGGTGCGGGACTGGTATGCCACCCCCGCCACCTGGGACCCGACCGTGGCCCTGGAGCGCGTGATCGCGGCGCACAACGCCTGGCTGGTCGACCACAACCGCCGGCGCCTCAACGCGGAAGGCCGTGCAGCCCAGTCGGGCACGTGCACCCTGACCGCCCTGGTGCTGCGCGCCCACGGCTTCACACTGGCCCATGTGGGCGACAGCCGCGCCTGGCTGATCCGCGCGGGCGAGTGCACCCAGCTGACGCAGGACCACGTGATGGGGCGCACCGAGTTCCAGAACGGCCTGACGCGGGCCATCGGTCTGGACGACGCCCTGCGCGTGGATTACCTGGAAGGCGACCTGCAGATCGGCGACACCCTGGTGCTGACCAGCGACGGGGTGCACGGCCACCTCAAGCCCGCGGTGCTGCACGAACTGGCCACCACCGGCTCGGCCCAGGAGGCCAGCGCCGCCCTGGTGGCCCGCGCCCTGGCTGCCGGGGGGCGCGACAACGCCACCGCCGTGGTGCTGCGGGTGCAGGGACTGGACCTGGTCAGCCTGGCCGACATGAGCCGCCGCGGACGCCAGCTGCCGGTGCCGCCCCGCTTGAAGGCGGGCGATGTGCTGGACCAGTTCACCGTCGAAGAAGCGGTGTTCAACAACGGCGTCCACCGCGTCTACCGCGTGCGCGATGGCGAGACCGGCCGCCTGCACGCCCTCAAGACCCTGCACGAATCGCGGGCCAGCGACGCCCAGGAGCGCGAGATGCTGGCCCACGAGGCCTGGCTGGCCGCGCGCGTGTCGGAGCGCCAGGCCGAAGGCCTGCTGCACGTGACCGAGCCGGTGAACCCCACGGCCTTCTACACCCTGTCAGACTGGCTGGAGGGCGAGTCCCTGGCCCACATGCTCGACCGCCAGCAGCCCTTCTCGGTGGCCGAGGTGGTGTCCGCCGGCAGCAGCCTGGCCCACACCCTGGGACGGCTGCACCAGCATGGCGTCGTCCACCGAGACATCAAGCCCGACAACGTGCACCGCGGGCGCGACGGGCAGTGGCGCATCCTGGACCTGGGCGTGGCCTTGTCGGGCAAGGAGCCCGAATCGCTGCGGGTGCTGCACGCCGGCACGCCCAGCTACATGAACCCGGAACAGTGGTCGGACGACGCGAGCCAGAACCGCGCCACGCCGCAGTCCGACCTCTATGCGCTGGGCGTGACGCTGTACGTGTGGCTGACCGGGCGCCTGCCGTATGGCGAGATCGAGCCCTACCAGCTCAGCCGCTTCCGGCGCGACCCGGTGGCACCGTCGCGCCTGCGGCCCGATGTGCCGATCTGGCTGGACCACATCGTGCTCAAGGCCGTGGCCCGCGAGCCCAAGGCCCGCTTCGAGACCGCCGAAGAACTGCAGCTGGCGCTGGAACGAGGCGCCTCGCGGCCCCTCACGCCCGCCCGGGCCTCCTCGCTGCTGGAGCGCAACCCGGCCGCAATCTGGCAGATCGCCCTGGGCGTGTCCCTGCTGTTCAACGCCCTGCTGGTGTACTGGCTGGCCTTCCTGCCCAAACGCTGAGGCCAGCGCGGCCCGGCCTCAGGCCGCGGCCACGTCCAGCCCGAACAGCAGGCTGGTGCGCCGACCGGCCAGCGCCTCGCCGCGCCGGATCAGCTCGAAGTACCCGCTGCCATCGGCGATGTCGCCAAACAGGCAGGCACCGACCAGCACGTCGCCGCGCAGCACCAGCTTCTTGTAGACGCCGCGGGCGGGGTCGCGCAGCACGAGGGACTCGGTGCCTTCGGCGCCCATGAAGTCGCCGGCCGAGAAGAGGTCGATGCCGGTGACCTTGAGCTTGGTGCTGACCTGGCTGCCCAGGTAGCGCCCGATGCCCAGGCCCGCCAGGTGGTTGGCGCAGACGATGGCCTGCTCGTAGAGCGGCGCGACCAGGCCATAGGCCGTGCCCCGGTGGTTGGCACATTCGCCCACGGCGTAGATGCGTGGGTCGGTGAGGGTCTGCAGGGTGTCGGTGACGAGCACACCCCGGTTGCACTGCAGGCCGATGGCCGTGGCCAGGCGCACGTCGGGGCGCACGCCGGCGGCCATCACGACCAGGTCGGCGGGCAGCTCGCGGCCGTCCTTCAGCAAGACGGCGCGCACGCGCCCGCCTTCGCCCGCCAGGCAGGCAGCGGTGTGGGCACCCAGCGCAAAGGACAGGCCCCGCTCGGCCAGGCAGGCCTGCAGCAGCGTGGCGGCTTCGCGGTCCAGCTGGCGCTCCAACAGCCACGCGCCGATGTGGACCACGGTGACCCGCATGCCCCGCATGGCCAGGCCGTTGGCCGCCTCCAGTCCCAGCAGCCCACCGCCGATCACCACGGCATGCGGGTGGGTGGCGGCGGCATCGATCATGGCCTGGGTGTCGGCGATGTCGCGGTAGCTGACGACGCCGGGCAGGTCGTGCCCGGGCACCGGCGGCACGAAGGGCTGCGAACCGGTGGCCAGCAGCAGGCGGTCGTAAGGGGCTTCGGTGCCATCGGCCGTGCGGACCAGGCGGCGCGCACGGTCGACCTCGGTGACCGCCCGCCCCGTGTGCAGGGTGATGCCGTGGGCGGCATACCAGTCCAGCGGGTTGAGCACGATGTCATCGAAGGTCTGCTCGCCGGCCAGCACCGGGGACAGCATGATGCGGTTGTAGTTGGGGTGGGGCTCGGCGCCGAAGACGGTGATGTCGTAGCGATCGGGCGCCACCTTGAGCAGCTCTTCGACGGTGCGCACCCCGGCCATGCCATTGCCCACCACGACCAGTTTCTGGCGGGACGAGGCCGGCGTGGCGGCAGGTGCGGCGGATGGGGGCACAGACGCAGGGGACGGGCTCATGGCGTGTCGGCTGGGGGCGTGGCGAAGGGCTCAGCGCCCGGTGGAGGCGGTCTGGCGGAAGGTGGCCGCCGTGCTGCCGGTGGTGCGGGCGCGGCCGCCCTTTTCGGCCCAGGTGCGGGTCCAGCGGATCTGCATCACGCGCATCATGAGCAGCACGCCCACGCCCACCGCGGCAAACGCCAGGAAGCCGTAGAAGTAGGTGCCGAAGTGCTGCTTGGACTGGCCCATGGCATTGGGGATGAAGCCGCCGCCCAGGGCACCCAGCTCACCGATCATGGAGCCGGCCACGGCCGTGGTCAAAGGCCAGCGCAGGGGCACCAGCTGGAAGAGCGCCCCGTTGCCGGCGCCCAGCGAGGCAAAGCACAGCATGAAGAGCAGGGTCGTGAGCGCCAGGCTGTCGCCCATGAGGCCGCAGACCACCAGGGTGATGACCACGAAGACCAGCACGCCCGACAGGGTGTTGATGCCGCCCCAGCGGTCGGACAGCCAGCCGCCCACCACACGGGTGGCCGAGCCCATCAGCGTGGCCAGCATGGTGAGCTGACCGGCCTCGACCTTGGTGACCTTGAACTGGTCGTAAAAGTAGGTGGGCAGGAAGTTGGCCAGGCCGATGAAGCCACCGAAGGTGATCACGTAGATCAGGCTGAAGGCCCAGCCGTCCTTTTCGAACAGGCAGGCGATGTGCTCGCGGAAGCTCTGGTGCTCGGTGTCGGGCGGCTCTTTGGCGAAGACGGCCATCACGGCCATGGGCAGCAGCATGGTGAAGGCGGCCAGGCCGTACACGGTCTGCCAGCCGTACTTCATGGCCAGGGGCGGCGCGAACAGCACGGCCAGCACGGTGCCACTGTTGCCAGCCCCCGCGATGCCCATGGCCAGGCCCTTGTACTTGGGCGGGAACCAGCCGGAGCCCAGCGACAGCGCGATGCCGAAGCTGCCGCCGGCAATGCCCAGCAGCACGCCCATGGCGATGACGGTGTCGTGCGAATTGACGAAGAAGAAGCCGTAGGCGAGGGCCAGGATGATCAGCGCCATCTCGACCAGGGCCGCGCTCTTGCGCCCGATGTACTGCGACAGCAGCCCCAGGGGGAAGCGCATCAGGGCGCCCGCGATGATGGGCACCGAGACCATGAAGCCCTTCTGGGCCGCCGTGAGCTGGAAGGTCTCGCTGATGAACGGCGCCATGGCGCCGTTGAGCACCCAGATGGCGAAGGTGAAGTCGAAGTAGAGGAAGGAGGCAAACAAGGTCGGCGCGTGGCCGGACTTGAGGAAGGTCTTGAAGTCGGACATGGTGGGCTCAGCGGTGGGTCAAGGTGGGCCTCTGCGGGCCTTGTCGGGGATGAGGTCAGTCGTGGGCGGCGACGGGGGTGTCGGCCGGCGAGAGAAAAGGGGTGTCGCGCACCAGCTTGCGCAGCGCGGGCACGCAGGAGCCGCAATTGGTGCCGCAACGCAGCGCCCCTTGCAACTGGCTCAAACGGTGAGCTTCGTCACCAGCACACCGCGACAGGCAGGCCTGGATCTCGGGCTCGGTGACGTTGAAGCAGGTGCAGACCTGCTTGCCACGGGCCACCACCTTGCCCGGGGCCTGGGCACCGGGGTAGAGCAGCAGGCTGCCAAGGGCCTCGACGGGCTGGTTCTCCTGCAGCAGGGGGCGCACCCAGGCCTGGGCTCGCACATCGCCGGCCATCAGGAAGGCGGCGATGCGCTGGCCGCCTTCCGCGGCGCGCAGGCGGAACACGCGGTGGTGCTGGCGCGCCGGGTCATCGAGGCGCATGAGCTGATCACCCTGCAGGCCCAGCAGCCGGGTCAGCTCGTCGAGCACGGCGGCGCCAGGGGCCTCGGTGTGGGCCAGGCGCAGCTGCACGCCGACCTGCTCGGGCTGGCCTTCATGCCGACCCTCGTTCCCGAAAGGCACGCAGCTGAAGCAGCGCAGCCCGGCCCCCAGCCTCGCCAGAGACCGGCGCACCGAGAGCGCCTCGGCAGCAGGCAGCCAGGCCATGGCCAGCAGCTGCCAGGGCAAGGCGGCCGGCGCGATGGCCACGGCCGCGTGCTTGAGCTCAGGCTGTTTCGAGCGCGGGCAGAACGCCGGCTGGGTGAGCGCGTTGACGCCTTGCAGGGCTTCGCCCTCGGCGCTGCGCCCGCCCAGGAACTCGCTGCCCCAGTGCATGGCGATGTAGGCCTGGCCCACCTGCTGGCCGGCCGAAGCGGCCACGGGCAGGGTCAGTTCACCGCGACGCGAGCGCACCCTGACCAGATCGCCCTCGCTCACGCCCAGCTTGAGCAGGTCCGAGGGATGCAGGTCGACCGTGGGCTCGCTCACGTGGCCAAAGAGGCGGCCCAGCGTGCCCGTGCGGCTCATGCCGTGCCACTGGTCGCGCAGGCGGCCGGTGTTCAGGCTGAAGGGGAAGTCGACGTCGGCGGCTTCTTTCGGCTCCAGGTGGGGCACGGCGGCAAAGCGTGCGCGGCCATCCGGGGTGGGGAAGCGGCCATCGGCATACAGGCGGGCCTGGCCCTGGCTGGCACCTTCGGGCATGGGCCATTGCTGCGGCCCCAGGGTGTCGAGCAGGGCATAGCTCAGACCGGTGATGTCGAGGTCCTGGCCGCGGGTGCTGTCGCGGTGCTCGTTCCACACGCTCTCGGGCGTGGTGTAGGGAAAGAGCGTGGGGGTGCCGGGCAGGTAGGTCGCCACGCGCTCGGGCAGGCGGGCCTCGAGACGGCGGCCCAGTTCGGTGAAGATGGCCCAGTCGTGGCGGGCCTCGCCGGGCGCGGGCACGGCAGGGCGCACACGGCTGATGCGGCGCTCGCTGTTGGTCACGGTGCCGTCCTTCTCGCCCCAGGTGGTGGCGGGCAGGATGAGGTCGGCGTGGTCGCAGGTGGCGGTGGTGGCAAAGGCCTCCTGCACCACCACGAACTCGGCGCGCGCCAGCGCACGGCGCACCGTGGCCTGGTCGGGCAGCGACTGTGCGGGGTTGGTGCAGGCGATCCACAGCGCCTTGATCTCGCCACGGGCCGCGGCTTCGAACATTTCCACCGCCGTCTTGCCCGGCGCGGCCGGCACCGAGGGCAGGCCCCAGAGGGCGGCCACCTCGGCACGGTGCTCGGGCTTGCCCAGGTCGCGGTGGGCGCTCAGCAGGTTGGCCATGCCCCCCACTTCGCGCCCGCCCATGGCATTGGGCTGGCCGGTGAGCGAGAACGGGCCCGCACCAAGCCGGCCGATCTGGCCCGTGGCGAGGTGCAGGTTGATGAGGGCGGCGTTCTTGTCGGTGCCCTGGCTGCTCTGGTTCAGGCCCTGGCAGTAGAGCGACAGGGTGGGCGTGTGCCCACCCATCCAGCGTGCTGCCTGCACCAGGTCGGCCACCGGGATGCCGCAGGTGGCGGCGACCGCCTCGGGCGTGAAAGCGGCCACCAGCGCCTGCAGGGCGGCGAAGCCCGAGGTGTGGCGCGCGATGTAACCGTGGTCGACCAGGCCCTCCTGCAGCATGACGTGCAGCAGGCCGTGGAAAAGTGCCACATCGCTACCCGGCCTGATGGGCAGGTAGAGGTCCGCCATCTCGGCCGTTTCGGTGCGGCGAGGATCGGCCACGACCAGCTTCTGGCTGGGGCGGGCCTGGCGCGCATCTTCGATGCGGCGAAACAGAATGGGGTGTGCCCAGGCCGGGTTGGCCCCGACGATGAAGAGGGTCTCGGCGTGCTGGAAATCGTCGTAGCAGGCCGGCGGGGCGTCCTGCCCCAAGGTGGCCTTGTAACCGGCCACGGCACTGCTCATGCACAGGCGCGAATTGGTGTCGAGGTTGTTGGTGCCGACCAGGCCCTTGACCAGCTTGTTGAAGACGTAATAGTCCTCGGTGAGCAGCTGGCCCGAGCCGTAAAAGCCCACCGCATCGGGGCCGTGTTCGCGGATCACCTGGGCGAAGCGGTCGGCGGCCAGGTCGAGCGCGGCGTCCCAGGCCATGGGCCGGGTGGCGCCGCCACGCTGGCTGCGGTGCAGCGGGTGCAGCACGCGCGCCTGCTGGCTCACGCTGTGCGAGGCGGTGAGGTGCAGGGTGCTGCCCTTGGTGCACAGGCGGCCGAAGTTGGCCGGGTGATCCGGGTCGCCCTGGACGTTGACCACCGCCCCGCCCACCGACTCGATGAGCACGCCGCAACCCGTGCCGCAATACGGACAGGTCGAGCGCGTCTGGACGACGGGAGCGGGATGGATGGGGATGATCATGTCAGCTGAACCCAGACCTGGCCTGCGCGCACCTCGACGCCATGGGCGCTCACCGACCAGGCCGGGTCTTCCAGGCATTCGCCGGTGCGCAGGTCGAGGTGCTGTTTGTACAAGGGCGAGGCCACCACGGTGCGCCCGCCCAGGCTGCCCACCAGGCCGCGTGCGATGACGCTGGCGCCGGACTTCGGGTCCACATTGTCGATGGCAAAAAAGGCATCGCTGCCAACGCGGAAGATGGCCACGTGGCGTTCGCCCACCAGGGCGCAGACGCCGGTGTCGGGAAGGATGTCATCGGCCGCGCAGACGGCGGTCCAGCTCAGGGTGTCGGTGCTCATGATCGGGAGGCGTTCGGTGAGGCAGGGCGAGGGGGAAGGCCAGGAGGAAGGCGTGGGCTCAGGCAACGAGGTCTGAAGCGGTGGTGCGCTCTTCCGGGCGGGCGGGCCGGATCTGGCCGCGCTCTTCCACGAAGACGATGTGCTCATCGGCCTTGTCGCTGTTGACGAAGCTGCGGAAGCGCTGGCGCACGGCGGGCGTGGTCACGGCGGTCTTCCATTCGCACTGGTAGGTGTCGACCACGTGCTGCATCTGGGCCTCCAGCTCGGCGTTGATGCCAAGGCTGTCCTGGAGGATCACGTCCTGCAGGTAGGCCAGGCCACCTTCGAGGTTCTCGCGCCAGGTGCTGGTGCGCTGCAGGCGGTCGGCGGTGCGCACGTAGAACATCAGCACACGGTCGATCAGGCGGATCAGCTCGTCCTTGCTCAGGTCGGAGGCGAAGAGCTCGGCGTGGCGGGGCTTCATGCCGCCGTTGCCGCAGACATAAAGGTTCCAGCCCTTCTCGGTGGCGATGACGCCGATGTCCTTGCCCTGCGCCTCGGCGCATTCACGCGTGCAGCCCGAGACACCGAACTTGATCTTGTGCGGCGCGCGCAGGCCCTTGTAGCGGTTCTCCAGTTCCACGGCCAGGCCGACCGAGTCGCCCACGCCATAGCGGCACCAGGTGCTGCCCACGCAGCTCTTCACGGTGCGCAGGCTCTTGCCATAGGCATGGCCCGACTCGAAGCCAGCGGCGATCAGCTCTTCCCAGATGAAGGGCAGCTGCTCGACCCGGGCACCGAACATGTCGACCCGCGCGCCGCCGGTGACCTTGGTGTAGAGGCCGTACTTCTTGGCGATGGTGCCCACGGCGATCAGGCCATCGGGCGTGACCTCGCCACCGGGCATGCGCGGCACGACCGAGTAGGAGCCGTCCTTCTGGATGTTGCCCAGGTAGTAGTCGTTGCTGTCTTGCAGCTTGGCCAGGTCCTTCTTGAGCACGAACTCGTTCCACACCGAGGCCAGGATGCTGGCGGCAGTGGGCTTGCAGACGTCGCAGCCCAGGCCCTGGCCGTGTTTGGCCAGCAGCTCGTCGAAGGTCTTGATCTGGCCCACGCGGATCAGGTGGTACAACTCCTGGCGCGAGTAGGCGAAGTGCTCGCACAGGTGGTTGTTGACCGCCATGCCGCGCTTGGCCATCTCGGCCTTCATGACCTGGGTGACCAGGGGCACACAGCCGCCGCAGGTGGCGCCCGCCTTGGTGCAGGCCTTGAGTTCGCCGATGGTGCAGGCGCCCTCGCCCACTGCAGCACAGATCTGGGCCTTGCTCACGTTGTTGCAGGAGCAGATCTGGGCGGTGTCGGGCAAGGCGTCCACGCCCAGGCCGGGCTTGGCCTGGCCATCGCTGCTGGGCAGGATCAGGAACTCGGGGTTCTCGGGCAGGGCGATGCCGTTGAGCGCCATCTGCAGCAGCGTACCGTATTCATCGGCATTGCCAACCAGCACGGCACCCAGCAGGGTCTTGCCATCGGGGCTGACCACGATCTTCTTGTAGACCTGCTTGAGTTCGTCCACGTACTGGAAGCTGCGGCAGCCCGGGGTCTTGGCCTGGGCGTCGCCGATGCTGGCCACGTCCACCCCCATCAGCTTGAGCTTGGTGCTCATGTCGGCACCGGCAAAGGTGGCGCTGGCGTCACCGGCAATGTGCTTCGCGGCCACGCGGGCCATGTCGTAACCCGGGGCCACGAGGCCAAAGGTCTGGTCGTTCCAGGCGGCGCATTCGCCGATGGCGTAGATGTGGTGGTCGCTGGTGCGGCAGTGGTCGTCGATGGCGATGCCACCGCGGGCGCCCACGGCCAGCGCATGGGCACGGGCCAGTTCGTCACGCGGGCGGATGCCGGCCGAGAACACGATCATGTCGGTCTCGAGGTGGCTGCCATCGGTGAAGACCATGCGGTGGCGGGCCTTGGCGCCATCGGTGATCTCGACCGTGTTGCGCTGGGTGTGCACATGCAGGCCCAGGTCTTCGATCTTGTGGCGCAGCACGCGGCCGCCGCCTTCGTCCACCTGCACGGCCATCAGGCGCGGCGCGAACTCGACCACGTGCGTGTCCAGGCCCATGTCCCTCAGGGCCTTGGCGCATTCCAGGCCGAGAAGGCCGCCGCCCACCACGACGCCGCTTTTGGAGCGCGCGCCGCATTCGGTCATCGCCTCCAGGTCTTCGATGGTGCGGTAGACGAAGCAGTCCTTGCGGTCGCGCCCCGGCACCGGCGGCACGAAGGGGTTGGAGCCGGTGGCCAGCACCAGCTTGTCGTAGGGCAGAACCTCTCCGCTCTGCGTGGTGACGGTGCGGGCGGCCCGGTCGATGTGGGCGGCGCGGGCGGCCAGGCGCAGGCTGAAGCCGCTGCGCTCGAAAAAGCCGGGCTCGACCAGGGACAGGTCTTCGGCGGTCTTGCCGGAGAAGAATTCGGAGAGGTGCACGCGGTCGTAAGCCGGGCGGGGCTCTTCGCACAGCACCGTGACCTGGGCGCCTTGCAGGCCGGATTCGGCCAGGCTCTGCAGGAATTGGTGGCCCACCATGCCGTGGCCGACAACGACGATTTTCATGCTCACTCCTCGTGCTGCGCAGGGCTACTGCGGCAGCGTGTGCACCGTGGCGCCCGGGGTGGGCGGCGGGGGTGCGATCCAACGAATCAACCGGTTTGGACGAGGGCCGCGTGTGCGACCACTCCAACCCACCTTCGTCAGCGGAGCGGTTTGGGGAAACCTTGTAAAGCGTCATTGCTTTGCGTGACTAGCAAGCAGGATGCATGCCCGGCCAAACCGCGAAAACGGCACCGACATTGCGCATGCAAGTCGACTGCCAGGTCCATGCCCTCACTTTGCGCACCAATTTGGCGCGCAGTGCGGGCTGACGATGCCCCACGCCCCGGCCGGGCGCCTTCAGCCCCGGCGCGGCACGCCGATAACCCCGCACATCTCACCGCAAGGAGTCCTGCATGCCCCACCGCCCCCTGCCCGCCCGTGGCCTCACCGCCCTCGCCCTGAGCGCCCTGGCCCTGGGTTGCGCCCTGCCGGCTCAAGCCGGCGAGTCCTACGGCGCCATCGGCCTGCCCGGCATCACCGTGGGCTATGCCCAGACAGTCAACGCCACGCTGGGTCTGCGCGCCGATGTCTCCAGCACCGGCAGCTTCAGCAAGGACGGGACCGAGTCCGGCATCCGCTACATGGGCAAGGCCAAGTACAACCGCGCCGGCCTGTTTGCCGACTACTTCCCCTTTGGTGGGCGCTTCCGCCTGACGGGCGGCCTGACCTATGCCGACGCCTCGGTGGTGTTGAAGTCGCAGTTCGACGGCGCCACCAGCGTGACGCTCAACGGCCAGACGGTCACCCCGGCGGCCAGCGACTACCTCAATGCCCGCGTGAGCTTCCCCAAGGTCATGCCCTACGTCGGCATCGGCTGGGGCCACCAGGAACGCGAGGCCGGCTTCGGCTTCGTGGGCGACATCGGCGCATCGATCGGGCGCGCCAAGCTCAAGACCGACACCAACCTGGTCGGCCAGACCTACGGCAGCGTCACCATCACCCAGGCCGACGTGGACGCCAAAACGCAGGAGCTGCGCGACAGCGTGGGCAAGGTGCGCCTGCTGCCTCAGTTGAACCTGGGCCTGAGCTACCGCTACTGAGCGGCGGCCTTGCGGCGGGCGGCCATGGCCGCGGTGGCATCATCTGCGGCCAGCCACCTCACGCCGCCATGTCCAGCCCTGCCACCGCCGCCATCGCCTGGGACCACCCCGCCCCCTTCACCCTGTCCTTGCGCGTGCAGGGTGAGCACATCGACCTCATGGGCCACGTCAACAACGTGGTCTACCTGAAGTGGCTGGAGGACGTGGCCTGGGCGCACTCGGTGGCCCTGGGCCTGGGCCCGGCCCAGTACGAGGCCCTGGGTCACGGCATGGTGGTGCGCCAGCACGAACTCACCTACCTGCAGGCCACGCGCCTGGACGAGCCCCTGTTGCTGGCGACCTGGATCACCGGCGCCGACAAGCTCTCGCTGCACCGCGCCTTCCAGTTCGTGCGTGAAGCCGACGGGGCCACGGTGTTCCGGGGGCGCACGCACTATGTGTGCGTGGACATCGCCGAGGGCAAGGTGCGGCGCATGCCGGCCGCCTTCACACAGGCCTATGGCGCGGCGGCACGGCCGCCCGTCAGCGGTTGAGCGCCCGGCAGGCCGCCTCCAGGCTGCGGCCCTGGGCGTCGCTCAGGCCCGCGTAGACCCCGCAGGGCCAGACGAAACCACCCTGCTCGCGCGTCATCCAGTAGGGCGGCTCGGTGGCACAGACATCGAGTTGGGCCACACGCCAGCGCCCGTCGGCACGGGCGAGCACGGCCCAGAGCATCTTGTCGAGCTGCGGATCGCAGGCCTTGGCCTTGCGCCAGTCCAGCGGGCCGCCGTTGGCCTGCACCAGGCTGCCCACGAGCACGGCCCAGTTGGCATCGACATTGAGGCGGGTGACCACGAAACGCACCGGCTGGCCGGCCTGCACGCTGGCCGGGCCCCGGGCGGCCTCGAGGATGGCCTGGCGCTCGGTGGCGGGCAGTTCGGCAGCCTGCGCCAACAAGGCCGTGAGCAGGCAAGCCGCCATCGCGTTGCGCGCCCACGCGATTTCCGTGCGCCTGACCACCTGCAACGCGGGGCTCAAAAGCGCCACAAGGCCGCGAGCAGCACCACCGCCGACAGGCCCAGATTGGCCAGCACCCACTGGCGCACCTGGCCCAGGGCCGCGGCCCCGGCGGGCCAGTCGGAGGCCTGCACCGCCCGCGCCAGACGGGGGTAGAGCGCAAAGCGGATGTGGAGGAAAACCAGCACCATCACCGTGCCGAGGGCGGCCATCACGGCCCAGCCCAGTGGCATCTGAAAGTGAACCCCGGCCTCGCTGACGTGGCGTGCGGTTCGCCCGATCATCCAGCCCCCGCTGAGGAAGGCGAGGGGCGCGGCCACGAGCACCAGGCGAAAGAAGCGGCCCAGCACCGCGCTCATCAGCGTGAGGCGTTGGGGCGGGGGCAGTTCGGCCACGGCCGGGCGCAGGCAGAAGTGGGCGAACACCATGCCGCCCACCCACACGAGGATGGCCAGCACATGGACGGTCTTGAGGAGGCTGTAGAGCATGGGGCCATCATGCCGCAGACTGCGACCCGGCCTCGGCCAGGGGCGCGCAAAAGCCCCGCCAGCCCATCGGGCGAGAGGGGGCTCAGCCCGCCTGCTGCGCCGCGCGCCACTCGGCCAGGGCGGCCAGGCGGAAGGGGGAGTTGGTCGAGCCGTAGAGGTCGTAGCCACCGCGGCGCTCGATGAACTCGAACTCGAAGCGGTCGTCGAAGGGGGCGGCGTAGGCGTGCAGGTACTCGCCGCCCTGGGCATCGCGCTCGTAGAACACGCCGGCTTCGCGCAGGCCCTGCAGGAAGGCGGGGTCGAGCGCGTACTTGGCGTCGAGGTCGTCGAAGTAGTTGTCGGGCACAGGCAGCACGGGGGCGCCCTGGGCCCGCAGGGCCTTCATGGAGGCGATCAGGTCCTGGACCTCGATGGCCACCTGCTGCACGCCACCGCCGCCCAGGCGGGCCACGGAACGGGAGATGGCGGTGTTGTCGCGCTCGGAGACGATCAGCGAGGTGCGGATGGCCTTGTCGCTGGACTCGATCTCGCGGCTGCGCAGCACGCCAAAGGGATCATGCAGCACCACGCTGCGCTGCGGCGTGAGGCCCAGCACGGCGCGCTGGAACAGCACCCAGGGCTCGATCTGGCCGGCCGGCACGGCCTGCACCAGGTGGTCGACGCGGGCGGTGGCGGTGGGCGCGTGCGCGGCCAGGGCGGCCACGGCATCGGCGTCCATCACGAAGTCGGCTTCGAAGGCATGGTGGCCGTCGGCGTTGGCGGGCGGGCAGAAGTAGAGCAGGCTGCCATCGGGGGCTTGCACGGCGGGGATGTCCAGCTCACCCTGGCCGATCTGGCCGGTGACGCGGGTGCAGCCCAGGGCCTCGGCGCGCACGATGGCGGCCTGCGGATTGGCGGTGGTCAGCGCGGTGGCGCAGGCCGAGGTGCCGTGGCGCTCGAAGTAGTGGCGCGAGAAGGACTCGGTCTCGCGGTTGAGCACGATGCGCACATCACCCAGACCGTAGAGCTCGACGTCCTTGGAGCGGTGGCGGCCGATGCGCGAGAAGCCCAGGCTGAGCAGGAGCTCGGCCAGTCGGGCCGCGGCGGCCGTGTCCACGGAGAATTCAATGAAGGACCAGCCGGCCAGCTTCGGGGCGGGCGGCGGGCTGAAAAGGCTCACCTGGGGCGCTGGGGCCGCAGACGGCGCAGCGGCCGCACGGCTCAGACCCACCTGCTCTTCGAGCCACAGCAGGGAGCGCATGGCGTCGACCGCGTTGGCGCGGGCCGGAGCCGAGCGGAACTCGTCGTTGAAGATCTCCAGCGAGATCGTGCCGGTGTAGCCGGCGTCCAGGATGGCGCGCATCATGCCCGTCACATCGAACTCCCCCTGACCGGGGAAGCAGCGGTAGTGGCGGCTGTGGGTGAGCACGTCGGTGTTCACCCAAGGTGCGTCGGCCAGCTGGACGTAGAAAATGCGGTCGCCAGGGATCTGGCGGATGGGGGCGGGGTCGTCGCGCAAGGACAGCGTGTGGAAGCTGTCGAGGCACATGCCCAGTGCGGGGTGGTTGACCTTGCGGACCACGTCCCAGACCTGCGAGAACAGCTTGACCTGGGAACCCCAGGCCAGGGCCTCGTAGGCGATGCGCTTGCCGCGTCGGCCGGCGGCCTCGGCGAGTTGCGCGAACTGCTCGGCCAGGCGGTCGGTGTCACCCAGGGCATCGGGCTGCACGCTGGAGCACACCAGCAGCAGGTCGGTGCCCAGGGCGTCCATCAGGTCGAACTTGCGCTCGACACGGTCCAGGCTGCGCGCCACCTGCGCCGGCGTGCTGCCGTCGAAGTCGCGGAAGGGCTGGAACATGTCGATGGCCAGACCGAGGTCGGCCGCCATCGCCTTCACGTCCTGGGGCTTGCCCGAGAACTGCAGCAGGTCGTTCTCGAAGATCTCGACGCCGTCGAAGCGTGCGGCCGCGATGGCCTGCAGCTTGTCGCGCAGCATGCCGGAGAGGGAGACGGTGGCGATCGATCGGCGCATGGGAAAGCCTCAGAGGGATGGGCGATGGCGTGAGCGCACGCGGCGCTCACGGCAGAGGGCTCAGGTGAAGGACTTGAACGACTGCGAGTTCAGCACCGACTGCTCGCGCAGCTTGTCATAGTCGGCCTTCTTCATCGGCACGGCATCGGGGTTGCCCAGCTCGTTCATGGGCACACGGTAGGTTTCGCGGGCCGTGAAGGCAGACAGGGCAGCCAGGGCGGTGATCGCCAGGGTGATCGAACCGACCACCAGGGGGATGTTCTCGGCACCGGGAGGGGCGACGGCCGTGAAGACGGCTGGCAGCATGGCGGTGACCAGGGTGCCCAGGTTCTGCGAGATGGCCATGGCCGAGACGCGGGTGCGGGTCGGGAACAGCTCAGGGTAGAAGCTGGGGAACACGGCGTTGTAGCCCTGGTAGACGATGCCCCACATCAGCAGCGACATGCAGACGGCCAGGGGCACGTTGCGGATGCTGATGGCGTAGAGGTAGGCAAAGGACAGCAGACCCGAAGCCAGTGCGCCGACGATGATGGGCGGGCGGCGGCCGATCTTGTCCGAGAGGTTGCCCACAAACGGGATCACGATCACGGCCAGGATGTTGCCCATCACGGGGATCCACAGGTAGACGTCCTTGCTGAAGCCGATGCCATAGCCCGGCTGCACGGCGTAGGCCGCACCGAAGATGGAGGTGACCACGGGGATCACGTTCATCAGCGCCATGCAGATGACGCGCAGCATGTCGCGCCAACTTTCCTGAACGGCCTGGACCATCGGGGCCTTGACCACGGCGGCCTTGGCTTCCACTTCGGCGAAGGCGGGCGTCTCGCTGACTTCACGGCGGATGATGTAGCCAGCCACGATCACCACGAAGCTCAGCAGGAAAGGAATGCGCCAGCCCCAGCTGTTGAAGGCCTCGGGCTCCATGTAGTGGGCCAGGGGGAGGAAGACGGCGGCAGCCAGGATCTGACCGGCCTGCACGCCCTGCAGCGTGAAGCTGCCGAAGAAGCCACGGCGGCCAAAGGGGGCGTGCTCCATGATCATCGAGCTGGCGCCCGAGATTTCACCGGCCACGGCGAAGCCCTGGATCAGGCGCAGCAGCACCAGCAGCGCGGGGGCCAGCAGGCCAACCTGGTCGTAGGTGGGCAGCAGGCCCACGGCGATGGTCGAGAAGCCCATCAGGAACATGCACAGCACCAGCACGTTCTTGCGGCCGTGGGTGTCACCCCAGTGGCCCAGGAAGAAGGCGCCGATCGGGCGGGCCACATAGCCCACGCCGTAGGTCGCCAGCGAGGCGATGATGGCGGTCTTCGGATCGCCCTTGGGGAAGAAGATCTGCGGGAAGATCAGCGCCGCGGCGGTGGCGTAGATGAAGAAGTCGTAGTACTCGAGCGCCGAACCAATCCAGCCACTGGCTGTGGCCTTCTTGGTCTGGTGCTCGCCGTCCGGCTCGTGTGCTGAGATGCTGGCCATGCTGGTGTCCGAGGTGAGAGAGAGGGAGAGAAATCAGTGGGTCGCGCAGCACCTGGTGCTGCGCGTGCGGTGGAACCGAGGGGGACGCGGTGCGACGGCTGGCCGCCCGCGTCAGCACAGGCTTGTGGCCCGAACAGGGCGCCAATGTAGGCGCCGAGCGCCCGGCGCGCCAGCCACGCAGGCGCGTGTTTGCGCGCACTGCGAACGCACGGGATCGCATTGCGAGCGCATTAGTGGTTTCCCCCTAGAGGGAAGAGTATGCGCCAAAGGCCGATCGGCCCCGGTTCAGGCCTGCCGGCGTTGCGCCAGGCGGCCCGCCAGCACATCGGTGGCGGCCACGATCTCGGTGGCGCGGCGCTGCATCAAGGCCAGCATCTCGGCCAGGAGCTGGTCGGGGGGCGCCTCGGCCACGCCCTCGCCGACCAGCCAGCAGGCCAGGGCAGCTTCGTCGCGGCCCAGGGCGCGGGCGGTGTCTCGCTGCCAATCGCTGCCGTAAAGCAGGCGGGCGGCGTCGCGGAAGAGCGCGCGGGCCTGGGCCTCTGCGGCGCTTTCACGGGGACCCGGCACATCGGCAGAGGGAGGGCTGGGCATGTCCTGCATGGCCTCGGCCAGGCGGGAGATCTCGGGCAGGATGGCGCGCACCAGTTCGGCCCCGGCCAGGGGCACATGCCAGCAACGCAGGTCGGCGCGCCAGCGGGCCTTGGGCACCCAGCGCAACAGGCGCTCCAGGGTGTCGGTGTAGCCGGCCTGGATCAGCACGGCCTCGTCGGTCAGCCTGACCCAGGGGTTGGCGGGAAAGGGGCGGGCGGCCAGGGCAGCCCGGATTTCGTCGTCGGTCCGCATGGGGTCTCCTGCGCGATGGGGTTGCCCCATGCTAGGTCGGCCCCAGGGTACACCGGCCCCGCACGCGTCATGCCCGAGCAAGGTGCTGGGGCGGCGCACCGTGGGCGCCCGGCCTCACTTGGCGCGCGCGCCGCCCTGCCCCGCGAAAAACACCTCGGGCAGGGCCAGGGTGGCCTCGGCCACGTCGAGCAGGCGCCGGTTGTGGTCCATCGAGGCCTTCTGCAGGGTGCGGAAGGCGGCCTCTTCGCTCAGGCCCAGGCGCGACATCAGCGCGCCCTTGGCCCGCTCGATGACCTTGCGCTCGTGCAGGGCACGGCGGGCGGTGTCGAGTTCGACCTCCATGCTGGCCAGGCGGGCCGCCTGGGTCTGCACCAGGTCGACCAGGGAGGACACGGTGACCGGGTCGCTGGCGGCCAGGCCCGGTGCGCCCGACGCGGCCGTGCTCGCGGCACCTCCGGGCCCCGGCAGCACGGGCGCGGCCTCGGGCTGCTCGGAGGCGTTGAAGAAACGGTCGACCGCGTGGGTGTGGGGCGGCGGGTTGTCGCGCAGGCGCTGGAGCAGGCCTTCGGAGTCTTCCAGGTCGCGCTCGGCGGCTTCCTGCTGGGCGGCACAGGCCTGGCGCAGGCACTGCACCAGCTCGATCTGGATGGCCCAGAGCTCGGAGATGCGCTCGCTGGCGGCCTGGAACCAGGCCTCGCTCAGGGCGGTGTCCAGCGTGGCGCCGGGGCGGGCGGTGCACAGGGTGCGGCGCAGGCGCTCGAGCAGGGCCACGGTGGGCTGCAACTGGTGCTGCTGCCAGCGCTGGCGCAGGCTGGGCTCGGCAAACTCCTCGAACACGGCCAGGCTGCGCTCCTGGGCATCGATCAGGTGGACGATGCGCTGCTGCTCGGCATCGTCGTGGCGGCCCGAGGCAAAGAGCTGTGCGCCCACGGCGCGCTCCTGCCCGGCAGCCTCCTTGCCCTGCAGCAGGTGCACCAGGGCCACCAGCAAGCGGGAGACGGCGGGGTGGCGGGCCACATCGGCCACGTGAAAGATCAGCTCGACCAGGCCGGCGATCAGGCGGCTGAACGCGGCCACGGCGTCGTGCGCGCTGGGCACCAGGTGGTCGACCTGGTGGCGCAGGCCCGCCAGGGCGTTGAGGTCCAGCTGCACCCAGGCCATGAGCGAGAGCATGCGCGCGGTGGCGCCCAGCTCGGGTCGCTGCTGGGCATCGAACAGGGCCTGAACGGCCTGCTCGATGGGCTGGGCTTCGGCCAGGGCCGCGGCCCGCTCGGCCTGGAAGCGCTGCCCACCCGAGGCCAGAAAGACACTGGTGACACCGCGCTCGCGCTGCAGCACGTGGATGAGTTGCCCGATCACATCGACAAACTCGACCCGCGCCGCGAGCTGGCGTGCGTCTTCCAGCTCCAGCTGTTTGGCGCGCAGGACAAGTTGGGACACGGTCTGGGTCATGGTGGCGGCGAGGGCGTGACAGGCCTGCTGGACACCGGACCAGGCACCAAGCCCGCCGGCCCGGAGGCCTCAGGCGAGATTGTCCGCAATTTGGGGGCCCGGAACGGGTAAGCCGTCAACATGACCAGGGATGCCATGCCAGGTCTCACAAGAAAGAAAAGAGCGAAGGAAAGAGCGCATCACTAGACGACCGGTCTAATTTGCATTACCATGCCGCCATGGCATCGACCTCTTCCCCCGACCACTCGCCCGTGCGCGCGGACATCCTCGCCGTCGGCCAGCGGATCATGGCCTCCAAAGGCTACTCCGCGGTCGGCATCAACGAGATCCTGGGCAGCGCGGGCGTGCCCAAAGGTTCGTTCTACCATTACTTTGGTTCGAAGGACGCCTTCGGCCAGGCCATGCTGGACGCCTACTTCGCGCAGTACCTGACCGAGATGGAAGACACGCTGGGGCGCCCGGATCGCACCGCCGCCGAGCGCCTGATGGCCTATTTCGAAGGCTGGCGCGAGGGGCAGTCCCTCTCGGAATGCCAGGGCAAATGCCTGGCCGTGAAGCTGGGCGCCGAGGTGGCCGACCTGTCGGAGGCCATGCGGGACGCCATGCAGCGCGGCACTTCGGGCATCGTGGCGCGCCTGGCGCAGACCATCGCCGCAGGTCAGGCCGATCGTTCACTGGCTGCCCTCACCCCGCCGGCCGCGCTCGCTGAAAGCCTTTACCAGCTCTGGCTGGGGGCCAGCGTGCTGGCCAAGGTGGCCCGCCACCCGCGGCCGTTTGACGCCGCCCTGGCCACCACACGCCAGCTGCTCCAACCCGCCCACTGAGCCCCGCTCGAACCCCTTTCTCCTGCGCCTCACCCGGGGCGTTTTCTTCGCACCGGAAACTAGTAGACCGGTCTATTCAATCGAAAAAGGCAATCCCATGAACATCCTGATGGTCCTCACTTCCCACGATCAGCTCGGCCACACCGGCCTGAAGACCGGCTTCTGGCTCGAGGAGCTGGCCGCGCCCTACTACGTCTTCAAGGACGCCGGCGCGAGGATCGTGCTCGCATCGCCCCAAGGCGGCCAGCCGCCGTTGGACCCCAAGAGCAATGAACCCGCCTTCCAGACCGCCGAAACCCACCGCTTCGAGGCCGACGCCGAAGCCACCGCCCAACTGGCCCAGACGGTGCGCCTGGACAGCGTCGCCGTGGGCGAGTTCGATGCCGTCTTCTACCCCGGCGGTCACGGCCCCCTGTGGGACCTGGCCGAAGACCCCGCCTCCATCCGCCTGATCGAAGGCTTTGTGGCCGCAGACAAGCCGGTGGGCCTGGTCTGCCACGCCCCAGGCGTGCTGCGCCATGTGAAGGCGCCAGATGGCCGCCCCCTCGCCCAGGGCAAGCAGGTCACCGGCTTCGCCAACACGGAGGAAGACGCCGTGGGCCTGAGCCAGATCGTGCCCTTCCTGGTGGAAGACATGCTCAAGGCGCAAGGTGGGCAGTACAGCCGTGGGGCCGACTGGGGCGTGCACGTGGTGGCCGATGGCCTGCTCATCACGGGCCAGAACCCGGCATCCTCGGCCGACACCGCGCGGCGCCTGCTGGCCGAGCTGGGCGCGCCCCCCGCGCAGGATTGAGCCGGGCGGAGCCGGGACACGGCAGGGGCGGGGGAAGTTCGCTACATTGGCAGCCACATCGGAACCTTGTCTTCAGCTGACGAGGGACGTGAAAACAAAGTTTCGAACTCAGTTCACTATGGAGCCGTGACCCAACCGCCAGCAAAACACGCTGGCAAAGTTTCGAACTCGCTGCGCAAGATTTCGGCCGCCCCGGATGACTTGCATGGCAATGTCTCGAACCCTGTTGTCAGGCAAGCACTATTGAGCCCATGTCGCAATGTCTTCCGATGACCTCGCCTACTGCTCGTAGTTGCTTGGATCAAGGTGCTCCGAGTTCGCCCTTCACGTGCAGCGACGCGCCACTGCCGGAGTTACAACGGGCTTCGGGGCAGCAACGATGCGCCGCAACTGCTCAACGAGTTCGAGCAACGCAGAATTTCGGCCGCCGACCTCGGACACATTGACGTAGAAGCCAGCCATCACGGACTTTTCAGGCCTTGGGCTTTACGGCCGCACAGGCTGGGCTGATGCTGGCGGGCTTCACCACCGTTTTCATGATGGCCAACCCCATTCCGGCATTGGTGAGCCGAGGTGCAGACAGACGCTGGCCCATCGCTGGCTTTGCGAGCGCCTTCCTGGCCGGTCTCGGCTTCCTGATCTTCAGGCCGCAGGCCCAGAACTGGCTGCCCGTCGTGCTGCTGGCTTTGGGCATCGGCGGTTCGTTCTCGCTGGGGATGACGCTGCCGCTCGACAATGCGGACGAGGCCAATTCGTGGACTTCGTTCGTGCTGGCCATGGGGTATGGCCTGGGCGCCCTGGGACCTTTGACCCTGGGGCTCGTGAGAGACCTCACGCACAGCTTTGGGCCAGGCCTTTGGGTGCTGGCAGCAGTGGGTGCGCTGAAGCTGATGCTGGCACCATTTCTGTACGGGGGAAGGCTCCGAAAGGCTGCCTGACCAATTGGACAGTCATCGAAATGCAGAAAAGCGTGGTGGCAAAACCCCAGGATGCCCCCGACCTGCCCGAATTCCAGATGATGCCGGCTGAAATCGACTCCCATACGCTGGGCATTCGACGAGCGACTTGAGCCGCGTGATGCGGGATCCGATGGACGCGAACGGCCTGCGGCGATCAATGTTTGCGCTGGCCGCTGATTCCTTTCCAACGCAACAACATTCTTGCAATCAGTCACCTCGCAGATCGTGCATGCCTCGCCATGCTGGCGAGCGCAACGTTGACGACCCGTTCAGCGCTCATCTCGAAATGCGTGGCGAGGGCATCCGCCGAGCCCGATTCACCGAAGGTGTCGATACCCACGGCACCACCGCGCAGCCCCACGTACTTGTGCCAGCAGCTGGTCACACCCGCCTCCACCGCAACACGCGGAACGCCGGGCGGCAACACACCGTCCTGCCAGTCGTCGCCTTGACGATCGAAGGTGGTGGTCGAAGGCATCGAGACGATGCGCGCCGAAACACCTTCTGCGGCCAGCAGTTGGCGCGCTGCCACAGCCAGCCCGATCTCCGACCCGGTCGCGATGAGCACCACGTCGAGACTGTCGCCCTCCTCGCGCATCAGCACGTAGCCCCCGCGCCGAATGTCGGCCAGCGTCTGCGCATCGCGCGTCTGGAACGGCAGGTTCTGCCGCGACAGGATCAGACAGGTTGGCGTGGCTTTCTGCTCCAGCGCGTGTTGCCAGGCGACAAAGGTTTCCGCGCTGTCGCAGGGTCGCCAGACGTCCATGTTCGGAATCAGTCGCAGCGTTGCCGTCTGCTCCACCGGTTGGTGCGTCGGTCCGTCCTCACCAAGGCCAATCGAGTCGTGCGTGAGCACATAGATCGGGTTGATCTTCATCAGCGCGGCCATGCGCAGCGCATTGCGTGCGTACTCCGAGAACATCAGGAAGGTGCCGGCGAAGGGGCGCAGCCCGCCGTGCAGGGTTAGCCCGGTCATGATCGCGGCCATACCGAACTCGCGCACGCCGTAGTGAATGTAGTTGCCACCTTGGCGCGCCAGCACTGGCTTGCAGGTGCTCCATTTCGTCAGGTTCGATGGCGCGAGGTCGGCAGACCCACCGACCATTTCGGGCACGATCTTGGCCATCTCTTCGATGGCGTCCTGAGAGGCCTTGCGCGAAGCGATCGTCGCGGCGCGCTCGTTCCAGCGCTGCAGCGCTGTGGCACACGAAGCAGCAAAGTCCGCCGGCAGATCGCCCCGCATCCGACGCTCGAATTCACTGGCCAGGGCCGGATGTTCGGCGCGGTAACGCGCCATCGCACCCAACCAGGCGGCCTCGTCAGCCTCGCCGCGGGCTCGCGCATCCCAGTTTTGCTTCACGTCCTCAGGCAACACGAATGGCTCATGGGGCCAGTCCAGGAAATCGCGCACGGCCAGGATCTCGGGCGCACCAAGCGGTGACCCATGCACTTCGTGCGAGCCTGCCTTGTTCGGCGAACCATGGCCGATGTTGGTTCGGCAGCAGATCAAGGTCGGCCGGTCGCTGGACTGCCTTGCTCGCACGATGGCAGCGTCGATGGCATCCGCGTTGTGGCCGTCGACGGCCCGGAGTACCTGCCAGCCGTAGGCCTCGAAGCGCTTTGGCGTGTCGTCGGAGAACCAGAGGTCCACCTCACCGTCGATCGAGATACCGTTGTCGTCGTAGAAGACGATCAGCTTGTTCAGGCCCCACGTGCCGGCGAGCGAGCAGGCTTCGTGCGAGATGCCTTCCATCAGGCAGCCGTCGCCGCAGAACACATAGGTGTGGTGGTCGACGATACAGTGGCCATCGACATTGAACTCGACCGCCAGCATCTGCTCAGCCAGCGCCATGCCCACGGCATTGGCCAGGCCCTGACCGAGTGGCCCGGTGGTCGTCTCAACACCCGGCGTGATACCCAGTTCGGGATGGCCCGGCGTGCGGCTGTGCAGGCGCCTGAAGCCTTTCAGGTCGTCCATCGTCAGGTCGTAACCCGTCAGGTGCAGCAGCGCATAGAGCAGCATCGAGCCGTGCCCGTTGGACAGAACGAAGCGGTCACGGTTCGCCCACTGCGGGTTGGCAGGGTTGTGGCGCAGGTGGCGCGTCCACAGCGCGGTGGCAATGTCAGCCATGCCCATCGGCATGCCGGGGTGGCCCGAGTTCGCCCGCTGCACCGCGTCGACCGCGAGCATGCGGATGGCATTCGCACCTTGGGTGTCGATGGCGACAGTCATCTCATCGTCCCCCGGCCTTGATCTCGTCGATCATGCGCTCCAGCGCGATCGCATCGATGACGAACTGGCGGATGCCCTCGGCCAGCTTCTCGGTCGCCATCGCGTCTTGGTTCAAAGCAAGCCGGAACGCGGATTCGTCCAGGCGCAGCCGTTCCATCGGTGCCGGCAATGCCGACCGGGCATCCAGCACTTGCTGCACCGGAGCCTCGCTCGCGGCGAGCTCTGCGAGCAGGTTGGGGCTGATCGTCATCAGGTCGCAGCCGGCCAGCGCGAGGATCTGGCCGATGTTGCGGAAGCTCGCGCCCATCACCTCGGTGGCGATGCCGTGCTGCTTGTAGTAGCGGTAGATCTGCACGACCGACTTAACGCCGGGGTCGTTGGCGCCGGCGTTCGCGGCTTCGTCCCAGCCACTGCCGGCGTTCTTCTTGTGCCAGTCGTAGATGCGCCCGACGAAGGGCGAGATCAGCTGCACCTGCGCGTCTGCACATGCCGCAGCCTGGGGCAGCGAGAACAGCAGGGTCAGGTTGCACTTGACCCCTTCTTCGGCCAGTTGTCGCGCGGCCTGGATGCCTTCCCACGTGGACGCCATCTTGACGAGGATGCGCGAGCGGTCGATGCCGGCGTCGTCGTAGCCTTTCAGAAGGCGGCGCGCACGTGCGATCGTGCCTTTCGTGTCGAAGCTCAGGCGCGCATCCACTTCGGTCGAGACGCGGCCTGGCACGATCTTGAGGATCTCGACGCCGAAGGCCACGAGCACGTGGTCGGCGATGTCCGCGGTAGCCTCCTTGGCGTGGGCAGCGACCACCTGTTCGAGCAGCGGCCGGTAGGTCGGCGACTGCACGGCCTTGAGCACCAGGGACGGATTGGTCGTCGCATCCTGCGGTGCGTACTGGGCCAGTTGCCGGAAGTCGCCAGTGTCGGCAACAACTGTGCTGAACTGCTTGAGTCGATCGAGTTGGTTCATGGTGCTTGTCCAATAGGGTGTTTGAGATTCGGGCCGGTTCAGGCGCCATCCCAACGAAACACGATGTCTGCGCGGGGCCGGGTGGTCGCGATCAAACGCGCATTGGGCTCATCGGTGGCGCTCACCCACGCCATCGCGTCCTGTCGGCTGCGGCCGAACTGTTCATGGCGCTGCGTGAGGCGGTTCACGCGCAGGGAATCATCGACATCGACGTACCAGACCTCATCGAGCAACGCGGCGACGTTCGCCCAAGGGCCGTCGTCGAGCAACAGGTAGTTGCCTTCGGTGATGACGAGGCGGGTCTGCGGAAAAACGGGAATGGCGCCCGCTACCGGTTCCTCGATCTCGCGTCGAAACTCGGGCGCATAGACAACTTCATCGGGACGCTGCTGCCGCAGGCGTTGCAGCATGGCGGCATACCCTGTGCTGTCGAAGGTGTCAGGCGCTCCTTTGCGTTCGGTGAGGCCGAGCCGACGGAGTTCGACGTTCGCGAGGTGGTAGCCATCCATCGGGACCACTTGCGACACATCGGAGAAGGCGTGCTGCAACGCCAGGGCGAGTGTTGACTTGCCGGCACCCGGTGCACCGACCAGACCGAGCAGCTTGCGCTGCCCGTCCTGGAGGAGTTCGCGCACACGCGCCAGGTAAAGCGACGAGACGGTGGGAAGCAGTGGAACAGTCATGGTGTCATTGGAGTCATGTGCCGAGGCCTGGAATCAGAATTTGGCTTGCCTTCGAGATGAAGGTGCCCGCGGGTAGGTTGATGGACACCCGCCAGCAACTTGACGCAGGTGCTCTTGCCGGCGCCGTTTTCACCCAGTACGAGGACTTCGCCAGCGCAGAGATCGAAGGACACATCCTCGATCGCCGTCGTGCCGCCGAAGATTTTGGTAGTTTCGAACAGGCCGACGATCGGCCGCCGCTGGAGCAACTCCGTCATCGGGGCCCCGCTCTCGGCGGCTGGCATGGCTGCCAGCAGTTGCTTCATCTCGTTGCCCTAGGGTCGGTTTGTCATTGACCGGATTGAGAGCAAGTATCGCCGATAGCAAGCGCATGCGCAAGCGCTTGCTATTCAGGGATTTCCATGCCGTTGAATCGTTCCTGGATGACTTCGGGTGAATCGGGCGATAGGCGGCGAACGTCTGCCTTTCGAGCTGACCTCAAAGGTCTCCTTCGGCGAACAACGGCGCGAGGCGCCTCCCGCGGACGTGGAGCCACCCGACACCTGGACTGGAAGGGCCGCGTCTGGTGGGTATCGTCATCCGTTCGCTGAATCGCTCACCGCCGCCGCAGGTTCAAAATCTGCGGGCGCACGCGTCCTTTGGTGATCGCACCGCCAACACCGGATAGACGCCTTCAACATGGCCTTCTTCTCTTCGTCCTGTGGTACTCATCACGCTAGGCATTCCGCGGGCAGCTTGTCCGGCGTCAGCCCGCCGGTCATCACCGCCACCGTGTCGCTCATGCTGATCTTCCTGGGGTTCAGCACGGCGGCACGTTTGCCCAGGCGGGCGACGTGGATGCGGTCGGCGATCTCGAACACGTGCGGCATGTTGTGCGAGATCAGGATCACGGCCAGGCCCTTGTCGCGTACGCGGCGGATCAGTTCCAGCACCATGTTGCCTTCCTTCACGCCGAGCGCGGCGGTCGGCTCGTCCAGGATCACCACGTGCTCGGCAAAGGCCGCCGCGCGGGCCACGGCCACACACTGGCGCTGGCCGCCGGAAAGCGTTTCCACCGCCTGCGTCATCGAGCGGATACCGACCTTCAGGTCGTTCATGCGGGCGATGCTGGTCTCGAGCATCTTCTTTTTGTCGAGCATGCGCAGCACGTTGCCGGCGAAACCTTCGCGGCGCAGTTCGCGGCCGAGGAAGAGGTTTTCGGCGATGGTCATGGCGGGGGCCACGGCCAGGTCCTGGTAGCAGGCCTCGATGCCAGCTTGGCGGGCTTCAATCGGGGTCTTGAAGCCCACCGGCGTGCCGTCGAGCAGGATCTCGCCTTCATCGGGCACGGTGGCGCCCGAGAGGCACTTGATCAGCGAGGACTTGCCCGCGCCGTTGTCGCCGATGACTGCCAGGATTTCGCCGGCGCGCAGTTCGAAGTCGGCGCCGTCCAGGGCCGTGACTTGGCCGTAGCGTTTGACCAGGCCATTGGCCTGCATCACGATGGGTTGTTTCGAAGCCATTTCAGCGAGCTCCCTTGCGAGACAGTTGGTCCACGGTCACGGCGATGATGACGAGAATGCCGGTGATCAGCACTTGGTAGACGGACGACACGCCCATCAGGGTCAGGCCGTTGCGCAGCACGCCGACGACGATGGCGCCGGCCAGCGAGCCGAGGATCATGCCGCGGCCTCCGAACAAGCTGGTGCCGCCGAGCACGACCGCGGTGATCGCGTCGAGGTTTTCGGTCTGGCCGGCATTGGGGTCACCCACACCGGTGCGGGCCACGCTCAACAGCGACGCGATGCCGTAGAACACGCCTGCCAGCACGTACACGCCGAGCAGCACACGGTCGGTCGGGATGCCGACCAGGCGGGTCGCTTCGGGGTTGTTGCCCACGGCGTAGACGTGACGGCCCGAGGCTGTGTCACGCAGCCAGAACCACGCGCCCAGGTACAGGATCACCATCAGCACGGTGCCGTAGGAGATGGCGGCGCCGCCGATACGGAAGGTGTTGCCCAGCCAGGTCATGGCGTCCGGCACCGAGGTGATGGTTTGTGCGCCCGAGTACAGCTGGGTGATGGCGAATGCGATGTTGAAGGTGCCCAGCGTCACGATGAACGGGGGCAGCCTGATGCGGGTGACGAGCAGGCCGTTGATCAGACCGAAGGCGGCGGTGACCGAGATGCCCGCCAGGATGGCCAGCGGTGCAGGCAGACCGAAGTCTTCAGCGATCTTGGTCATGACCACACCGCCCAGGGCCATCACCATGCCGCAGGAGAGGTCGATGCCGGCCGTGAGGATGATCAGCGTTTGACCCATGGCGATGACGCCCACCACAATGACCTGCTGCAGGATCAGCGCGAAGTTGGCGCTGGAGAAGAAATTGTCGGTGGTGACGCCGAAGATCGCGCAGGAGATGGCCAAGGCGATGAATGGCCCCATCTGGCTGATCGGTGGCAGCTTTTCTTTGAATGTACTCACGGTGGTTCTCACTGAGACGTGTTGCGGTGGGTGGAATGAAAAAGGCGCCCACCTCGCAGCGAACGGGCGTCGGGCCCGCGCCGCGCGGGAGCGCATTCGGCGCTGCGTCAGAGGTGTCAGGCGCGAGGCGCCCCGGACACCTCATGCGATCAGCGATTTACTTGGTGCCCCAGCACAGGTCGGTGCCGACCTTCACGCTCTTGCTGTCGACGCCCTTGATGGCCTTGTCGGCGATCAGGGTCACGCCGGTGTCGACGTAGCCGCTGGCCTTCTTGCCAGTCTTGGCGTACTCGACACCAGCCGCCACGCCCATCGAGGCCATCTTCAGCGGGTACTGCTGCGAGGTCGCGGTGATCACGCCCTTGCCGACGTTCTTGACGCCTTCGCAGCCGCCGTCAACCGACACGATGGTCACGCCCTTTTCCTTGCCGGCGGCCTTGAGCGCGTTGTAGGCACCAGCGGCTGCGGGTTCGTTGATGGTGTAGACCAGGTTGATGTCGGGGTTCTTCTGCAGGCAGTTTTCCATGCCGGTCTGGCCCTTGGCGCGGTCGCCGAACGAGTCGGCCATGCAGACCACTTCAGCGGGCTTGGCCAGTTCGTTGTTCTTGGCGTCGAACGATTGCAGACCGTAGCCTTGCAGGAAACCGTTGTGACGCTGTGCGCCCACCGGGTGGCCGGGGAACAGGTCCAGCGTCGCGATGACCGGCTTCTTACCGCCCAGCGCGGCCTTGGCGTATTGGCCGATCAGCACGCCGGCCTTGAAGTTGTCGGTGGCGAACAGGGCGTCGGTGGCGTCAGCCGGATCGGCCGGGCTGTCCAGGGCGATGACCATCACGCCAGCGGCGCGGGCCTTTTTGATGGCTGGCACGATGGCCTTGGAGTCGCTCGGGGTGATCAGGATGGTCTTGGCGCCAGCGGCGATCATGTTTTCCATCGCGGTGATCTGGCCAGCGTTGTCGCCGTCAGCCTTGCCGGCACCCGTAAGCAGCTTGGCGCCAAGCTTCTTGGCTTCGGCTTGCGCGCCTTCCTTCATCTTGACGAAGAAGGGGTTGATTTCGGTCTTGGTGATCAGGCCGATGACCGGCTCGGCGGCCATGGTCGCGCCGGACGCGGCCAACAGCGCCGCGATAACTGTAGCGTGCTTGAAATTCATCGAATGTCTCCAGTGCGTGGTTTAGGTCCGATAGTCGCCATGTGAAAGCACTTGCTCATCCACATGCCGCGTGCAATTATGATTGCAGGCAAACGCTTGCGCAAGCGCTTGCTATATAGGGAATTCCATACTATCGATGCGTGACAGCGTCGGCCTGCGCTGCACTTCCGCGTTCTTGGCCAAGGGCGGTGCGATAAGATCAATGCCAGCTCGTCTCGCGTCGTGACTGTTCACGATCGACCCGTATGCCGCCGCCCGACGCGATGGCGATCAGTAGCTGAGATGAGTTTCAACGGAGAAATGATGATCACGATGGAAACCGTCGCGGCGGCGGCAGGTGTATCGACGTCGACTGTTTCGCATGTCATCAACAAGACACGCAAGGTTCACCCCGACACCGAGCGCGCTGTTCTGGACGCCATCGAACGGGTCGGCTATTCTCCGAACCACTTGGCACGGGCCTTGGCCGGAGCGCCGACCAGGACGGTCGGGGTCGCCATCTCGGCGCTGTCGAACCACTACTTCGCGACCGTGGTGCAGGCGATCGAGGCAGAGTGCGCGGCAAGCGGCTTGATGATGTTGCTGGCCGACACACACGAGGACTCCGACTACGAATTGAAAGTGGTGCAGGCCTTGCACGAGCGGCGTGTCGATGGAATCCTGATCGCGCCAACCGCTGACCCGCAGCATCGCGCTCTGGACTACCTGCGTGACAAGGGCGTGCCCACCGTCCTGGTTGACCGCTACGTCGGCACGACCTTCGATCAGGTGGGCGTTGAGAGCCGCGATGCGGCGCAGACCTTGGTGTCGCACGTCATTGGGCTGGGCCACAGGCGCATCGCATTTGTGTCTGGTGTGGCAGGCCTGTCAACGACGACCGAACGACTCGAAGGCTATCGCCTGGCATTGGAGGCGGCACGCATCAAGTTCGATCCTGCCTTGGTCCGGAGCGGCGAATCCAGGATCGAGCCGGCCTGCGAGGCCGTCAAACATTTGCTGTCGCTCGACACCCCCCCCACGGCCCTGGTGACAGGCAACAACCTGATGACGATCGGGTCGATGCAGGCCTTGCGCGCTGCGGGTTTGATTGTTCCGAAGGATATTTCTCTCGTCGGCTTCGATGACTTCGATTGGGCCGAGGTCTTTTCTCCGCGATTGACGGTCATGGCGCAACCCGTTGATGAACTCGGGACCAAGGCGGTGCGCCTCCTGACCCGACGGATTGCGAACCCGAGCGCGCGCAGACAGACGGTTCGGCTTGCTCCGACCCTGCGCATTCGCGATTCCGCAGGGGCAGCTTGATTCGTGTGATGGTGGGCGAGCCCCAGTTCGCGTGCAGCGAGGTCTCCGTGTCATTCCTGGCCCAGCACGCGGGCTTTCCACAAGAAGGTCGTACATCCCCAAAGCGGCCGTAGGCGAATACATGTTCCGGCGCTGATAATTCCCGCATGACACGTAAGTGGCAATGCATCGTTCTTGATCACGCTCGCGACGAAATTTACAAGGACATTGAAGGCGTACTTGAGGTCGCTGAATGGCGTGAAGGCAAGAAGTTGATTCCTCGCGAATGGTATGAGTGACAGCCCGTTTCTAACCATTAGATTCGGACGATCAACCGCGACAAGTCGAGAGATCTCCTTGGCCTGGCTTTGAGCCCCTTAGTCGATTACGCCGTCAACGAATCACAGTAGTCTCGACCTGTGAGGACGCACGAAACGCCCAAATTGTTTAAGCCCATCATGGATGGTTCGAAACTTTGTTTTCAGATTCCTTGACGCCCCCCATGCTCGCC
>NZ_JAIZVX010000158.1 GCF_021768455.1 Aquabacterium sp. | reverse complement strand
AGGTGGGGCTGGGTCATGCGGCGGTCCTGCAGGGGCATGGGATCAAGGGTTTTCACGACATTTATACCCTTCTCCGACCCCGATATGTGGTTTTTCATGGTCGCGTTCGCCCCTTGAACATGGGGCAACTTCCGGCAATTGACCCCCAAGTGTTGGGAAACGCCGTCTTGTCGCAAAAACAGATGATTCACGTTTCCTGAATGGCGGTGGGAAGTGGCCCGCCGCAGCCGCATCCGTCGCCCAGGGGCCGCTTTACCCTCATGAGGGGGTGAAAGGCGACAGGATCCAGGGGGTACCTGGGTTAAGCTCAGGGCCGTTTCGTCGCTGGCGCCCTGTCTTGCGGCCTCCCCGCCGCCCCTTTCCTGCCCATGTCCTCTCTCCCTGACCACGATGCCCTGCCGGCGGGCACACGCCTTGGCGAGTTCGAGGTTCAGCGCGTGCTGGGTGCAGGAGGCTTTGGCATCGTCTACCTGGCGTTCGACCATGCGCTCGAGCGCCTGGTGGCCATCAAGGAGTACCTGCCCGGTGCCCTGGCCGCTCGCGGCCCTGAGCTCACGGTGGTGCCCCGAGCGGGCGCGCATGCCGAGACCTATGCGCTGGGCCTGCGCTCCTTCGTCAACGAGGCCCGCATGCTGGCCCGTTTCGACCACCCCTCGCTGGTCAAGGTCCACCGCTTCTGGGAAGCCCACGGCACGGCCTACATGGTCATGCCTTACTACCAGGGCCGCACCCTGCACCAGGTGCGCCGTGACATGGCCATCCCGCCCGACGAGTCCTGGCTGCGCCGCCTCATCACGCCGCTGCTGGGCGCACTCGAATGCCTGCACCGCGAGCAGGTCTACCACCGCGACATCGCACCCGACAACATCCTCCTGCTGGACGACGACACCGGCCCGGGGCACGGTCGTCCCGTCCTGCTGGACCTGGGTGCCGCCCGCCGCGTGATCGGTGGCCAGACCCAGGCGCTGACCGCCATCGTCAAGCCCAGCTTCGCGCCCATCGAGCAGTACGCCGAGACCTCCCAGCTGCGCCAGGGCCCCTGGACGGACCTGTACGCCCTGGCCGCCGTGGTGCACTTCTGCCTGACCGGCCGCCCCCCGGTCCCGGCCACCTCGCGCACCCTGCACGACGAACTCACCCCCTTGCACGAGCTGGCGCCCCGCCTGGCCCAGGACTTTGGCCTGCACTACAGCGGCCCCTTTGTGCAGGCCGTGGACCACGCCCTGGCCGTGCACCCCATGGAGCGCCCGGAGTCCGTGGCCGCCTGGCGTGAAGAACTGGCGGGCATCGTCAGCGTGATGCCAGCGGGCGGTGATGCGCCGCCCCGTCCTGCCCCCGAAGCGGTCTTGCCCCAGACCGTCCTGGTGCGCACCCATGAAGGGGCCTTGCCCGAGGGGCATGCTGCCGTCGACGCCCGCGCTTACGCCACCACGGCCCCGGCCGCCGGGGTCCTGCATTCACCGGTGACCGTGCCCTTGCCCCGCGCTGGCCGTCCGCAGACCTCAGCGCAGGCGGGCGAGGTGGCTGGTGCCGCCGTGGCAGAGGGGCGGGCGGCATCGCCTGCTCAGGCCTGGACGCGCTGGGCCATCGTGGGCCTGGTGTGCATGGCCATGCTGGCCTTCTGGTGGGGGCGCCACAGCGCCTCGGCGCAGGGCAAGGCGGCCGTCGAGCCTGCGGCCTCTGTGGCCAAGCTGGGCGAGGCGGCGGGTGTCGGCAGCAGCGCAGCCAGTGCCGCCATGGTGCCCGCCAGCAAGGCCGCCGAAGGGGGGCTGCGCAAGTCTGTGAGCAAGGCCGAGGGCAAGGCGGAGAAGGCGTCCGCGCAGGTGGCCAGCAAGCCCGAGCGAAGCGGGCCCCTGAACCCGCGTGCGGCCTGCAGCAACCACAGTTTCATCATGCTGGCCATCTGCATGAAGCGGCATTGCAGCCGCCCGGCCTACACACGGCACCCGGAGTGCCAGCGCATGCGCGAGCAGGAGGCGGCCCAGCGCCCCAACTATCCCTGAACGGTGGGGCGGCGGCTCAGGCGGCCGCCCGCTGCGTCTGGTGCAGGGCGGCCAGCGTCTGCTGCAGGATGCGGGCATCGGCGCTGGCGCGGTGGCGCTGCAGGCCCATGGTCTGCGAGACCTGGCGCTTGACCTCGTGCCAGCGTGCGGCTTCGCGCTCGCTCAGCAGCGCGCGCAGGTTGTCGAGTTTGTAGGACGGGCTGCGGCCTGCGGCCTCGTAGAGGCGGCCCAGCCAGGTGTAGTCATGCGCCCAGGCGTCGGAATAGACGGTCTGTCCGCGCAGGCGCAGGTTCAGCACATCGGCGATCTCGCGCGGACTGCGGCCATGCTGCATCAGCTGCTCGCGGGTGATGTGATGCACGGCGGCCGCGTTCGGGTCCCAGTGCTGCCAGTCGGCCTCGGGCTTGACCAGGCTGCACCATGCACTGCCGTCGGGCAGCACGAAGCCGATCTCGATGGGGTAGCTGCCAAGGCCAAACCCGGAGGCCTCGATGTCCATGATCGAGGGAAGGGGCTCGGCATTGGCCGGCAGATTGGCCGGCAGGTCAGCTTGGTTCATGGTGGCCCTGTGATGCTTTATGTAATGTTGCCGAGTGTCCCACCTTCTGTTGGCTCCGGTTCTCGGTGTTTGAACGGCTTTCGTTCGTCTAATTCCGACATGTAGTGGCCCATGCCGCGGTCTTCGCGCTGGAGGAAATCGGCCACCGCCTCGCGCAAGCCCTGATGGCGAAGCAGGTGGGCCGACCACGTCGAAACCGGCAGCAGGCCTCGTGCCAGCTTGTGCTCGCCCTGGGCGCCGCCCTCAAAGCGCGAGAGGCCCTGCTCGATGCACCAGTTCAGACCCTGGTAGTAGCAGGCCTCGAAGTGCAGGCAGGACACGTGCACCAGTGCGCCCCAATATCGCCCGTAAGCCACCTTGGCCACCGGGTCCACGGCCAGCAGGGATGCGGCGATGGGCTCGCCGTCTTTCGAGGCGATGAACAGCGTCCAGTGCTCAGGCAGGGTGGCAGCGGCCTGGCGCCAGAAGGCCCTGCTCAGATAAGGGCGCTGGCCGTGCTCGTGGTAGGTCTGCGTGTAGCAGCGGTAGAAAAAGTCCCAGTCGGCTTCACCGATGGCGTGGCCCACCTTGGTCTCAAAGCTCACCCCCGCTTCGCGCACCTTGCGTCGCTCTTGCTGGATCTTCTTGCGCTTGTCTCGTTGCAGGCTGGTCAGGAAATCCTCGAAGCTGCCGTAGGGTTCGGGCTGGCGGTTCTCCCAGTGGAACTGCACGCCATGGCGCACCAGCCAGCCCTGGCTTTCGGCCAGGCGCGCATCGGCTTCGGGCAAAAACAGCACGTGGGCCGACGACCAGTCCTGTGCCTCGCACAAGGCTGCCATCTCGCGCAGCAGGCGGGCGCGCAAGGCCTTTTGCAGTGCTTGGGGGGCATCGCCACGGGCCAGCAGGCGCGGTCCCGGGATGGGCGAAAACGGCACCGCGCTCAGCAGCTTGGGGAAGTAGCTCAGGCCCTGCTGGCCCAGCGCCCGGTTGTAGGCGTCGGCCCAGGCCCAGTCGAACACGTACTCGCCGTAGGAGTGGTCCTTGGCGTAGGCGGGGGTGGCGGCCCAGAGGCGGCCCGCGTCATCTTCCAGCAGCAGGAAGCGGGTGTGCCAGCCCGTGCGGCCCGTGGCGCTGCCACTGTCGGCCATGGCCTTGAACAGGGCGTGTCGCAGAAACGGACCGCCTGCGCCATCGGGCAGCAGGGCATCCCACTGATTCGGGTCGATCTCGTCGGGGTGCTCGGCCCAGCGGGCGCGCAAGGCCGCTACCATGCTGGCTTGCGCATCTGCGCCGTCTGACTCTTGAAGCGTGTCCATGAATGCTGTGTCGTCCGTGGCCCGTCCTGCCTCTGCGCTGAACGTGGCCCTGCTGCAAATCAACCCGGTCGTTGGTGACCTGGCCGGCAATGCCCGGTTGATCACCGAGGCGGCCCGCCAAGCTTATGCCGACGGCGCCCGCCTTGTCGTGACCCCGGAAATGGCCCTGTGCGGCTACCCCCCTGAAGACCTGCTGCTGCGCCCCGCCTTCCTGGCGGCCTGCGAGGCCGGTGTGCAGCAGATTGCCGCCAGCCTGGCCGACCTGCCCGACCTGCACCTGGTGCTGGGCCACCCCATGTACGCGCCGGGTGTCTCGTCCGAGCGAGGCCGCTCGCGCGCCGTGCCCGGTCTGGTCAACGCCGCCAGCCTCCTGAGCGCCGGGGCCGTGAAAGCCAGCTACGCCAAGCGCGAACTGCCCAACTACCAGGTGTTCGACGAACGCCGCTACTTCGTCAGTGGCCGCGAAGCCGGCCTCGGTCCGGTGGTGGTCGAGGTGCTGGGCTGGCGCGTCGGCCTCCTGGTCTGCGAAGACGCCTGGTTCGACGAGCCGGCGCAGTCCGCCGTGGGGCAGGGCGCCCAGGCCCTGGTGGTGCTCAATGCCTCGCCCTTCCACGCCGGCAAATGGGGCGAGCGCGAGGCCCTGATGGGTGAACGCGCCCGCGCACTGGGCGTGCCCCTGGTCTACGCCCACATGGTGGGCGGCCAGGACGAGGTCGTGTTCGACGGCGCCTCCTTTGCGGTCGATGCCCAGGGCGCCGTGCAGGCCCGGGCCCCCAGTTTCGAGACGGCCACGCTGCCCCTGACCCTCCTGCCCGATGGTGCCGTGCAAGGCGCCCTGGCCGCCGTGCCCTCGCCCGAGGCCGAGATCTGGCAGGCCCTGGTCACCGGTGTGCGCGACTACCTGGGCAAGAACGGCTTTCCCGGCGCCATCATCGGCCTGTCGGGTGGCATCGATTCGGCCCTGGTGCTGGCCATCGCGGTCGATGCCCTGGGGGCCGACAAGGTCCGCACCGTGATGATGCCCTCGCCCTACACGGCCGACATCTCTTGGATCGACGCGCGTGACATGGCCGATCGCCTGGGCGTGCAGCACGACGAGATCGCGATCGCGCCCGAGTTCGAAGCCTTCAAGACCTCGCTGGCGCCGCTGTTCGTGGGCCGCGCCGAAGACACCACCGAAGAGAACATCCAGGCCCGCGTGCGCGGCACCCTGCTGATGGCGCTGTCGAACAAGACCGGCGCCATCGTGCTCACCACCGGCAACAAGAGCGAGATGGCCACGGGCTACTGCACGCTCTATGGCGACATGGCCGGCGGCTTTGCCGTCATCAAGGACCTGGCCAAGACCCTGGTCTACCGCCTGTCGAACTGGCGCAACGCCCAGGCGCGTGCCGCAGGCCAGGTCGAGCCCATTCCCGAGCGCATCATCACCCGCCCGCCCTCGGCCGAATTGCGCCCAGACCAGACCGACCAGGACAGCCTGCCCGAGTACGACGTGCTCGACGCCATCCTCGAGCGCTACATGGAGCAGGACCAGGCCATCGAAGACATCGTGGCCGCGGGCTTCCCCCGTGCCGACGTCGAGAAGGTCACCCGCCTCATCAAGCTCAACGAGTACAAGCGCCGCCAGGCCCCGGTCGGCATCCGCATCACGCACAGGGCCTTCGGGCGCGACTGGCGCTACCCCATCACCTCGCGCTTTCGCGCCTGAGTGGTGTGGCCGGGCGCCCCACGCGCCATGAAATGTTCACAGACGTGCTTAAATAGTCACCATGCGGCGCAGCAATGCGCCTGCGAATTGCCTGAATTTCCTCACTTCGCCGCCTTTCCCGGAGTTTTCCCATGAAGCAGATCACCGCCGTCATCAAACCGTTCAAGCTCGAAGAAGTGCGCGAAGCCCTGGCCGAAGTCGGTGTGACCGGCCTGACCGTCACCGAAGTCAAGGGTTTTGGCCGCCAGAAGGGCCATACCGAGCTCTACCGTGGCGCCGAGTACGTGGTCGACTTCCTGCCCAAGGTCAAGGTCGAAGTGGTCGTGAAGGACGCCGACGTCGACCGTTGCATCGAGGCCATCGTCAAGGCCGCCAAGACCGGCAAGATCGGCGACGGCAAGATCTTCGTCACCTCGGTCGAGCAGGTCGTGCGCATCCGCACCGGTGAGACCGACGAATCGGCCGTCTGACCACGCCACAGGCGGGGCCGCGCGAAGCGGCCACTCGCCCCGGACGGCCGCCCCAGACGGCTCAGATGTCGTCCGACACGCCGCCAGGACCAGGCTCAGCCAGGTCGGGCGGCGTTTCTGTTTTCAGGCGCTGGTGTTCGGCCTCGATCTGGTCGAGCAGGGTGCGGGTGTCGGTGCCGGTGAGCAGCAGTTCCTGCACATCGGGCCAGAGGAAGCCGGCATCGCGGCTGCGGTCGATGAAACGCAGCAGCTCGTCGTAGTAGCCGGCCACGTTCAGCAGTGCCAGGGGCTTGCGGTGGTAGCCCAGTTGCCGCCAGGTCCAGACCTCGAAGATCTCTTCCATCGTGCCGATCCCGCCTGGCAGGGCGATGAAGGCGTCGGCCTGCATGGCCATGGCGTGCTTGCGCTCGTGCATGTTGTCCACCACCTGCAGATCGGTCACGCCGCCGTGGCCCATCTCGCGCTGCATCAGCTTCTCGGGGATCACGCCGATCACCCGGGCGCCGGCGGTGATCGCCGCATCGGCCACCGCGCCCATCAGGCCGGTGCTGCCGCCGCCGTACACGAGTTGCCAGCCGCGTTCGCCGATCTGGCGGCCGACTTCGCGGGCGGAGGCCAGGTGGGCCGGGTCCAGCCCGTCGCGCGAGCCGCAGTAAACACAGAGGGACAAGGTCATGGGGGTTCCGTGGAGAGGGGGACGAGGCCGTTCAGGGGCGGGTGTCGACCAGGCGTGTGCCGCTCAGCACATCGTGCAGAAACTGGCGCTGGGGCAGCAGGAAGCTCAGGGCGGCGTAGAGCAGGATCCACACGCCCATGGCGCCGAAGAGCTCCTTGCTCTGGTGCCAGCCGGCCAGCCAGGCACCGGCCCAGGGGGGCATCAGCCACAGCCAGCTCAGCATGTAGCGCATGAGCGCCTGCTTCAGGCCAATGGCCTGGCCGTCGGGCGAGACGATGCGCAGGTGCCAGGTCTTGGTGGCGAGGGTCTGGCCGCCGTGCGTCCAGAACCACAGGAAGTAAAGCGACAGGGCCAGGAACTGGCTGGCCATCATGCCCTCGCGGCCTTGCAGGCCGTGGCGCTGGTTGGCGATCACGCTGTAGAGCGCACCCACGGCCATCACCAGCCCGAACAGCAGCACCCCTTCGTAGGTGAAGGCCGCCAGGCGGCGGCGCAAAGAGGGGGCCTGGGTGGCGGCGCGAACGGCCACCTCCTGCTCGCTCAGGGTGCCTTGAGCAGGGAGCTTGAAGATCGACATGGGGGCGTGGGGAAGGCGGTGGGCGGCAAGGCCGAAACGATACACCACCCACCTGAGGCGGTTGCTGGGGCCAGGCTCAGTCCGTGTCGCTCTCGGCGCTGACCTTCTGGGCCGGCGCCTGCATGGCGGCGCTTTGGGCGCCCTTGCGTGGCAGCAGGGTCACCGGGTCCACAAAGGCCTTGGAGGCCGTGATCTTGGTCAGACCGGTGTGCTGGTGCAGGGCCGGGCTGGGGGCCTGGGTGACGAGGTTGGTCGTGGCGCCGGGGCCGCCCTTCACCAAGGCCGGGGCCACCACCGTGGGCGGAACCTGGGTGGCGGTGCCTGGCACCACATTGACTTTCCGGTCGTTGCTGTTCTGGGCCTGGCGCTTGGCGCCGTACACCTGCCCGGCCTCGCGGGGGCCGGGTACGTTGTCCGGCAGGAACACGGGCTTGGCCTTGCGCTGGGCCTGGCGGCTCAGGTCGTCGCGGTCGGTGGCGGGCAGGGCCTGGTAGGCCGCCCACTTTTCCTGCCGCTCGGACGGGCTCAGCTGGCGCGTCTGCTGGAAACGCAGGCGGGCTTCGCCGCGCTCGCTGGGAGGCAGGTTGGCCCACTGCTTCATGCGCTCCTGCATGCGCTGCTGTTCGGCGGCACTCAGGCGCGGGTATCGCTCGGCCAGGTTGAGCCACTTGGCGCGACCGGTGTCGTCGATGTTCGCCCATTGGCCTTGCAAGGGCTGCAGCACGCGGCGCTCGGCGGCCGAGAGGCCTGCCCAGGGTGTGTTGCTGCCGCTGACAGCGGTCGTGCCTGGCCCCGCAACCGGCGCCGCAGGGCTGTGCTGCCCCGGGGTGCCTGCCGTCACGGCGGCGCCCGACACCAGGCCGGCGCCTGCCGAACAGCCGGCACTGGTGGCCAAAGCGCCCGAGAACGTCAAGCAGCCGCCGGTGTTTGCGGTGGCCAATGGCGCCTTCAGCGCCCTGCGCGGGCAGTTGCGCGCGCCGATACATGGCACGCCGGCGGCCAAATTCGGCAGCAAGCGCGGCGACGGCCCGAGCTGGAAAGGCTGGTTCATCAAGGCCGCCGCCGGCACCGACGTCAAGGCCATCGCCGACGGCCAGGTGGTGTTTGCCGAGTGGATGGGACGCTACGGTAATCTGATCATGATCGACCACGGTAACAACTACCTTAGCATTTATGGCAACAACCAGACGCTGTACAAGCGCAAGGACGACATCGTCAAGGCTGGCGAGACGATTGCCGCCGCCGGTAATACGGGCGGCAATGAAGAATCCGGTCTATACTTTGAACTGCGATTCAAAGGCGCGGCAATCGATCCGGCCGCGTGGATTAAATTTTGATTTTCGTCCCGCTGCGCGCGTTCGGGAGCGGCCGTTCTGGCCGCCGACCGCCGGCCGCGAAGGCTGTTTGCCCTCTCACCATGCCTGATCGGACTCGCTGCAACAGGCGAGGTCTGCTCATCTCATGTTTTACGCAATATGGAATATGACAATGAATTTTAAGAACGTCGGCCTGATCGGCCTTGGCATGCTGGCCGGCGCGGCAGGCACCATGCAGTTATCGGCCATGGCCCAGAAAAGCAATGCCGGTCCGCTGCCGCTCGAGGAATTGCGCCAGCTGAGCGACGTCTTCGGCCTGATCAAATCCGATTACGTGGAGCCGATCGAAGACAAGAAGCTGCTGGCCGAAGCCATTTCCGGCATGGTCGCCTCGCTCGATCCGCATTCGGCCTATCTCGATAAAAAGGCCTTTCGCGAACTGCAGGAAGGCACGCAGGGCAAATTCGTCGGCCTCGGGATCGAAGTGGGCATGGAAGACGGCTATGTCAAGGTCGTCTCGCCGATCGAGGATTCGCCAGCCTATCGCGGCGGCGTCAAGGCCGGCGACGAAGTCATTACCACGCCGCTGACGTTTTGCGCCACCGTCAATGCCATCTTGCATACGGGCGCCACGCCGGTGCTGGCCGATGTCGTGCCGCAGACGATGAATATCGATCCGTGCGCCATCGCCGGCAAGATCGGCCCGCGCACCCGGGCTTTGCTGCCCGTGCATTTTGCCGGCTTGCCGTGTGAAATGGAGCAGTTGCTGGCGCTG
>NZ_JAIZVX010000257.1 GCF_021768455.1 Aquabacterium sp. | reverse complement strand
GCCATGCAGGGGTGGTGGGCATCCTGGCTGAGGGCCAGGACCTTGGTGAGCGCGTCGGCGATGGCGCAGCGCGGTGCCACCACCGTGAAGCTGCGCCGCGTGCGCAGGGCCTGGCCGGAATGGGGGTCGACCAGGGCCGAGACCTCGGCGCCGTCGTGCTCACGGCGCGAATGATAGGTGGCCGAGGTCGCCAGGGCGCCATCCTGCAGCACGCCGGCGTGGCGCAGGCGCTGCGGGTCACCGGGGTCGCGCAGGTAGATGGCCTCTTCCGTGGGGCCGAACACGCGCAGGTCGCCCCCCGCGTTCACCAGCCCACCCCGGGCACCGGCCGCCTGCATGGCCGCCACGGCGCGGTCCACCGCCTCGCCCTTGGCGATGCCACCCAGGTCCACGCGCAAGGGGGCGCGCACGCTGAGCTGGTGTCCCTCGTGCAGGCACAGCGCCGTCGGCAAGGTCGTGCGGCCGGGTCCCGCGGGCCCGTTCGCCGTCGGGCCCAGCACCTCGGGCGGCAACAGGCCCCAGGCCACCAGCTGCGGGGCCACGCTGCAATCGAACAGGCCGCCCGAGGCCTCGCTCACCTCCAGGGCGGTGGCCAGCAGCGCCCAGGTCCACGGGTCGACCTGCAGGCGCTCGCCGGGCGGCAGGCGGTTGAGGCGGGCAATGTCGGAGTCGGGCTCGTAGACCGACATCAGGCGCTGCACGCGCTCAATGGCCTCGAAGGCCGCGTTCACGGCGGCCTCGGCCACGGCCTCGTCCTCGTGGTCAGCGCGAACCGCCACGTAGGTGCCCAGGCCGGGCCGCATCGCCCTCACAGCGGGCGCCTCACTTCACACCCTTGAGCACCATCTCGTGCATCACCATCAGGCGCTTGACGCCATCGGTCAGGTGCTTGCACGACAGGGTCGCACCCGAAACGTTCTGGATGTCCTTGTTGAGCTTGAGCGCCGAGGCACTGGTCTTGCCCACGAACTGGTTGCGCCAGCTGGCCTCGCCCACCTCGTATCCGTAGGACTCCACGTACTCCATGATCTCGATGCCCTTGATGCTGCCATCGGCGTTCACCGCCAGGGCGTACTTGACCATCTCGTGCTTGCCCACCACCTCGTCGACGATGAACCAGTCGCCCTTGGCCGTGCGCCACACGCGTTCACCGCGGAAGGGCTCGCGCACCGACGAGAGCTCGCGCATGCGGTCGCGCTGCGCCTCGGTCAGCACCACGGGGGCGGGGGTCAGCTTCTCGCCAGGGAAGAGGCGCTTCTGGGTCTCCTCCACACCGACCAGGATCTTGGCGTGGGACAAGGCCGGCGCGGCCAGCACGGCCACCGGCAGCAGGGCCAGGGTGGCAGAGGGTTTCCATTGCATGCTCATGGGGGCCCACCTGCTCAGAAAGGCATGCCGAACTTGACGATGAACTCGTTGCGGCTGTGGCTGTCCCACACGCGGCCATCCGAGCACTCGCCGGTGTTGGGCGCCCAGCACTTGCCGCCGGTGGGCTGGTAGCGCCATGCGGTGGTCACCCACCAGTCCTTGTTGGCGTAGTGCACGTTGGGGCCCACGAACCAGGCCTCCTGCGTGTGCGTCTGGAAGTTGTAGCCGTAGTAGTCGTTGTGGTAGCGGGCTTCCATGCCGGCCGTCCAGTTGTTGGCGATGCGGTAGGTGGCGCCAAAAAGCAGGTCGATCATGGACTCGGGACCGGTCTCGCCCTCGACGAACTTGATCTTCTCGACGGCCACCGCCACGTTGGTGGCCAGCACCAGGCGGTCGTCCAGGAAGTTGGACTGCAGCAGCAGACGGCCCTCGAACTCGTCCTTCACGCTGCCCAGGGTCACCTCACCGTAGAGGCCCACACCCACCGGGTCGACCACCGGGTTGCTCAGACGCCAGATGGCCTCCAGCGATCCCCCTTCCACACGGGCCTTGCTGTAGCGGCCATCGCCCGGGGTGGAGACGCCCCAGCCACCGGTTTCACCATGGGGGAACTCGGCCGTGGCGGGGTAGTTGCGGTAGGCCTTGGTGTAGCTGGTGTTGAGGTAGCCGGCGAGCTGCAGGTTTTCGCTCACGCCGTACTCCACCTCGGTGCGGCCTTGCCAGAACTGGTAGGTGCCCCCCTCCTGCCCGGTGTTGAGCTGCAGACGCTGCTCGAATTCCCAGGTGCCCTTGGGCTGCAGGTCGAGGGTGTAGAGCCAGCCAAAGGTGCCTTCACCGGCCTGGGCCGGGGCGAATGCGGCGGCCAGGGCGAGGGCCAGGCCAGTGCGGAGCAAGGATCGAAGCATGAGAGGGCGTCCTGAAAGTTGTTGGTGTTCCAGGAAGTCTACAAACAAGAATGATTCTCAATTGCGATCCAGATCAAATCGCTGTGACATCGTTGTGCGGGCGTGACAGGCCGATTCGGGCGGCGTGTCGGGCCCTGCGCGCGGCGTTCGGCCCGGCGAGCTCGGCACACGGGCCTTATCGGGTGGCGACCCGGGCGCCGAGTGCGGCACATGCCCCGATTGGGTTTGCGCACCGAGCTCGTTGGGCGGCGCACCGAGCTCGTTGGGCGGCGC
>NZ_JAIZVX010000256.1 GCF_021768455.1 Aquabacterium sp. | reverse complement strand
GCGCCGCGCCAGCCGGCATGCAGCGCCGCCACACCACGCCCATCTGGCGCCGCCAGCAGCAAGGGCAGGCAATCGGCCACCATCACGGCACAGACCACGCCAGGCTCGGTGCTCAGGGCGCCATCGGCCTGCGGTGCGCAACCTGGCGCCATGTCACCCGAAGGTGCTGCGGCGACGGCGCGCACTCGCAACACATCGGGCCCATGCACCTGGTCCAGCCAGACTGGCCGCGCGCCGATGAACCGGGCCACCCGTTCGCGGTTGGCGGACACCGCGTGAGGATCATCGCCCACATGTAGCCCCAGGTTGCACCCCTGGTAAGCCCCCTGGCTGACGCCGCCCTGGCGGGCGGTCATGAGGGCTCCCACGCCATCACCCAGATCGGGACACAGCCAGCCTTCAGGCCATGCCATGGCCTCGGCATCGGCGGAACAGGGCGACGTGGAGGGGAGCAGTGACGAGGCGGACATGGGCGGAGACATGGACGTGACCAGGGGCGCCCGCGGGTGTGCAGCGCACGGGCAGGCCCTTGCGGGCCGCTATGATTTGCCACGATGCTACCCCTGCTTCCAAGCCGGCCGACCTCTCAGGCCCGGCACCGACACGCTCTGCCTCCCGCCCTTGACGCCTGGCTCACCGCCCCCGGATCGCTGACCGCACGCCTGCGGGCACACGGGCCGGTGACGGTTCAGGTGCTGGAACAGGGTCGCCAGCGGCTGCTGCCCCAGGAACGCAGGGCCCTGGGCAGCGCAGCGGGTCATGTGCGCGAAGTCGTGCTGAAGGTCGATGGGCGCCCGGCGGTCTGGGCTCGCAGCAGTGCACCGCTTCGGGCCGTGAAAGGGCCCTGGCGGGCCATCAAGGGCCTGGGCACGCGCCCGCTGGCCGAATTGCTGTTCGACGGCCACCGTGTGCAACGCGGCCCGCTGCACGCCAGCCGTCTGCCTCGCGGCGGCGTGCTGCGCCGCCACCTGGGTCGGCAATGGACGCTGACCCTGGAGGATCGGCCTGCGGCAGAACCGGTCTGGGCGCGCTGGTCGGTGTTCCGCCACCGTGGCCAGCCCTTGCAGGTGATGGAATGTTTTGCCCCCTGGGTGCGGTCTCTGGCGGCCAATGGCCCGCCTCGCCCTCGCGCCCAGGCTTGCCCTACACTTGCGCGCATGCTGCTTTCACGCCGAATCGAGCACTGCCAGGTTTGCGGTACGCCCGTCGAGCACAAGGTGCCCGAAGACGACAACCGTCCGCGCGCGGTCTGCCCCGCCTGCGGGCACATCCACTACGTCAACCCATTGAACGTGGTCGGCACCCTGCCCGTCTGGGGCGACAAGGTGCTGCTGTGCAAACGCAACATCGAGCCGCGCAAGGGTTTCTGGACCCTGCCCGCCGGCTTCATGGAACTGGGCGAGACCACCGCAGAAGGCGCCGCCCGCGAGACCGACGAAGAAGCCGGCGCCCACTTCGAGATGCAGGGCCTCTACTGCGTGCTCAACGTGGTCACGGCCGGACAGGTGCACCTGTTCTACCGCGCCCGCCTGACCGACGACGTTTTCTCGCCCGGCCCCGAGACCATGGAAGCCCGCCTCTTCAGCCAGGAAGACATTCCCTGGGACGACCTGGCCTTCCGCACCGTCCGCATGGCGCTGGAGTGCTACTTCGCAGACCGCATCGAAGGTCAATTTCCCGTGCATTGCGCCGATATCCGTTGACCAGCCTGCGTGCCAAAGGGGTCGGATGGGGCGCAGCAAGCCCATTCCGGGCCAGCAGTACCAGCAGCCGGCCCAGCAGTGACCGATCGGCCCTGGCCTAACCTTCCAGGCTGCGGCTGGCCTGGATGGCGGTGAGGGCGATGGTGTACACGATGTCATCGACCTGCGCGCCCCGCGGCAGGTCGTTCACCGGTTTTCGCAGCCCTTGCAGCATTGGCCCCAGGCTCACGCAGTCGGCGCTGCGCTGAACAGCCTTGTGAGTGGTGTTGCCGCTGTTCAGGTCCGGGAACACGAATACTGTGGCGCGGCCGGCCACGTCGCTGTCAGGCGCCAACTGCCGTGCCACCGCCTCGTTTGCCGCAGCGTCATATTGCAAGGGGCCATCGATGAGCAGCCCGCGTTGTTGCTCCCGTGCCAGCAAGGTCGCTTCGCGCACCTTTTCCACTTCCTCGCCCGTGGCGGACTGCCCGCTGGAATAGCTGAGCATGGCGACCCGTGGCGCAATACCCAACGCCTGGGCGGAATCGGCGCTTTGCAGGGCAATCTCGGCAAGCTCGGCAGCATCGGGGTGAGGGTTCATCACGCAATCCCCGTACATCACCACCTGATCCGGGAACAACATGAAAAACACCGACGAAACCAGGCTCCAGCCCGGGGCGGTCTTGATCAGTTGCAGGGCCGGGCGGATGGTATTGGCGGTGGAATGCACCAGCCCGGATACCAACCCGTCCACCTCATCCAGGGCCAGCATCATGGTACCAATCACCACCGGGTCTTCGAGCTGCTGTTCGGCCATGGGTGCATTCAGGTTTTTGCTCTTGCGCAGCTCGACCATGGGCGCCACGTAGCGC
>NZ_JAIZVX010000029.1 GCF_021768455.1 Aquabacterium sp. | reverse complement strand
GGCCCAGGATGAAGTATTCGAAGCGCTGGCGCAGGGCGGCACAGGGCTTGAGCCGACCGGCGGGCGACTGGTGCGTGGCCGCCGGTCGGCTCAAGCCCTGTGCCGCCCTGCGCCAGCGCTTCGAATACTTCATCCTGGGCCTGGGTGAGGTCACCATCGAAGACATCCGTGGCCTTGTGGCCGACGAAGCCGCTCGCGTGCACGGCAAGGACCTGAGCGCCGAGATCATGGCCATCTGGGACAAATACTGGTCCCTGCGCACCCACGACTGGCGCAACCGCTTCGATCAGAACGACCGCAGCACCTGGCTGGCCGTCTTCGACGAACAGCGCCAGGTTCGCCGGCAGATCCTGGGGGGCGACTGGGCTCAGGCCTTCTTTGCCGACGACGAGGCCCACTTCAAGGCCTACCACGCCCAGCTCGAATCCGGCGCGCCGCCTTCGCCCGACCCTGGCGAGCCCGTACCCCAGATGGCCCCCGGCAAGGACCCCGCCGCCGTGCACGCCGAGCGCGTCGCCCGCTACGGCGAGGCCGCGGCCCAGCGCCTGGCCAAGGCCGATGAGGAATGGGCCGATTGGGAGCGCCGCCTGGCCGCCGCCCGGCTCGAATGGCAGCGCCTCCAGGACAGCCCTCAGCTCTCCGCAACCCAGCGCCAGCAGGACATGGCCGCCTATGTCGGCGCCCACTTCAAGCCCGACGAACACCTCCGGGTGCAGGCCCTGCTCAAACTCTGAGCCCGCCGCAGCACAGGGGATACGTCCACCCCCTGTGCTGCGCCTTCACCTCGTGCCTACAATGGGTCCATGATCGCAGTCGACGCCACCATCGCCCGCCTCCAGACCGCCCGCGAGTTGCTGCTCGCCCCCTACGGACTGGACGAATCCACCCTGCTCAAGGCCCTCAAGGTCATCACCGAGCACCGCGTCGACGACGCCGACCTCTACTTCCAGTACACCCGCTCCGAAGGCTGGAGCCTGGAAGAAGGCATCGTCAAATCCGGCAGTTTCGGCATCGACCAGGGTGTTGGCGTGCGGGCCATCCACGGTGAAAAGACCGCCTTCGCCTACTCCGACGACATCTCCGAAGCCGCCCTGCTCGATGCCGCCCGCACCGTCCGCACCATCGCGGCCGCCGGCCAGAGCCGCCGTGTCAAGGTGGGGGCCCACACCATCGCGCCCAGCCGCAGCCTCTATGGCGCCTTCGATCCCATCGCCTCGCTCGACAGCGCGGCCAAGGTCGCCCTGCTGGAAGACGTCGAAAAGCGCGCCCGCGCCAAGGACCCCCGCATCGTGCAGGTCATGGCCGGTCTCGGCTGCGAATACGACGTTGTCCTGATCGCCCGCGCCGATGGCACCCTGGCCGCCGACGTCCGCCCGCTGATCCGTCTCTCCCTCACCGTGATCGCCGAACAGGCCGGTCGCCGCGAGGTCGGCTCCTCTGGCGGTGGTGGTCGCCACGACCTGAGCTATTTCACCCAGGCCGTCACCCAGCAGTACGTCGACCAGGCCGTGCACGCCGCCCTGGTCAACCTCGAGGCCCGTCCGGCCCCTGCGGGCGAAATGACCGTCGTCCTGGGCAACGGCTGGCCCGGCATCCTGCTGCATGAAGCAGTCGGCCACGGCCTGGAAGGCGATTTCAACCGCAAGGGCTCCAGCGTCTTCTCCGGCCGCATCGGGCAGCGCGTCGCAGCCAAGGGTGTCACCGTCCTCGACGACGGCACCCTCCCGGACCGCCGCGGCTCGCTCAACATCGACGATGAAGGCCAGGCCACCCAGCGCACCGTCCTGATCGAAGACGGCATCCTGCGCGGCTACATGCAGGACGCGACCAACGCCCGCCTCATGAAGACGGCGCCCACAGGCAACGGCCGCCGCGAAAGCTACGCCCACCTGCCCATGCCCCGCATGACCAACACCTACATGCTGGCCGGCGACAAAGACCCTCAGGAAATCGTCGCCTCCATCGACCGGGGCCTTTACGCCGTCAACTTCGGCGGCGGCCAGGTCGACATCACATCCGGCAAGTTCGTCTTCTCGGCTTCCGAAGCCTACTGGGTCGAAAACGGCAAGATCCAGTACCCGGTCAAGGGCGCGACCCTGATCGGCAACGGCCCGGACGCCATGACCCGCGTCAGCCTGATCGGCAGCGACCTGGCCCTCGACAGCGGCGTCGGCACCTGCGGCAAGGAGGGGCAGTCCGTCCCCGTGGGCGTGGGGCAACCCACCCTGCGCATCGACGGCCTCACCGTGGGTGGCACCGCCTGAGCGGCCATTGAAACTGGCCTGACCCCGGCCACCTCCGGGGTCTGACGGCAGAAGGCGGTCGCCTTGGCGCCCCTGCCTGAAATCATTTGCACGAAAGGCTTGACCCGCTCAAGCTTCCTGCTGCATAATTCAAGGCTTCGCTGTTCGAGCGGCTTGCTTTGACCTGCATATCCTCACTCAGTCCCGGTTGACGCCGGTTGGGTGCTGCGGCAGGTGTCTCGAAGTCAGGTCGCTTGTTCAGATCCGCCCGTTCTACGGGCCCAAGACTGACCGTTCGTTGTTGCGTGAGTTGTTTGCGCAGCCGATCGGGCCAAGTTGGGGTACACCATGATCCAAATGCAATCGCGACTCGACGTCGCTGACAACACGGGTGCTAAGAGCGTCATGTGCATCAAGGTGCTCGGTGGCTCAAAGCGTCGTTACGCCGGTATTGGCGACATCATCAAGGTCAGCATCAAAGAAGCTGCGCCTCGTGGTCGCGTCAAAAAGGGCGAAGTCTACAGCGCTGTGGTCGTCCGCACTGCCAAGGGCGTCCGTCGTCAAGACGGCTCGCTCGTGAAGTTCGACGGCAATGCCGCCGTGCTGCTCAACGCCAAGCTGGAGCCGATCGGCACCCGCATCTTCGGCCCGGTCACGCGTGAACTGCGTACCGAGCGCTTCATGAAGATCGTCTCGCTGGCTCCCGAGGTTCTTTGAACTCGGTGCAACGCAAAGGACAGCTCTAATGAACAAGCTCAAGACAGGCGACCAGGTCATCGTTCTGACCGGTCGCGACAAAGGCAAGCGTGGCACCGTCACGGCTCGCGTGGACGATTCCCATCTGCTGGTTGAAGGCGTGAACGTTGCCAAGAAGCACGTCAAGCCGAACCCCATGAAGGGCACCACCGGCGGCATCGTTGACAAGACCATGCCCATCCATCAGTCCAACGTGGCGATCTTCAACCCTGCCTCTGGCAAGGCTGACCGCGTCGGTATCAAGCTCCTGGCAGACGGCAAGAAAGTGCGCGTCTACAAGTCCAGCGGCGAAGAACTCAAGGCTTGAGGTCCAACATGGCTCAACAACAAGCTCGCCTGCAGCAGATCTACCGCGAAAAGATCGTGCCCGAACTGATGGCCAAGTTTGGCTACAAGTCGATCATGGAAGTGCCGCGCCTGACCAAGATCACCCTGAACATGGGTGTCTCGGAAGCCGTGTCGGACAAGAAGGTCATGGAGCACGCTGTCTCCGACCTGACCAAGATCGCCGGCCAAAAGCCCGTGGTCACCATGTCGAAGAAGGCCATCGCCGGTTTCAAGATCCGCGAAAACATGCCCATCGGCACCATGGTCACCCTGCGTGGCGTGACGATGTACGAATTCCTGGACCGCTTCGTGACCGTCTCGCTGCCCCGCGTGCGTGACTTCCGTGGTATCTCCGGTCGTTCGTTCGACGGCCGTGGCAACTACAACGTGGGCGTCAAGGAACAGATCATCTTCCCGGAAATCGAGTACGAGAAGATCGACGCTGTCCGTGGTCTGAACATCAGCATCACGACGACCGCCAAGACCGACGACGAAGCCAAGGCTCTGCTGCAGGCTTTCAAGTTCCCCTTCAAGAACTGAGGCAATCATGGCAAAAATGTCCCTGATTCAGCGCGAAGAAAAGCGCGAAAAGCTGGTCGCCAAGTACGCCAAGAAGTTTGCGGAACTGAAGGCCATCATCGACGACAGCAAGAAGTCCGATGAAGAGCGTTACCTCGCTCGTCTCGAGCTGCAAAAGCTGCCCCGCAATGCCAACCCGACCCGTCTGCGCGCACGTTGCAGTCTGACTGGTCGCCCTCGCGGCACTTTCCGTCAATTCGGTCTGGGTCGCAGCAAGATCCGTGAATTGGCTTTCGCTGGCGACATCCCCGGTGTCACCAAGGCGAGCTGGTAATCCCAGCAGGGCACGAACAGGAGTTATCCCATGAGCATGAGTGATCCCATCGCCGACATGCTGACACGCATTCGCAACGCTCAAATGGTCGCCAAGACCACCGTTGCACTGCCGTCGTCTAAGCTGAAAGTCGCGATCGCCCAGGTCCTGAAGGACGAAGGCTACATCGACGGATTCGCCGTCACCGGTGAGGCTGCCAAGCCCACGCTGGAGATCGCGTTGAAGTATTACGCTGGTCGCCCCGTGATCGAGCGCATCGAACGCGTTTCGCGTCCTGGTCTGCGCATCTACAAGGGTCGTCACGACATCCCTCAGGTCCAGAACGGCCTGGGTGTTGCCATCGTCACCACCCCCCAGGGTGTGATGACCGACCGCAAGGCACGCGCTGCCGGCATCGGCGGCGAAGTCATCGCCTACGTCGCCTAACCGAGGAGCAATCGCAATGTCCCGCGTAGGAAAAATGCCGATCGCCGTCCCTCAAGGTGTGGACGTGCAGATCAATGCTGATGCCGTGACCGTCAAGGGCACGCTCGGCACCTTGAGCCTCCCCAAGAACGAACTGGTCACCGTTTCGAACGAAGCCGGCGTCCTGAAGGTGGCTCCCGTGAACGAAACCGCAGCGGCCAACGCCATGTCGGGCACCTTCCGTGCTCTGCTGGCCAACACCGTCAACGGCGTCAGCAAGGGCTTCGAAAAGAAGCTGACCCTGGTGGGCGTGGGCTTCCGTGCCCAGGCTGCCGGTCAGAAGCTGAACCTGCAAATCGGTTTCTCGCATCCCGTCGTCAAAGACATGCCCGCAGGCATCAAGGTCGAGACCCCGTCTCAGACCGAGATCCTGATCAAGGGCACGGACCGTCAAGTGGTTGGTCAGATCGCCGCCGAAGTGCGCGCCTTCCGTCCGCCCGAGCCTTACAAGGGCAAGGGTATCCGCTACGCTGACGAGCGCGTGGTCTTGAAAGAGACCAAGAAGAAGTAAGGAGCTGATTCATCATGGCAACAAGCAAGAAGGAACAGCGCCTGCGCCGCGCCCGTCAGACCCGCGCACGCATCGCCCTGCAAGGCGCGGTCCGTCTCACGGTCTATCGCACCAACCTGCACATCTACGCCAGCGTGATTTCTGGCGACGGCAGCAAGGTCCTGGCTTCGGCCTCGACCGCCGAGAAGGAAGTGCGCGACCAGCTCGAAAAGGCTGGTGGCAACGTGGCAGCTGCCACGCTGGTTGGCAAGCGCATCGCCGACAAGGCCAAGGCTGCTGGCGTCGAGAAGGTCGCTTTCGACCGCGCTGGTTTCCAGTACCACGGTCGTATCAAGGCCCTGGCTGAAGCCGCGCGTGAAGCCGGCCTCCAGTTCTAAGCCGTCGGCAACCGGAAGGAAATTCAAATGGCTAAGTTTCAACCCAAGGTAGCAGACGAAGGTCGTGACGACGGTCTGCGCGAAAAGATGATCCAGGTGAACCGCGTGACCAAAGTGGTCAAGGGCGGTCGGATCATGGGTTTCGCAGCACTGACCGTGGTCGGCGACGGCGATGGCCGTGTCGGCATGGGCAAGGGCAAGGCGCGTGAAGTGCCGCTGGCCGTTCAAAAGGCCATGGACCAAGCTCGCCGCAACATGGTGAAGGTCTCGCTGAAGAACGGTTCCGTGCACCACAACGTGCGTGGTGAGCATGGCGCTGCCAAGGTGCTGCTGGCTCCCGCTCCTGCTGGTACCGGCATCATCGCCGGCGGCCCGATGCGCGCTGTCTTCGAAGTGATGGGCATCACCGACATCGTGGCCAAGAGCCTCGGTTCGAGCAACCCGTACAACATGGTTCGCGCCACGTTCGACGCACTGAACAAGTCGACGACCCCGGCCGAAGTCGCTGCCAAGCGCGGTCTGTCTGTTGAAGACATCTTCAACTGAACACCGGAGAGCTGACATGAGCGAAAAGAAAACTGTCACCGTCAAGCTGGTTCGCAGCCCCATCGGCACCAAGGCCGATCACCGCGCCACCGTGCGTGGTCTGGGTCTGCGCCGTCTGAACAGCACTTCGGTGCTGGAAGACACGCCTGCTGTGCGCGGCATGATCAACAAGATCAGCTACCTGGTCGTGGTGCTGTAAATCACCACCGCTTTGGGGAATACCATGGAACTCAATAGCATCAAGCCCGCCTCGGGCGCCAAGCATGCCAAGCGCCGTGTCGGCCGCGGCATCGGCTCCGGCCTGGGCAAGACCGCTGGCCGCGGTCACAAGGGTCAGAAGTCGCGTTCGGGCGGCTACCACAAGGTCGGTTTCGAAGGCGGTCAAATGCCTTTGCAACGCCGCCTGCCCAAGCGCGGTTTCAAGTCGCATCAGCTGAAGTACAACGCCGAAGTCACCCTGGGTGAACTGCAAGCGCTGGGCGCAGCCGAAGTCGACGTGCTGGCCCTGAAGGCTGCCGGTCTGATCCCTCAGATCGCCAAGGTCGTCAAGGTCATCAAGTCGGGCGAACTGTCTGCCAAGGTTGTGCTCAAGGGCATCGGCGCCACCGCCGGCGCCAAGGCCGCCATCGAAGCAGCTGGTGGTTCGCTGGCTGAATAAGCCTTTGACACCCAGCACGAACCAGAACTGAACGGATTTTCAGCGTGGCCACTTCTCCCTCTCAACTAGCTCAAAGCGGCAAGTTTGGCGACCTTCAGCGTCGCCTGACTTTCCTGCTGTTGGCGCTGGTCGTCTACCGCATTGGTGCGCACGTTCCCGTGCCCGGTATCGACCCTGCCCAGCTGCAGCAGTTGTTCAAGGGGCAGCAGGGCGGCATCCTGAGTCTGTTCAACATGTTCTCGGGCGGCGCGCTGTCGCGTTTTACCGTGTTCGCGCTGGGCATCATGCCTTACATCTCGGCGTCCATCATCATGCAGATGATGGGCTACGTGATCCCTCAACTTGAGCAGCTCAAGAAAGAGGGTGAGGCCGGTCGTCGCAAGACGAGCCAGTACACACGTTATGCCGCACTCGGCCTCGCGCTGTTCCAGTCCTTCGGCATTGCCGTGGCGCTCGAGGGCACTGCCGGTCTGGTGATCAACCCAGGTTTCGGCTTCCGCATGACCACCGTGATCAGCCTTTCGGCCGGCACGATGTTCCTGATGTGGTTGGGTGAGCAGATCACCGAGCGCGGCCTGGGTAACGGCATCTCGATCCTGATTTTTGGCGGCATCGCCGCTGGTTTGCCCGGCGCCATGGGTGGCCTCTTTGAATTGATCCGCACTGGTGCCATGAGCATCCCTGCTGCGATCTTCATCGTCGCCCTGGTGGTCCTGGTCACTTATTTCGTGGTCTTCGTTGAGCGTGGTCAGCGCAAGATCCTGGTCAATTACGCCAAGCGGCAGGTCGGCAACCGTGTGTACGGTGGCCAGTCTTCGCACCTGCCGTTGAAGATCAACATGGCTGGCGTGATCCCTCCGATCTTTGCCTCGTCGATCATTCTGCTGCCGACGACGGCCGTGGGTTGGTTCGCAACCGGTGACTCCATGCGCTGGCTGAAGGATTTCGCCGGCCTGTTGTCTCCCGGTCAGCCGATCTACGTGATCCTGTATACCGTTGCCATCATCTTCTTCTGTTTCTTCTACACGGCGCTGGTGTTCAACAGCCGCGAGACCGCAGACAACCTGAAGAAGAGTGGTGCATTCATTCCTGGTATCCGCCCTGGTGACCAGACTGCTCGTTACATCGACAAGATCCTCGCGCGTCTGACCCTGGCTGGTGCCGGCTACATCACTGCGGTGTGCCTGCTGCCCGAGTTCCTCGTGCTCAAGTACAACGTGCCTTTCTACTTCGGCGGGACTTCGCTGCTCATCATCGTGGTCGTGACCATGGACTTCTGGGCTCAGGTCCAGTCGTATGTGATGTCGCAGCAGTATGACTCGCTGCTGAAGAAGGCGAATTTCAAGTCGAACTGACCTGGCCGCCTTGGCGGTCGCCACATGATGGGCTGGTGTGAAGCGACACCGGTTTGTTGCAGGCGGGGGCCTGGAAACCCCCACCGGTGTGGTGTTCTGGTGCAGTTTGCGCGCGGTCGTGTGGGCTGCGGTCACATTTCTGGCACAATGCAGGCCCTTCAGCCTCTTGTTCACGCCAGGGGCTGTTGATCGTGACGCATGCGCTGCATGGTTGAGTCGTGCTCGCGTCGTGTTCCGGGCGAAGTGAGCTGGAGTTTGGTGACCCCGGAAACGTGGGCGAATTTCCGCTGAGGAATCGGCGGTTCAGGAGAAGACCATGAAAGTCTCGGCATCCGTCAAGAAGATGTGCCGTAATTGCAAAATCATCCGCCGCAAGGGCGTGGTTCGTGTGATCTGCACCGACCCGCGTCACAAGCAGCGTCAAGGCTGATCGCCTGACCTGGCGACGACACACTGGTTCAGAGGACAGTTATGGCACGTATTGCTGGCATCAACATTCCGCCGCACAAGCACACCGAAATCGGTCTGACTTCGATCTACGGCATTGGTCGCACCACCGCGCAGAAGATCTGCACGGCTGCAGGCATCGCTTTCAACAAGAAAGTGAAGGACCTGGACGACACCGACCTGGAAAAGATTCGGGAAGAAGTGGGCAAGCTCACCATCGAGGGTGACCTGCGCCGCGAGCTCTCGATGAACATCAAGCGACTGATGGACCTGGGCTGCTACCGCGGCTTCCGTCACCGTCGTGGCCTGCCGATGCGCGGTCAGCGCACCCGCACCAACGCCCGCACCCGCAAGGGTCCGCGCAAGGCCATCGCTGGTAAGAAGTGATCAGGCCCATTGACTGAGTTCAAGAGAGATTAATCATGGCAAAAGCACCCGCGAACAGCGCTGCCCGTCGTGTGAGCAAGAAGGTCCGCAAGAACATTGCTGACGGCATCGCCCACGTGCACGCTTCGTTCAACAACACCATCATCACCATCACCGATCGCCAGGGCAACGCGTTGTCGTGGGCTTCGAGCGGTGGTCAGGGTTTCAAGGGCTCGCGCAAGTCCACGCCCTTCGCTGCCCAGGTGGCTGCTGAAGTGGCTGGCCGTGCTGCTCAAGAACAAGGCATCAAGAACCTCGACGTCGAGATCAAGGGCCCCGGCCCTGGTCGTGAGTCGTCGGTGCGCGCCCTGGCTTCGCTGGGCATCCGCATCAACTCGATCTCCGACGTGACGCCCGTGCCGCACAACGGCTGCCGTCCTCAGAAGCGTCGTCGCATCTGATTGGCAACGAGCAGGTCGGGCCAGGTGCCTGACCGGTTCACACCAGACCTCGCAAGGGCCTTAGGGCTCCTGCGAGGTTTGTGCGTGGTGAAATCCTGACGGCGAATGTTCGCCGCTCTTGCATTGCATCACCAAGGCTTGCTATCATCGCAAGTTCCGCGCGGGAGACTGCGCCTTTTGCCGTTGCTGAAAGCTTTCTGAGCTTTTGAGTCTCCGCGCGCAAGAGGTGTGGTGCTTTCGCTTGAAGCCCACCGTCTGCGCGATCAACGATATCCGCCAGACTCGCGTCGGTCAACCGCTTGAAGGCGGGACTGGCGTCAGACACAGACAAGGACACGAAAAGTGGCACGTTACCTCGGACCCAAGGCCAAGCTGGCCCGCCGCGAAGGCACCGACCTTTTCCTGAAGAGCGCTCGCCGCCCGATCAGCGACAAGGCCAAGTTCGACACCAAGCCCGGTCAGCACGGTCGCACCTCCGGTTCGCGCACCTCCGACTTCGGCCTGCAACTGCGCGAAAAGCAGAAGGTCAAGCGCATGTACGGCGTGCTGGAGAAGCAATTCCGCCGCTACTTCGCCGAAGCCGAGCGTCGCAAGGGCAACACCGGTGCCAACCTGCTGGTGCTGCTGGAATCGCGCCTGGACAACGTGGTGTACCGCATGGGTTACGCCTCCACCCGCGCTGAAGCCCGTCAGCTGGTCGGCCACAAGGGTGTGGTCGTGAACGGCCAGGTCGTGAACATCCCGTCGTACCTGGTGAAGTCGGGTGACGTGGTTGCCGTGCGTGAAAAGGCCAAGAAGCAAGTTCGCGTGCTGGAAGCCTTCAAGCTGGCCGAATCCATCGGTCTGCCCGGCTGGGTTCAGGTTGACGGCGCCAAGCTGGAAGGCGTCTTCAAGAAGACCCCTGACCGTGACGAGTTCGGCTCCGACATCAACGAATCGCTGATCGTCGAACTGTATTCGCGTTGATGAACGCTGAGGCTGCGCCTTGCGACCTGCGGGTCGTGCGGTGCGGCCTCGTGCCTTTTTAATTCAGGGCCGGAGCATGTGCTTCGGTTGGTCCAGCAGCCTTATCGGTGTAACGAGCCGAGGGTATTGACAGGAAGACCTCATGCAAACAAATCTGCTGAAACCCAAAGCCATCCAGGTGGAACCGCTGGGCGGTCACCGTGCCAAGGTCACGCTCGAACCGTTCGAGCGCGGCTATGGTCACACCCTCGGCAACGCGCTGCGTCGCGTGCTGCTGTCGTCGATGGTCGGTTTCGCACCCACGGAAGTCACCATCGCTGGTGTGCTCCACGAGTACTCCGCCATCGATGGCGTGCAGGAAGACGTGGTCCACATCATGCTGAACCTCAAGGGCGTGGTGTTCCGTCTGCACAACCGTGACGAAGTCACGCTGGTGCTGCGCAAGGATGGCGAAGGTCCGGTCACGGCTGCCGACATCCAGACCCCCCATGACGTCGAGATCGTCAACCCGGGTCACGTGATTGCCCACCTGTCGCAAGGCGGCAAGCTGGACATGCAGATCAAGGTCGAAAAGGGCCGTGGTTATGTCGCCGGCAACGTGCGCCGTTACGGTGAAGAGTCGAGCAAGGCCATCGGCCGCATCGTGCTGGACGCATCGTTCTCGCCGGTTCGCCGTGTGAGCTACACGGTCGAGAGCGCCCGTGTGGAACAGCGCACCGACCTGGACAAGCTGGTCATGGAGATCGAAACCAACGGCGCGATTTCGCCTGAGGAAGCGATCCGTGCTTCGGCCAAGATCCTGGTGGAACAGCTGGCCGTGTTCGCTCAGCTGGAAGGCAGCGAAATCGGCAATGTGTTCGAAGCCGCCAAGCCCAACACGAACTTCGATCCGATCCTGCTGCGCCCTGTGGACGAGCTGGAACTGACCGTGCGTTCGGCGAACTGCCTGAAGGCCGAAAACATCTATTACATCGGCGACCTGATCCAGCGTACCGAAACCGAGCTGCTGAAGACCCCGAACCTGGGTCGCAAGTCGCTCAACGAGATCAAGGAAGTCCTGGCTTCCCGTGGTCTGGCTCTGGGCTCGCGCCTGGAAGCCTGGCCTCCCCAAGGCCTGGATAAGCGCTGACCTTTGGCCACCGCTGGATGACAGCGGTGCGCTGAGCAAGTTTTGAAGAAGATGGATGGCCAGGTGGTCATCCGGTGCACCCGGCGGTACCTTGAACCGGCCGTCGGTAAACATAGAAAGGACTAGCACCATGCGTCACGGACACGGACTCCGTAAACTGAACCGCACTTCGTCGCACCGTCTGGCGATGCTGCGCAACATGGCCAACTCGCTGATCGAGCACGAAGCCATCAAGACCACTGTGCCCAAGGCCAAGGAACTGCGCCGCGTGGTGGAGCCCCTGATCACCCTGGCCAAGGTCCCGACCGTCGCCAACCGTCGCCTGGCTTTCGACCGCCTGCGCAACCGCGACAACGTGGTCAAGCTGTTCGACGTGCTGGGCCCGCTGTTCGCCAAGCGTCCTGGCGGCTACACCCGCATCCTGAAGATGGGCTTCCGCGTGGGCGACAACGCTCCGATGGCCTATGTGGAGCTGGTTGAGCGCAGCACCGACGCTGCTGCCGTGGAAGTGACCGGCGAATAAGCCTGTCGCAGCCCCTGGCTGACGCAAGACCCGCACGGCGCGAGCCCTGCGGGTTTTCTTTTGCCGATTTGGGGCGAAAGCTGGCGCTGGCTTGGTAAACGTGCCATAATCTATTTCTCTGTCGCGGGGTGGAGCAGTCTGGTAGCTCGTTGGGCTCATAACCCAAAGGTCGTAGGTTCAAATCCTGCCCCCGCAACCAAAACAAGAAGGCCAAAGCCGGTCATGCCGGTTTCAAGCCAAAAGAAAAAGCCACCTGGTGCGAGCCCGGTGGCTTTTTTCTTGGCGTTGCCGCAGTGGGTGATCGCTGTTTTCGATGGTGCCGCCGCTGGCGGTTGGCGGAGGTCACCAGCGCAGGGCAGGGCGGAGCCGTTGGGCTGTATCTGGCTCAGGGTTCGTCGATGTCGATGAGACCGACGCGCAGGGCCAGCCTGACGAGCGCGGTCACATCGGCGACCCCCAGCTTGCCCATGAGGCGGCTGCGGTAGGAGTCGACGGTCTTGGGCGACAGGTGCAGGACCTCGCCGATGCGGCTGCTCGACAGGCCGCGCACCACCAGGGTGACGACCTGGCGCTCTCGCGCAGACAGCGAGGCCATGGCTGCCGGCTCGTCTCGCGTGGCCAGGGCCTGCACGGCCAGGTCGGCCACCTCGCCCACGTAATGCCGGTCGCCCCTGGCCACGGATTCGATCGCTGCCAGCAGTTCGGTAGATGGCGAGCCCTTGAGCACATAGGCCATGGCGCCCAGGCGCAGGGCTTCGGCGACGTGTTGGGGGTGGCCCGACATGGTCATGACCACGGTGCGGGTGGCCAGGTTGCGGCGGTGAAGGTCGGCAAGGAGCTCGAAGCCCGAGCGCATACCCAGACCGAGGTCGAGCAGGAGAACATCAGGGACCAGGTCGCGGAGATCGGCCATGGCCTGGGTGGGATCGGTCGAGACGCCGACGACGCGGTGACCTGCGTGGGTCAGCATCATGGCGAGGGCGTCTCGGAAGAGCAGGTGGTCGTCAACGAGGTAGAGGGTGCTCATGGTGTCAGGCTCGCCAGACAAAGGCGACTTGGGTGCCGCCATCGGTGGGCATGCAGGAGAGGGTCAGATCGGCGCCCACAGCCTGGGCGGTGTCGCGCATGCCGCTCAGGCCATGGTGGCCTGGCCGACTGCGCTCCAGCGCGGGGGGCAGGCCGATGCCGTTGTCCTGCACGGCAAGGCGGAGGCAACGTTCGTCGCCGCCAAGGAGCAGGTTGATCTCGCTGGCGCTGGCGTGGCGGATGGCGTTGAGCAGGGCTTCGCGGGCCACGAGGGTGGCGGCCGCTTCCACGGCCAGTGGCCATCGCAGGCCTGCGGTGCCAGGCTCGGCCTGCAGGCAGATCCGGAGGCCCGCAGGCCATGGGGCTGTGGACCGAACCAGTTCGGCCAGGGCCACCGGCAGGGCGGGAGGCAGGGGCGGGACACCCAGTGTGGCGGGCGTCAGTTCACCCAGTGTGCGGCGCACCCATGTGAGGGCGTCGTTGAGGTGGGTCGAAAGGCGCGCGATCGAACTGGCTTGGGGCTCGGTGGGGCGGTGGCTCAGCAGTTGATCCACCTGCAGGCGCGCCATGATCAGGCTGTGGCCCAGCTGATCGTGCAGGCCGCGCGTGAGGTCCTGAGCGGGCCCGAGGGGGGCGGGGTCGGTCGACGCGGATGGCTGTGTGTGGCGAGGCTGGGCGAACCGTGGCAGGTTGCACAGGACCAGCGCCAGCATCACCCCAGGCAGCAGCAGGGCCAGGCCGCGGACCGACGCAGGCCAGTCGGGGGCCTGGGGGGAGAACAGGCGTTGCCACAGGCCGTCTGTGGACAGGGCCCATAACAGGCCCAGGCCGACCAGGATCCAGGTGCGGCGTGAGGGGCGAGGAAGGCGGAACATCAGCGGGCGAAGCCTCGCGGTACGGATCGACAACAGAGGGGGCGCCACATGGTCCGCGATGGCTGCCTGTGGCCGGGGCATGCTGGCAATTCTGGTTGCCTTCCACGTGGCCGCCCACCAAGAGACCCTCGCTTGGCGATGAGTGCACGCAAGGCGCAATGTTCCCTGTCAGGTGCGATCAAGGACTCCTTGCGCAAGGGGGGCTTTGGGTGAGGCCGAGATCCCGAAACAGGGCGGGATGCAGCGGGTGGGCGTGGCGACGGCATCGGCCCACCTTAGGCAGCCGTGGCAAGGCCATCTGTGCGACAACGTACCGTGGTGCCCGATGAGGCTAGCGAACGGGTGAATGGGGCAGGGGTGATCTGCATCAGGTGTGTGCGATAACGCACATACCTCCATGAGGGGCATTCCTATACTGGGTTCACGCCGTTGCCGCTCCCTGGTCGCGCCGCCGCCACCCATCGGAGTGAACAGGATGACCGTGTCTCGCAGCCCCTTGGGCAACCACCTCCTGGCGGCCTTGCCCGCAGCCGAATTCGAGCGCTGGGAGCCCCTGCTGGAGCCGGTGAACATGCCGCTTGGGCATGTGCTGTGCGAGTCGGGTCAGGCCATGAGCCATGTCTACTTCCCGACCACCGCCATCGTGTCCCTGTTGTACGTGATGGAGAACGGCGCTTCGGCCGAGATCGCGGTGGTTGGCAACGAAGGGCTGGTCGGCATTTCGCTGTTCATGGGTGGGGAGTCCACCCTGAGCCGGTCGGTGGTCCAGAGTGCTGGGCGGGGGTACCGCCTGCGGGCCCAGGCGGTGAAGGACGAGTTCCAGCGTGCCGGGCCGGCCATGCACCTGATGCTGCGCTACACCCAGGCCCTGATCACCCAGATGGCTCAGACCGCGGTCTGCAACCGCCACCATTCGCTGGACCAGCAGCTCTGCCGCTGGCTTCTGCTCAGCCTGGACAGGTTGCAGGGGCTGGACCTGGTCATGACGCAGGAACTGATTGCCAACATGCTGGGCGTGCGCCGCGAGGGCGTGACCGAGGGCGCGCTCAAGCTGCAGAAGCTCGGTCTCATCCAGTACGCACGCGGTCACATCAAGGTGCTGGACCGGGCGGGCCTGGAAGCCCGCACCTGCGAGTGCTATGCCGCGGTCCGCAACGAGTACGCGCGCTTGCTGCCTGCCAGAGAAGCGAGCTGAGCACGCTGACCTGCTGCCGTCGGCCACCGCGCAGTGCGCATGACCCGCACGGTGCGACAGCGCACGGACAAGGGGGCCGCCAAGGCCTAGTCTGATGCCGTGTCAACGTCCAGGAGCTCGTGATGAGCCTTGTCTCCATCCTGATGGTCGTGCTGATCCCGATGCAGTGGAGGCGGCCATGAGCGCCGTGGCGCCAGGCGTCCTCGACGCCGACCACCTTCGCCTTGTGCCGTCGCTGTGGCGCCAGGGGCCGTTGGCGCCATCGGCCATCGGACCTGGCGAGTCAGGCTCGCCCATGGTCCTTCCAGACTGGGTGGCGCTCGTGCAGCAGCTCAGCGGGGAACTGGCGCAGGCCAATGTGGCACTCGCCGAGGTGCGCACGCTGTTGGCGGGTACCCAGGCCGGGGAACGTCGCGCGCGGCATCAGGCGCTGCATGACGGGCTGACCGCCTTGCCCAACCGCGCCCACTTTCGCGACAGCCTGGCCCAGGCCCTGTGTGCCGATGCCGGGCCGGTGCAGCTCACGCTGTTCGTGATCGACCTCGATGGTTTCAAGCAGGTCAACGACCAGCATGGCCATGATGCCGGCGACGAGTTGCTCTGCATCATCGCCGCCCGCCTGCACCGTGCCGTGCGCGCAGAAGACATGGTCGCCCGGCTCGGCGGTGACGAGTTCGCCTGCCTGCTGTATGGCGTCAATGACCTGCAGACGGCGCAGCGCGTGGCCTGCAAGGTCTTTGATGCGGTCTCTGCGCCGGTGAAGATCGGCGACGTGTGCCTGGCCGTGCGCCCGAGCATCGGCATCGCCCGCTGCGCGCCGGGTGGGGCGGCACCGGAGGTCTTGCTCAAGCAGGCCGACCTGGCGATGTACCAGGCCAAGCGCGGTCAGACGGGCTATGCCTTCGCCGACACGGACCCGGGAGGCACCTGAGGCGAAACGGGGTGCGGGGGGAGATGTCGGTGCCCTGTCCTTGCGGTGCGGGATGGCCGCCACCTGCTTGGGGGATCTGTGCGGGGGGCACGCAAAGCCTGGCGAAAACAGAGAGCTTGGCGTCGCTTGCAGACCAATGGCTTGATCACCAGTGCCTAAGGTGTGAGTGCCGGTCCTCGGTCCGGTCCCCTCCCCACCCCCTTGCCAACGTCCTTTCCCTGGAGCTTTCACATGACCCAGATCACCCGTCGCCAGTTCGTGGGCGGCGCCGCCTCCGTGGTGGCCCTCACCGCCGCCGGCAGCAGCCTGGCGGCCGATGCCAAGACCGTGCGCATCGGCTGGACCGCCTGGTCCGATGCCGAGGCCGTCACCAACATGGCAAAGCAGATCATCGAGCAGAAGCTGGCCACCAAGGTCGAACTCGTGATGACCGACATCGGCCTGCAGTACGCCGGCCTGCAGCATGGCCAGATCGACCTGATGCTGATGTCCTGGTTGCCCAACACGCACAAGGCCTATTGGGAAAAGGTGCAGGGCGACGTGGAGGACCTGGGCGCCCTCTACACCGATGCCAAGCTGGGTTGGGCCGTGCCCGACTACATCCCGACCTCCATGGTCAGCAGCCTGGAAGACCTCAAGAAGCCGGAAGTGCGCGCCAAGCTCAACGGCCAGATCCAGGGCATCGACCCCGGTTCGGGCCTGATGCGCGCCTCGGAAGAGGCCGTCAAGGCCTATGGCCTGGACTACAAGCTGCTGAGCGCTTCCGATGCCGCCATGGTCACCTCGCTGCACCGCGCCATCCAGCGCAAGCAGTGGATCGTGGTCACCACCTGGTCGCCGCACTGGATGTTCTCTCAGTACAAGCTGCGCTACCTGGCCGACCCGAAGAAGTCGCTGGGTGGGGCCGAAGAGATCCACGCCCTGGCGCGCAAGGGCTTCAGTGCCGACTTCCCCAAGGTTGCGGCCTTCGTCAAGAACTTCAAGATCCCTCTGGCCGATCTGGAAGGCGTGATGCTCAAGGCCAAGGACAGCAGCTACGACAAGGAAGCTGCAGCCTACCTGGCCAAGAACCCCGAGCGTGTGGCCAAGTGGCTGTCTGCTGCGAAGTGACCCAGGCCATCGCGCCATGACAAAGGGCTCCCGAAATGGGAGCCCTTTTTGCTGGAAAGGGAGAAGCTCAGATGATGAGCTTCATGGTGCAGGCGCTCAGAAGCTGTGGGAAATGCCCACGCCGTAAGCGGCCTTGTTGCCGTCGGTGCCGGCGTAGTGCTTGGCCGCGGCATCGACGTAGACGCTGGTGCGCTTGGACAGCGCGTGGACCACGCCCAGGCCCAGGTTGCGCTGGGCGATGGTGTCGTCCACCTTGACCTGGCCCACGCCGAAGTTGAAGGTGTTGCTGCCGAGGGTGTACTGGGCGCTCAGCGTCACGGCCGTGGCCTTGGAGCCCGCCGCGGTTTCGCTCACGTTGTAGGCGCCCATCAGGGCCAGGGCGTCGATGGTGCCCTTGAGGCCCAGGAACACGTCGGTGGCACGGGCGCTGTTCTTGCCATAGGACAGCATGGCGGCGTTGCCGTCCTTGCTGTAGTTCAGCGAGCCGGCGGTGGCGCGTTTGGTGTCGCCGGTGCGGCGCTCGGGGCTGCCACTCAGGTGCAGGGTCACGCCATCGATGGTGGGCGAATCGTAGAACACGCCGTTGTTCAGGCGGCCGTATTCGGCCGAGCCGTTGTTGGCCAGCGGGTCAGACGGGTAGTTGTAGTGCCACAGGTCCCAGGCCGGCGAGGCCACACGGTCGAAGTTGTACCAGGGGTCGAACTCCCAGTCCTGCGCCCAGATGGCATCCAGCGCGCGGCCCAGTCGCACCGAGCCCAGGTTGCCCGCCAGGCCGACGGTGGATTCGCCGTGGAAGAAGGGCTTGTTGCCCGCACCTTCGCTGGCACCGGTGTCCAGGTCCATGCGGGTGCTCAGCTTGAAGGTGGCCTTGAGGCCGCCGCCCAGGTCCTCCGAGCCACTGAAGGCCAGGTTGCTGCGCTGGATGGTGCCGACGTTCCAGGTGCCCGAGGTGTCGCGGTAGACACCGAGGTCCAGGTAGCCGCTGATCTTGACGGTGGACTGGGCCGAGGCGGTGGTGCTGGCCAGGGCGCCGAGGGCGGCGATCAGGGCCAGGGTGGCAAGGCGAAAAGAGGGCATGCAGGGGCTCCAGAAGATGCGGTGGGGGGATTCGCGTTTCATTCTTCGGGACCAGCGGTGGTGAAGTTGTGTGAAGCGGACGCAAACTTGTCTGTGATCGACACGGCCCAGCGCCTGTGGTGGCCTCTTCACACCCGAGCCTGGGGGATGCAGGTCTCACAGGCGCTCGATGGCGATGGCCGTGGCCTCTCCGCCACCGATGCACAGGCTGGCCACGCCCCGCCGCCCGCCACCTTGTAGCAATGCCCCCAGCAGCGTGACGATCAGGCGCGCGCCGGTGGCGCCAATGGGGTGGCCCAGCGCGCATGCGCCACCGTGCACATTGAGGCGTTCTGGTGGGATGCCCAGGGTCTGCATGGCCGCCAGGGCGACCACGGCAAAGGCCTCGTTGATTTCCCAGAGGTCGACGTCGTCGACCGACCACCCGAGCCTGTCCAGCAGCGAGCGGACCGCCCCGGCAGGGGCCGTGGTGAACAGCGCGGGCGCCTGGGCGTGGCGAGCGTGACCACAGATCCGAGCCAGCGGGACCAGGCCGTTTGCGCGGGCGAAGGCGAGCCGCGTCAGGATCAGGGCGGCCGCGCCGTCGGCGATGGCACTGGCGTTCGCGGCGGTCACGGTGCCGTGTTCGGTGAAGGCTGGGGGCAGGTGGGGGATGCGCTCGGGGCGTGCCTGCGCCGGGACCTCGTCGGCGTGAAGGCGGGAGTCGGGCACCTCGCAGCATTCCCATTCGAAGTGCCCCGCCTTTTGCGCGGCCTGGGCTCGCAGGGTGGAGTGCAGCGCGAAGGCGTCCTGGGCCGCGCGGTCGAAGCCACAGGCCATGGCGCAGTCTTCGGCGAAGCGGCCCATGAGATGGCCACGTGTGGGCGGGTCGCAGGCCTCTTGCAGGCCATCGAAGAAGAGGTGGTCCAGCAAGGGCTGGGCGCCAGGGGGCAGGCCAGCGCGCAGGCCGCGCACGAGGTGGGGGGCGCGGCTCATGTTCTCCATGCCCCCCGCTGCGATCGCCTTCGCCGAGCCGGCCAGCAAGGCATCGTGGGCCAGCATCACGGCCTTCATGCCCGAGCCGCAGACCTTGTTGACCGTGGTGCAGGCCGTGGCCCAGGGCAGCCCGGCCAGCAGGGCGGCTTGTCGAGCCGGAGCCTGCCCGAGCCCGGCCTGGAGCACGCAGCCCATGAAGACCTCGTCGAGGTGCTCGGGCGGCAGGCCCGCACGCTGCACGGCCGCCGACAAGGCCGCCGCACCCAGTTCGGGCGCGGCATGCCCTGCCAGGCTGCCCTGGAAGGCTCCCATGGGGGTGCGCGCCGCGCCGACGATCACGACCGGGTTGTGGAGGGCATCAGGGCTCATGGGGCCTCCTTGCTGGCGCCGTTGGCGGTGTGGCGACAGGGTCGCGCAAGCCGGCCTTCGCGGCACTCCGGAACATCCTTTTGCCGCAAGTGCGGAATCCATGCTAGAATCTATTTCTCTGTCGCGGGGTGGAGCAGTCTGGTAGCTCGTTGGGCTCATAACCCAAAGGTCGTAGGTTCAAATCCTGCCCCCGCAACCAAAACAAAAAAGGCCGTGTCGCATGCGACGCAGGTCTTGCAAGGCAAAAAGCCACTCAGGTCTCTGGGTGGCTTTTTTGTTTTCCGACTTGTTTCCAGGCGGTGCTGTGGGATGCCATGGGATGCTATGGGGTGGCATGGGATGCAGTAGCATGCCGCGCATGAAGCGCAAGACCTCTGCAATGTCGGGACGTGTGGCCACCCTTCGGCTGGGGGCCTTGCTCGCGTTGAGTCTGGCGGGCCTGGCGGGTTGTGGCAGCTTGGCCGACAAGGGCAAGACCTATGCGCCACAGGAAAAGTTCGCCTCGGGTGAAACGTACTCGCGTCTCTTTGATGCCGGGCCGGCCAAGGTCTGCAAATCGGCGCGCCTGGCACTGCTGAGCCAGGGTTACCTGGTCACCACCAACGAGGCCAGCCTGGTCGAGGGCAAGAAGAACTTCCAGCCCGAGGCGGGTTCGCACCTGGAAATGGTGATCCGCGTGGTGTGCGTGCCGGATGCCCCCGATGGGGCCATCAGCCTGGCCTTTGCCGCGGCCGTGCAGGACACCTACGTGGTGCGCCGCGTGAGCACCTCGGCCAGCGTGGGCGTGGGTGCCATCGGCTCGCTCTCGGTGCCGTTTGGCGAGACCAGCGAAGGCCTGACCAAGGTGGGCAGCCAGACCATTGCGTCTTCCGAGTTCTACGACAAGCTTTTTGCCCTGATCAAGGGCTACATCGGGGAAGACGAGGTCGCGCCAGGCGGCTGAGCCAGCAGGTGTTGTGCACCGTTCGCGCAGGGCGTGAACTTGAGGTCCAATGGCGGCATGCATGAACCCGACGCCATCGAGCAGCGCCTCATCGAACTGGAGATCAAGGCCGCCTTCACGGAAGACCTGGTCGAGAGCCTCAACCAGACCATCATCCGCCAGCAGGGGCAGATCGACCTGCTGATCCGCGAGCTGCTGCAGCTGCGCCAGCAGGCCCAGGACGCGCAGCCTGCGGGCTTTCGCAGCCTGCGCGACGAGCTGCCACCCCACTACTGACAAGGTGGCGCGCCTGTCACGGCGCGACTTCGGCCTGACCCAGTTCGGCAAAGCCCGATGGGCCAATGGCCTCACCGGTTTCGCGCGCGGTGTCGATCACGTGTCGCACCACGCGCAAAAGGTCGCTGCCCGTCACGGGCTTGACCAGCCAGCCTGAGGCGCCGTATTCGGCCGCCCGCTCGCGGCGGTAGCGCTGTCCATCGGTGGTCAGAATCAGGATGGGGGTGTCGGGCAGGCGGGCCTTCACCAGCTTGGTCAGCACGATGCCGTCCATGTTCGGCATGATGATGTCGGTGAGGATCAGGTCGGGCCTGAGGCCTGCGTCCAGCAGGGCCAATGCCTGGTTGCCATCGCGGGCGGTGTGCACCTCGAAGCCGCCGATGCTCAGCACGCTCTGGAGGTTCATCACCATCATGGCGGAATCGTCCACCACCAATATGCGGTCCATTGTGTCGTCCTTGGTAAGGGCTGAACGATCGCGACCGCTCAGAGGCAGACGGACCCGTGGGCCCGCTTGAACGAGGCAGAGTGGGTGTCAGGCGGGCACGCCCATGACCTTGCCGACGATCTTCATCAGCTCGCCGCCGTTGACGGGTTTGAGCATCCAGCCGGTGGCGCCGAGCTTGCGGGCTTCGTCTCGCTTGGCCTGCTGGCCTTCGGTGGTCAGGGTCAGGATGGGCGTGAAGCGCAGCTTCTGGCGGGCCTGCCGGATGAACTCGATGCCGTCCATGTTGGGCATGTTGATGTCCGTGATGATCAGGTCGGGCTTGAAGCCGCCCTGCAGCTTGCCCATGGCCTGTTTGCCATCTGCCGCGGTCTCGACCTGGTAGCCGTTGATCTGCAGGCTGGACTTCAGGCTCATCAGCATGGTGGCCGAATCGTCAACGACAAAGATGGTTTTCATGGCGGGCTCCTGGCGGTGGTGGGTGTTTTGGCTAGGACAAATCAGTCATCGCGAACGGATTGTGTGTCTTTGCGTTACGGGGCGCCAGCCTCTGGAAAAGATGAAAACGCAGGCTGTGGATTCCGTCTCGGATTCTGTTCCACGGTTTCGGCGTGACGCCGTTTTGTCATGGACAAGCGTGCTGCATTGGCCGGGAGTTCATGACCCCGAGGGGCGGGTTTCCACGCGGTGGCCGGTGGCGGCGCTGCGCTGGCCGGCCTCGATCAGGCGCATCACATCCCGCGCCTCGGAGGCCGCCACGGGCACCTTGCCGCCATGCAGGATGGCGTCTCGCAAGGTGGCGTAGTAACAGCTCTGGTCCCCAGGCAAGGTGGGGTGAACGACCGTGTGGAGCGCATCGCCCCGAGCGGTGGTGAGGGTGCCGTGGCGGGTGTCCAGCCCCCAGCCGGGTTGTCCAGGGCGCAGGCCGGCCTTGAGCTGGTCTTCTTGCGGGTCGAGCCCGAACTTCACGTAGCTGCCTTGCGTGCCATGCAGGGCAAAACGCGGGCCGCATTCGGCCACCAGGGCGCTGCCATGCAGGACCACACGCAGGCCTGCATGGGGGCCGTCTTCGTAGGCCAGCACGGCGTGGAACCAGTCGTCGGCCAGTGCGCCATCGCGGTGGGCGGCCAGTTCCAGGCCGATGCGATGCGGCATGCCGAAGAGCTGCAGGGTCTGGTCCAGCAGGTGGGGGCCCAGATCGAACCACAGGCCGCTGCCGGGGCCTGCGCCTTCGCGCCAGCGTGCGCGCACCTGCGGGCGGTAGCGGTCGAAGTGGGATTCGACGTGCGCGAGCCGGCCCAGCGTGCCGGCCTGCACCAGGGCCTGCACCGTCAGGAAGTCCGCATCCCATCGGCGGTTGTGGAAGACCGAGAGCATGCGACCCCTGCGCTCGGCCTCGGCGACGAGCTCGTCGGCCTGGGCCACATCGAGGGTGAAGGGCTTGTCGACCACGACGTGCTTGCCGGCACGCAGGGCGGCCAGGGCCAGGGGGTGGTGGCTGTCGTTGGGAGTGGGGATGACGACGAGGTCGATGTCCTCGCGGGCGAACAGGGCCTCGGGCGTGGGCAGCGCGTCGATACCGGGCCAGGCGGCACGCACGTCTTCCGGCTTGCGGCTGGCCATGGCGGCCAGGCGCAGGCCCGGCACGCTCTGCACCAGCGGGGCATGGAAGGTGGTGGTGGCAAAGCCATGGCCGACGATGCCGACCTGCAAGGGGGTGTGGGTGCTCATCATGAAACCGCCGGTCGTGAACGGGTGGACAGGGTTGGAGGGGGGTGGGTTGCGGCCCGGATCATCGCCCAAGCCAGCCGTGCGCCCAGAAAAAAGCCCCGCACAGGGCGGGGCTTGCTGGGCATCGGCGTGAAGCCTTCGGGCTCAGGCTGCGGCGCCTTGCGGCAGCTTCTGGTCAGCTTCGGCCTCGTCCACGGTCACCGGGCGGTAGCCCTTTGCGCCGTAGAAAGAGATGTAGACGTAGCAGACCAGGGGCACCACGAAGGACAGCAGCAGGCTGACCTCGTCGGCCAGCACGGCCTGCAGCAGGGGCACCACGGCGCCGCCCACGATGGCCATGCACAGCAGGCCGGAGCCCTGGCTGGTGAGGTCACCCAGGCCTTCGACGGCCAGCGAGAAGATGGTGGGGAACATGATGGAGTTGAACAGGCCGGTGAGCAGCAGGGCCCACATGGCCAGCGGGCCGCCCATGGCGATGGCCGCACCGATCAGCACGGCGTTGACCGCGCCCACGGTGGCCAGCACGCGGTTGGCCGGGATGCGCTGCATCAGGGCCGAACCGGCGAAGCGGCCGATCATGGCGGCGCCCCAGTACATGGCCAGGTAGTGGCCGGCGGCTTCGTGGCTCAGGCCACCGATGGCGGGGTCGCTCATCAGGTTGACCAGGAAGCTGCCGATGCTCACTTCGGCGCCCACGTAGGTGAAGATGCCGACGGCGCCCAGCACGAGGTGGGGGTGGTCCCAGATGCGCTTCTTGGCGGCGTGGTGTACGGCCTCCTGGCGGTGCGCGGCGCGCTCGATCAGGCGGGCGTCGGGCAGCTTGAACATGGCGACCAGGGCGGCCAGCAGGAACAGCACGGCGGCCAGCACGAGGTAGGGGCCTTGCACGCTGTCGGCCTGGGCGGCGGCGTTGGCGACGCTGGCCGTGTGGTCGGCGGCACCCAGGATGGTGGCGGCACCGATCAGGGGGCCGACGGTGGCGCCCAGCGAGTTGAAGGCCTGGGTCAGGTTCAGGCGACTGGAGGCGGTTTCAGGCTTGCCCAGCAGCGTCACGTAGGGGTTGGCCGCGACCTGCAGCAGCGTGATGCCGGCGGCCAGCACGAACAGCGCGCCCAGGAAGAAGGGGTAGGCACGCAGCTCGGCGGCCGGGTAGAACAGCAGGCAGCCGATGCCCACGGTGCACAGGCCCACGGTGATGCCGCGCTGGTAGCCGATGCGACGCAGGAGGGCGCCGGCCGGCATCGACACGATGAAGTAGGCCGTGAAGAAGCAGAACTGGATCAGCATGGCCTGCACATAGCTCAGCGAGAACATCGCCTTCAGGTGCGGGATGAGGATGTCGTTGAGCGAGGTGATCAGGCCCCACATGAAAAACAGCGAGGTCAGGACCGCCAGCGGTCGGGTGTGACGTTGGTTCATGGCAAGCAGGTGTGACAAGGCCAGGCACCCCATGCGCCAGCCGAAGGCGCGAATATTAACGTTTTATTAACGCCGCGCAAGCGCCGATGGCATCGGGCCCCGCGAGTGAAGGGGCGTGCAGGGCGTCCCGGCAGGCCCTGGCTTGCGCTGGGTCAAAGCCACAAGGCGGGCAGGTTTGGCGCGCGGCGCGCATCATCCTGTCCATGACCCGTTTGTCCATCCTCGACCTCTCTCCCATCACCCAGGGCAGCGATGCGGCCGAATCCTTCCGGCGCACGCTGGACCTCGCCCGGCACGCCGAGACCTGGGGCTACCAGCGCTACTGGCTGGCCGAGCACCACGGCATGCCTGGCGTGGCCAGCGCCGCCACCGCCGTGTTGATCGGCCACGTGGCCGGTGGCACGCGCCACATCCGTGTGGGGGCAGGCGGCATCATGTTGCCCAACCATTCGCCCCTGGTGATTGCCGAGCAGTTCGGCACCCTGGCTTCGCTCTACCCCGGTCGCATCGACCTGGGCCTGGGGCGTGCGCCGGGTTCCGACCCCGTCACCGCGCGCGCCCTGCGCCGCCATGGTGGGCTGGCCGCCGACGAGTTCGACCAGGACGTCGCCGAGCTGCAGGCCTACTTTGCAGACCAGGCCCACAGTGGTGTGCGTGCCGTGCCCGGGGCCGGGCTGGACGTGCCGGTGTGGATCCTGGGGTCCAGCCTGTATGGTGCCCAGCTGGCCGCGCAACTCGGCCTGCCCTTTGCCTTCGCCTCGCACTTCGCGCCGGCGCAGATGATGGACGCCATCGGCCTGTACCGCTCGCTCTTCGAGCCCTCGGCGCAGCTGGCCCGCCCGCACGTGATGCTGGGCCTGAACGTGTTCGCCGCCGACACCGATGCCGAGGCTCGGCGCCTGTTCAGCTCGCTGCAGCAGGCTTTCGTCAACCTGCGCACCGGGCGCCCGGCGCCACTGCCGCCGCCGAACCCCGATGCCATCGAGGCCTTGAGCCCCCCGGCCGTGGCCATGCTGGACCAGGCCCTGGCCTGCTCGGCCGTGGGCTCGCCCGAGACCGTGGCCCGCCAGGTGCGCGAGTTCATTGCCCGCACCGGGGCCGACGAGCTCATGGTCACCTCTCAGGTGTTCGACCATGCGGCCCGGCTGCGCTCCTTCGGCCTGCTGGCCGAGGTCTTGCCCGACATGGTGCGCGCCCCTGCTGCTGCGCTGGCCTGAGGCCCATGCCATGCTGGATCCCCGCGGAGGGCGTGGCGAAAACCCAGCACACAGGGACGAAAACGCCCCCGCCTTGTGGCGGATGCACTGTGCAGTGGGGCCCCCGTGGCCATGCGGGTTCCTGCGATGAAAAACGGGGCCTCAGATCCGGCACAATGGTTCGCCCGGATTGTGCGGGTGCCATCAACCAATCAAGCAATGAACAAGACCGATCTGATCCAACGCCTGGCAGAGAAGCACGAGCTCTCCAAGGCCGAAGCCGGCCGCATCCTGGAGACGCTGCTGGACACCGTGGTGACGTCCGTGAAAAAGGGCGAAGCCGTCACGATCCCGGGTTTCGGCTCCTTCAAGCTGCACGCCCGTCCTGCCCGCAACGGCGTGAACCCCAGCAACGGCGAAAAGATCAAGATCGCCGCCGCCAAGCTGCCGAAGTTCACCCCTGGCGCCACCTTCAAGGCCACCGTCGACCCGAAGGGCGCTGCCAAGAAGGCAGCCAAGGCCGCCGCCAAGCCGGCTGCCAAGGCCCCCAAGGCTGCAGCCAAGAAGGCCGCTGCCCCCGCGAAGAAGGCCGCTGCCAAGAAGGCCGCCAAGAAGTGATCCGGGCTTCGGCCTGAGACGACAACGGCTCCCCGCGGGGAGCCGTTTTTCATGGTGGGCGCGGTGTCAGCGTCCGTCCACGCCGGGGATCCAGTCGGTGCCGGCGAGGGGCACCTTGGCCATGGCCGCGGCCTCCACCGTCAGGGCCACGAGGTCCTCGGGCTCCAGGTGGTGCACGTTCTGCTTGCCGCAGGCGCGCGCCAGGGTGGTGAGCTCCATGGTCAGGGTCTTGAGGTAGTTCTTCAGGTGCTTGGCGCCCACCTCGGGTTCCAGGCGCTTTTCCAGCACGGCGTCCTGCGTGGTCACGCCCACGGGGCACTTGCCGGTGTGGCAGTGGTGGCAGAAGCCCGCCTGCGTGCCGATGGCGGCGTAATCGGCCTCGGCGCTGTGGGTCTGGCCGCCTTGCTGGTAGACCGGCTGGTTGCAGCCCAGGGCCATCAGCACGCCCTGGCCAATGGCCACGGCATCGGCGCCCAGGGCGAGGGCCTTGGCCACGTCGGCACCGGTGCGGATGCCGCCCGAGACGATCAGCTGCACCACGCCCTTCATATTGAGGTCTTCCAGGGCGCTCACGGCCTGGCGCACGGCGGCCAGGGTGGGGATGCCCACGTGTTCGATGAAGCAGGTCTGGGTGGCCGCGGTGCCACCCTGCATGCCGTCGACCACCACCACGTCGGCACCGGCATGCACGGCCAGCTTGACGTCGTGGTAGACACGGGTGGCGCCCACCTTCACGTAGATGGGCTTTTCCCAGTCGGTGAGTTCGCGCAGTTCCTGGATCTTGATGGCCAGGTCATCGGGGCCGGTCCAGTCGGGGTGGCGGCAGGCGGAGCGCTGGTCCACGCCTTCGGGCAGGGTGCGCATCTTGGCCACGCGGGGGTTGACCTTTTGGCCCAGCAGCATGCCGCCGCCGCCCGGTTTGGCGCCCTGGCCGATCACGACCTCGATGGCATCGGCACGGCGCACGTCATCGGGGTTGAAGCCGTAGCGTGAAGGCAGGCACTGGTAGACCAGGGTCTTGGACGAGAGGCGCTCTTCCTGCGTCATGCCACCGTCACCGGTGGTGGTCGAGGTGCCGACCGCGGTGGCGGCCTTGCCCAGGGCCTCCTTCACGTTGGCCGAGAGCGCACCGAAGCTCATGCCGGCCACGGTGATGGGGGTGTCCAGCACCACGGGCTTCTTGGCGAAGCGGGTGCCGAGCACGGTCCGGGTCGAGCACTTCTCGCGGTAGCCTTCCAGCGGGTAGCGCGAGAGCGAGCCGGCCAGGAAGACGAGGTCGTCGAAGTGCGGCAGCTTGCGCTTGGCGCCCAGGCCGCGGATCTCGTAGAGGCCGGTGGTCGAGGCGCGGTGGATGTAGTCCATCGTGCTGCGGTCGAACAGGGCGGACTCTTCGCGTTGCAGGGGCTTGAAGGTGATCGGTTGTTCTTGGCTCATGTTCAGTACTCCTGTCCTGCGTCGGCGTTCCAGTGGTAGAGGCTGCGTGCGGAGGCCACGCGCTTGAAGCTGTGCGGGTCGTGGTCCATGCCGGCTTGTTGCAGCAGCTCGCTCAGCGCGCTGACATCGGCGTCGGTCATGGGCTCGAACTGCGCGTCGGCGCCGAGGGACTTGACCTCGCCTTTCACGTAGATCACGGCTTCGTAGAGCGAGTCGCCCAGCGCATCGCCGGCGTTGCCGCAGATGACCATGCGGCCGGCCTGGGCCATGAAGCCCGAGAAGCTGCCCACCGAGCCGCCGACCACGATGTCGCCGCCCTTGAGCGAGATGCCGCAGCGCAGGCCGGCGTCGCCGTCGATCACCAGCAGGCCGCCGTGGGCCGAGGCCCCGGCGCTGTTGGAGGCAAAGCCCTTGACGTGCACCTTGCCGCTCATCATGTTCTCGGCCAGGCCGGTGGAGGCGCTGCCTTCGATGGTCACGTCGGCAAACTTGTTCATGCCCGCGGCGTAGTAGCCGGCATGGCCCTTGACCGTGACCTTCACCGGGGCGTTGATGCCCACGGCGATGTTGTGCGCGCCATCGGGGTTGAGCACGGTGACGTGCTGGCCTGCCAGGACCTCGGCGGGGCTGTGCAGGTGCTGGTTGAGTTCACGCACCGAGGCGTGGCTCAGGTCGAAGCTCAGGCTTTCCATACGTACATTTCCTCAGGAGCGGGTTCGAACACGGTGGCGTGGGCGATGTCGGGCAGGTGGGCGAGCGAGCGGAACTCGCTGGCGATGGCCACGTAGGCGTCGGTCTCGGCGACCACGGCGGGCTTGCAGGCAAAGGGGTCGCGGATCAGGGCGAGCTCGGTGGCCGTGCCCATCAGGAAGGTGTAGAAACCGTCGAGCGCCTCGAAGCCCTTTTGCAGCGCCTGGTGCAGGCTGTCGCCTTCGCGCAGGCGCCATTCGAGGTAGCGGCAGGCGGCTTCGGTGTCGTTGTCGGTCTCGAAGCGGATGCCGTGCGGCTCCAGCATGCGGCGCACGCCGTAGGGGTTGGAGAGCGAGCCGTTGTGCACCAGGCAGAAGTCTTCCCCGGCGGTGAAGGGGTGGGCGCGGTCGGGCGTCACGGCGCTTTCTGTGGCCATGCGCGTGTGGCCCACCAGGTGGCTGCCCTGCAGCTGGTTGAAGCCGTAGCGGGCGGCCACGTCGGCGGGTGTGCCGATGTCCTTGTAGAGGTCGATGCTGCGGCCGGTCGAGAGGATGTTGAGCTGGCCATCGAAGGCCTTGACCCAGTCCTTGACCGGGGCGGCGTCACCCCAGAAGGTGATGACGGCGTGGTTGCCCTTGGGGGTGAGCGTGGCCTTGACGCCCATGGCCTCGTTCAGGGCGCCGAGCAGGGTGGCCCAGGGGTAGGCGGCGCCTGCGGCCGTGAGGCCCGCGTAGACGCTGATCTTGCGCTGGCCTTCGGCCAGGGGCTCGCTGAACACGGCCAGGCCGGCCGAGTCCGGGCCGCGCTCGGTCATGCCGATGAGCATGGGCACCATCAGCTCGCCGAGCTGGCTGCGCAAGGAGGGTTGCTTGAGGAGGAGTCCGACGATTCCGCACATGGTGGGGCTTCTTTCTTGTCGTGGGCTGGGGTCAGAAAAATTCCAGGTAGCTCTTGATCTCCCACTCGGAGACGTGGCGCATGTACTCGACCCATTCCATGCGCTTGAGCTTGATGAACTCGTCGGCCACCGGGCCCAGGGCCTGGCAGATCGTGGTGTCGGCGGCCAGGGCCGTGACGGCGGCGTCCAGGTTCTGCGGCAGCAGGCCGATGCCGGCTTCCTTCAGCTGGGCGTCGCTCCAGTCGTAGAGGTTCTCGTTGCGGGGCTTGCCCGGATCGAGGCGGCGCTCGACCCCGTCCATGCCGGCGGCGATCACGGCGGCCGTGGCCAGGTAGGGGTTGGCGGCGCCATCGGGCAGACGCAGTTCCAGCCGGCCCTTGGGGATGCGGACCATGCAGGAGCGGTTGTTGTCGCCGTAGGAGATGTAGGCCGGGGCCCAGGTAGCGCCGGTGAGCGAGCGGCCCACCACGAGGCGTTTGTAGGAGTTGACCGTGGGCGCACACAGGGCGCTGAGGGCCGGTGCATGGGCCAGCAGGCCGCCGAGGAAGTGGTAGGCCAGCTCGGACAGCTCCAGCCCGTTGGCATCGGCCTTGTCCTGGAAGAGGTTGCGCTTGCCATCGCCGATGGACAGGTGCATGTGCATGCCGTTGCCCGGGCGGTTGGCGAAGGGCTTGGGCATGAAGGAGCAGACCAGGCCCAGCTCGCTGGCGATCTCGCTGGCGGCCATCTTGAAGAAGATGAAGTGGTCGCAGGAGGTCAGGCAGTCGGTGTAGGTGTAGTTCAGCTCGAACTGGCCGTTGGCGTCTTCGTGGTCGATCTGGTAGACGTCGATGCCGGTGGCGCGCAGGGCGTCGGAGAGGCGCTCCAGGAAGACGCGGGTGCGCGACAGGCCCTTGTAGTCGTAGCAGGGCTTGGCCAGGGTGTCGGAGGGGTCGCAGGGCTCGATCTGGCCGCTCACGCCGCGCTTGAGCAGCGAGAACTCGGGCTCCAGGCCGGTGTAGAGCGTCCAGCCGCGGGCGCTCAGGCGCTCGATCTGCTTGCGCAGGGTCACGCGGCTGTCGTAGGCCCAGGGTTCACCGTGGACGTGGCCTTCGCACACGATGCGGGCCAGGCCAGGCTGCCAGGGCACCAGGCTGATGGTGCCCAGGTCGCCCACGGCCATGAAGTCGGGGCCGTTGGGCTCGATGCCCACGCCCCAGATGGCGAAGCCGGCGAAGCCCGCGCCATCGGTGAGCACGCTGCCCAGGTGCGCAACCGGCACGGACTTGGCCTTGGCCACGCCGTGGATGTCGACGAACTGGGCCAGCACGTAGCTGACGCCGTGGGCGCTGAGGTGCTGCTGGGCGGCTTCGACGGTGCCGAAGCGCTGAGGCTTGGGCAGCACGGCGGCGTTGGCCACGTGGCGGGCGGTGGGGGCGAGGCCTTCGTTAGAAGAGGGTGTCATCGGTGCAGGCTCCGTGCGGGCAGGTGGCTGGATGGGGTGCGAGGCAGACTTGGGGAAAAAGGGCTCAGCGAAGGCTTGTGTGGTGCAGTTCAGGCCGGGGTCGGGCGGTGCGCCAGCGCCGTCTCGATCAGGCTTTTCAGGAGGGGCTGGACGCCCTGGGCGAGGTCGCCGCGCCATGCGAAGGGCGCGGTTTCGTTCATGTAGAGGCTCTGGCACATCTCCAGCTGGATGGCGTGCACGCCCTGATCCGGACGGCCATGGAAGCGGGTGATGTGGCCGCCCTTGAAGCGGCCGTTGACCACGTGGGTGAGGCCAGCGGGGGCCTGGCCCTGGGCGATGGCGGCTTGCACACGGGCCGAGATGGCCTGGATCAGCGAGGGCGCGCAGGCGCGGCCATCGGCGGTGCCGAAGTTCAGGTCGGGCAGCTTGCCTTCGAACAGCATGGGCAGCACGGAGGCGATGGAGTGCGCTTCCCAGAGGATGACGCTGCCATGGGCCTCGCGCAGGCGGTTCAGCTCGGCGCTCAGGGCCTGGTGGTAGGGGCGCCAGTAGGTGTCGACCCGGCGTTGCACCTCGATGGCATCGGGCTCCTGGCCCGGCAGATAGAGTGGCTCGCCGCGGAAGGTGGTCAGCGGGCACAGGCCGGTGGTGGCCTGGCCGGGGTAGAGGCTCTCGCCGGTTTCGGGGCGGTTGAGATCGATGGCGTAGCGCGAGACGGTGGCGCCCAGCACGCCCACGCCCAGCTCGGCGGCAAAGGCGTAGAGGC
>NZ_JAIZVX010000157.1 GCF_021768455.1 Aquabacterium sp. | reverse complement strand
GGCCTCGGGCGGGGCGAAAGGGGGCGTGAGGGCGCTCATGCGGTGGGCGCCGTGTCCACGCCCGGCGAAGCGGCCCCGGCCGTGCTCACGTCGGTGAGCAGGCCAAAGGCAGAGTCGAAGTCACAACGTTCCAGGGCCGACGCCAGGCGGGCCGTGGTCATCGGCGGCATCCAGGCTGCGAAGTCGGCGCGGTGGCGCTGCCACAGGGCCAGGGCCTCGCTGTCGCATTCTGCGGCCAAATGGCGCAGGCGCGCGGCCAGGGCCATGTCTTCCGCGGTGGCGGGGTGCTGGGGCTGCGCGCCCGAAGCGAGGCCAGATGGGGGTTCGGCGGGCGCCTGGGCGGCGAGGTGGGCATCAAGGGCGGGCAGCAGGCGGTCGAGCTCATCGGCCACCGCATCGATGGCCTCGGCCACCAGGGCCGTGCCCTGGCTCTTGACGGCCATGGCCGCCGACTCGAGCAGGGCCGACTGCACCGCCAGACCGTCGTGACCGATGGTGCCGGCCAGGCCCTTGAGGGTGTGGGCCTCACGCACCAGGTCGGGCCACAGGCCCTCCTGCAGGGCTCGCCTGAGGGTGGCGCCCATGTGCCGGGCGTGGGTGACGAAGGACTGGAGGGTGCGCGTGTAGAAGGCCACGTCGCCCTCGAAGCGCGAGAGCGCCAGGTGGACCTGAAGGCCCTCGATCTCGGGCAAGGCACTGGCCGGCCGCACAGGCGGGGTGGGCGGTGAGGCCAGCACACCTTGCAGGCTGGGCAGGTCCGCCCAGCCGCTCAAGGCGGCCGCCTGGGTGAGCAGGCCGACCGGGGCGCGGGGCGGCGTCGCCACGGCGAGCGGCACCACGGGCGGCGCTGGCCGCACATAGGGCGCCAGCGCCTCGTAGAGCAAGGCGGGGTCCAGCGGCTTGGTGATGTGCTGCAGCATGCCCAGGGCCAGGCAGCGCTCGCGCTCTTCCTGCATGGCATGGGCCGTCATGGCCAGCACGGGCAGACCGGCGAGCAGCGGGTCCTTGCGGATCTCGCGGGTGGCTTCGTAGCCGTCCATCACGGGCATCTGCAGGTCCATGAGGACGACGTCATAACCCTGCGGACCCGCCTGTCTCAGGCGCTCCAGGGCCTCGCAGCCGTTGGCGGCCACGTCGACCAGGGCACCGCGACGGCCCAGCAACTCCACGGCCAGTTGCTGGTTGAGGGCGTTGTCTTCGGCCAGCAGCACGCGCAGGCCATCGAGGCGCACGCCCTCCTGCACCAGCGCCGGGCGGCTGTGTTCGGGAAGACCGATGCCCAACAGGCGGGCCAGCAGGGCGCGCAGGGCCTCGGGCAGGATGGGCTTGTGCAGGAAGGCCAGGGCGCCGGCCTGCATGGCGGTGGCGCGCAGGCTGTCGAGGCCATAGGCCGAAATCACGACCACCTCGAGTTCGGGCGCCTGCTGCTTGAGCGAGGTCAGCACCGTCTTGCCGTCCAGCCCGGGCATGACCCAGTCCAGCAGGACGAGGTCATAGGGGCGACCGGCCACGCGGGCCTCGATGATGGCTTCGAGGGCGGAGGGGCCATCGCCAGCCATGTCGATGCCACCGGGCTCGCTTTGGCCCACGCCCAGCGAGCGCAGCAGGCTGACCAGGGTGAGGCGGGTCTCGGCCTGGTCGTCGACCACGAGCACGCGCAGCTGGCTCACCGGCATGCTGCCGAAGGCGTGGCGTGGCAGGGGCGCCATCTTCAGCGGCACCGAGACCGAGAAGCAGGCGCCCGCACCCAGGTCGCTCTGCACGCGGATGCTGCCGCCCATGAGCTCGACCAGGCGGCGGGTGATGCTCAGGCCCAGGCCCGTGCCGCCATAACGGCGGGTGGTGGAGCCGTCGGCCTGAGTGAATTCTTCGAACAGGTGGGCCTGCTGTTCGGCGCTCAGGCCGATGCCGGTGTCCTGCACGTCAAAGCGCACCAGCAGCTGCTGACCGTGGCGCTCGACCAGGAAGACGCTCAGCTTGACGTGGCCGTGGTGGGTGAATTTGACGGCGTTGGAGACCAGGTTGGTCAGCACCTGGCCCAGGCGCAGGGCGTCGCCGTAGACCGAACCGGCCTCGTTGAGCAAGGCGGCGCTGCCGAACTCGCACAGCAGCTCCAGCTCCTTCTCCTGGGCGCGCTGGCGCAGCAGCATCAGGGTGTGGCCCACCACGTCCTCGATGCGCAGGGGCGCCGACTCCAGCTCCAGCTTGCCTGCCTCGATCTTGGAGAAGTCGAGGATGTCGTTGATGACACCCAGCAGGCTGGTGGACGCGGCCTGCACCTTGCTGAGGTAGTCGCGCTGCTGCTCGTCCAGCTCGGTCTGCAAGGCCAGGTGCGTCATCCCCAGGATGGCGTTCATGGGCGTGCGGATCTCGTGGCTCATGTTGGCCAGGAACATCGACTTGGCCCGGGTCGCGTCTTCGGCCAGGTCGCGGGCGGCACTGAGCTCCTGCTGCACCCGCGCCTGGCGGGCCACGTCGTCCTGCACCGCGCGGGCCATGACGTTGAGCGTTTCGGCCAGGGTGTCGAGCTCGTCGGCCCAGCGGTCGCGGTCGCCAGCGCGTGCGCTGTAGTCGCCATCGGCCAGGTGCCGCGCGACCTGGCCCAGCTGGACCATGGGCGACAGCAGGCGGGCGCGCACCACGTAAAAGGCGCGCACGAGCAAAGGCAGCAGCAACAGGTCGACCAGCAGGGCCAGCATGATGAAACGCTCGAGCGCCGAGGCGGCCTCGCTGCGCTCCTGGGCGGTGCGCAGGTCGGTGGCACGGCTGAGTGCGCCCACGGCCTGGGCCAGGTCGGCCATCAGGGCCTCGTAAGCGGGGGCGTGCACCAGGGCGCTGGCATAGGCCAGGTCGGGCTCGCCTTCCGACACATAGGCCTGCTTGACCGGATCAAACAGGCCCTGGGTGGCGGCAAAGGCCTGTTGCTCGGTTTTCTTGAGGCGCTCGGTGGCGGCCACCACCTGCTTCATCGCGGCCAGCTCGCCCGGGCTGAAATCCAGGGCCTGCATGCGGGCGATCAGGGGGATGCCTGCGACACCGGTGGGCAGCACGTGCTTGCGGCGCCCGGCGATGACGTCTTCCCAGTACTGACCCAGGTCGTCGACCTCCGGGCGAGGCTTGCTGCCCTCGCGGATGGCCAGGATGTCGTAGTAGTAAAGCAGGTAGCGCGGGTCGGCGGTGGTCGCGTAGGCGCGCACCAGCCGGCCCAGCAGGGCGGTCTCACGCTGCAGGCCTGTGACCAGGCGCAGTGTGTCGCCACGGCGCAGGGTCGCCTCCTCGTTGCCCTGGTAGGCAGCACGGATCAACAGCAGAAAGCTCACGTTGGCCACCAGGGCCAGGGCGACCAGCAGGAAGAACCAGCGGGAAACGGTTTTGAGTTTCATGCGCAGGACGCGGGTCAGGACTCCAGTGCGACATTGTCACGAGGCGGCCGACAGGTGAAGCAGGGTAAAGACCTGTTTCGGTCCGACTTATGTCACGCAGCCCATGCAATTTGTCGCGTGCATCGCCCCGCTCCAGGTTTCACCAAAGGGTCAGGACGGGCCCGCGCTGCCCCGCGCCGGGAAGGCCACACTGCCCACCACCCGGTCACGCCCGGCCAGCTTGGCCTGGTACAGGTTGTGGTCGGCCACCTTCAGGGCCTGCGCCGTGTCGCCCTCGACCACCTGCGCCACGCCCGCACTCAGCGTGACGCGGAAGACCTCGCCCGGCGCAGCCAGGAAGGCCTGCGCGCGCAACTGGGCCTGGATCTTGTCGGCCACCTGCTCGGCACCCGCGAGGTCGGTCTCGGGCAACAGCAGGACGAACTCCTCGCCACCGTAACGGGCTGCGGTGTCGACCCCCTCCCGGGTGTGCGCCCGCAACAGCTGGCCGATGGCCGCCAGCACCTGGTCGCCCATGGGGTGCCCCCAGTTGTCGTTGACGCGCTTGAAGTGGTCAACGTCGGCCATCAGCACCGAAAGCGGGCGGCCGCTGCGGGCCTGGCGGTGGGCCTCGCGGGTGAGGCGGGTCATGAACTCCCGACGGTTGACCAGGCCGGTGAGCGCATCGGTGCGGCCCAGGGTCTCCAGCTCACTCTGGCGGCGCGCCAGCAAGCTGGCAAAGTAGAACAGCGCCAGCGACACCGGCAGCAGCGCCACCGCGAAGACGCTGCGCACCCACAGCGCCCACCAGGGGTGCATGCCCTGCCCCTGGTAGACGGGCTGGGCCAGCAGGGGCGAGGTGTCCGTTCCGGCGGTGAGCATCCAGGCTCCCATGCACAGGGCCAGGCCGAGCGCGGCGGCCATCGGCCCCTTGGCCTGCCGCCAGCTGAAGAGGGCACGCGCAAACACCATCTGGGCCATCAGCACCATGCACATGGGCGTGTCGGTCAGGCCATAGGCCAGGCACAAGGCCGAGAGTCCCGCCAACCCCGGCCACAAGGCCGCGGCCGCCAGACGGGGGGCCGACTCGGGCTGGTGGCGCGCCCGCCAGGCCAGCACGGCCACGCCCGTCAACCAGGCGATCAGGGCGCCCAGGGCGAGGTGAACACCCCTCAACCAGCCCTGGTGGAACACCCCGTCCGCCAAAGGGGTCCACAAGGCCAGCGCCTGCAGCCCCCAGATCAGGGCCAGCATGGGCCAGCCCAGGGCCACAAAGAGCACCACACTGGACGGATCGTGCCGCGCCAGTGCGCGGCGCTCGAGTCGCGGCCACAGGGCCTGCCACCAGGCTGCGGGCATGCCGGGCTCAGGCCGTTTCATGCGCCCGCCCCCAAGGTCAACCCGCCTCGGCAGGCCTGCAGGCAGACGCGGTTGCGACCCGCGGCCTTGGCACGGTAGAGCTCGTGGTCAACCTCGCGCAGCAGCGGCTCGGCATCCAGGCCCAGGCTTTCGACCACGCCCATGCTGGCGGTGACGGTGAAACGGCTGACAGCTTCGCCAAACACCTGGGCGGCCAGGGCCTCGCGCAGGCGGGTGCACACGGCTTCGGCCTCGGCCAGGCGGGTGTCGGGCAGGAGCAAGGCGAACTCCTCCCCGCCCACCCGAGCAGCCAGGTCGGTGGGGCTGCGCACGCAGCGCAACATCAGGGCCCCCAGCTGGCGCAGCACCTCATCGCCTTGCAGGTGGCCGTGGCCGTCGTTGACCTGCTTGAAGTGGTCCAGGTCGATCATCACCAGGCAGCAAGGCTGGCCGGTGCGCCGCTGGCGGGCCAGTTCGGCGGACAGAGCCTCCATCAGGCGGCGCCGGTTGGCCAGACCGGTGAGGCCATCGGTGTAGGACAGGTGGGCCAGCTGCTTGTGCAGGCCATCGAGGCGGCTGAACAACAGGAAGACCAGCCCCAGGATGACGGCATAACCCGCACAGAAGACAAACAGGCGCCAGATGCGCCACCACCAGGTGGGCAGGCCGGCGTCACCCAGGTAGGCCTCGGGCAGCACCGCCGGGGCGTAAGGCATGACACCGGCCAGCACGCCGATGTCGTAGCCGACGATCAGCACCGTGCACAGCACGTAGGCAATGAACATGGGCCGGCGCTCGAACAGCAGCAGGCCCACCACCAGCACGCCCATGAGCACGACGCTGGGCGGCGCGGTGAAGCTGCCGGCCCAGATGGTGGTCAGGGTGTAACCCAGGCCGATGCTCAGGCAGACCAGCAGGGTCTCCGTGGGGACGGGATCGGGCTCATGGCGCCGGGGCCACAACCGCCAGGCCACGCTCAGGTTGACCACGCTGGCCAGCCCCACGAGCCACTGGATGGCCCGCATGATGCCCAGATCGAGCCCGACACGGATCTCGGGCGAGCGCATGGCCAGACCGTGCCCGATGAGGATGATCAGGAAAAAGGGCAGCGATGCGCCCACCGCCAGGAGGACCCGCCAGGCCGGGGTGGAACTGATGATGAACCGCTCGATGACTTCACGCACAACAACTGGCCCGCGAACACCCTTCGCAGGCCATCGTACCGCTTCCGCGCGCCCGCGCCTGTGTCAGTGTCGGCCAATGGGTGTCATCCCCACAGGGGCTTGACCTGGATCCAGGGGCATGCCTGCGCCAGCGGCGAGGTCGTCGTCAGCGCGTATGCTGTGCGCATGAAATGGCTTGCCCGTTGGCTCCTCCTCGCCGCCGCCCTGATGCTGCTGGCCCAGTTCGATGCCGGTGTCCACGTCACCGGCTTTGGTGCCGCCATGCTCGCGGCCTTCGTGATCGGCCTGCTCAACGCCTTCGTGCGTCCGCTTCTGATCCTGCTGACCCTGCCCGTGACGGTGCTCACGCTGGGCCTGTTCCTCTTCGTGATCAACGCCTTCACCTTCCAGATGGCCTCCGGGATGCTGGAAGGATTCCAGGTCGCCGGCTTCTGGGACGCCTTGCTGGGCTCGGTGCTCTACAGCCTCTGGGGCCTGGTGATCGACGCGGCGCTGGAGCGCATCTTCCCCTCGCGGCTGCCACCGGGCTTCCCGCCCATGCCGCCGCGCTGACACCCGGGCTCAGATGTCGAAGGACTCGGCCTCGCTGGGCGTGAGGCTGGCCGCCTGCTCCACCACGCGGCGCGTCAGCGGGGGCGCAAAGGTCTCGATGAACGAATAGACGTAGGCCCGCAAAAAGGCCCCACGGCGGAAGGCCAGGCGCGTCATGTTGATCTCGAAGAGATGGCCGGCATCCAGGGCGCGCAGGTTGCGGTCGCGGTCTTCGTCGAAGGCGATGGAGGCCACGATGCCCACGCCCAGGCCGAGTTCGGCATAGGTCTTGATCACGTCGGCGTCCATGGCGGTGAGCACGATGCTGGGCTGCACACCCTCGCGGGCAAAGGCCTCGTCGATGTGGGAGCGGCCGGTGTAACCCGCGTCGTAGGTCACCAGGGGGAAGCGCGCCAGGCGCTGCAGCGTGAGCGGCTCGCCATCCAGCAGGGGATGGCCGGGCGGCACCACCACGCTGTGCGTCCAGCGGTAGCAAGGCAGCGTGACCAGCTGCTCGTACTGGGTCAGGGCCTCGGTGGCGATGCCGATGTCGGCCTCCCCGCTCAACAGCATCTCGGCCACCTGCTTGGGCGAGCCCTGATGCAGGTTCATGGTGACCTGGGGATACAGCTGGCGGAAGTCCCGCACCGCCGAAGGCAGGGCATAGCGCGCCTGCGAGTGCGTGGCCGCGATGGCCAGGGGGCCGGCATCGTGCTGCGAGAAATCACGGGCGGCATTGCGCAGGTTGTCGGCGTCCGACAGCAGGCGCTCGATGATGGGCAACACCTGGGTGCCCGGTTCGGTCAGGCCCGTGAGGCGCTTGCCCACCCGCACGAACAGCTCGATGCCCAACTCGTCTTCCAGCTCGCGGATCTGGCGGCTCACGCCCGGCTGGGACGTGTGCAGGGCCTGGGCCACCTCGGTCAGGTTGAAACCCCGGCGCACGGCCTCGCGCACCGATCTCAGCTGCTGAAAATTCATGTCTTTTTTCTCCCCTTCATGCGGAGAACGCATTTTGATCAGCATTGCATATTTGCAAAACAACTGTTTCCTTCTGAGCTTCTGCGGAAACGGCAGAAGCGCACACCCGGTCAGCGCCTTTCAAAGCCCTTGACTTCCAAACATACCAACCAGACGGTATCATTCAAGCATGAGCACCGCCCACCGCCGCCCCAAACAACCCGAGCAACTGCGCCAGCAACTGCTGCAGGCCACGGCCGAGCTGACCGTGGCCAAGGGCGCGCCCGCCGTCACGCTCGACGCCGTGGCCCGGCAGGCCGGCGTCAGCAAAGGGGGCTTGCTGCACCACTTCCCCAGCAAGCAGGCCTTGTTCGAGCAGCTCTTCGAAGGGCTTCTGGGCGAGTTCGATCAGGCCGTGCACGCCCGCGCCAGCGCCGACCCCGAACCCCGGGGCCGCGCCGCCCGAGCCTACCTGATGGCCGGCGCCCAGGGCTTTGGCGACGGCGCCGAGCAGCAACGCTGGATGGCGCTGGTGGCCGCCCTGATCGGCGACCCGGCCCTGCGAACCCGCTGGCGCGACTGGGACGCCGCCGCCTGCGCCCCCGACACCGCCCCGGGCGAAGACCCCACCCTGCTGCTGATCTGCCGCCTGGCCGCCGACGGGCTCTGGCTGGCCGACCTGCTGGGCAACCGCCGCCTCGATGCCACCCAGCGCGAAGCCGTGCTGGCCCGCCTGCAGGCCTTCACCCAGGGACGAACCTGCCCTGACGCCCCCTTCACCGCCCCTTCGGAGTCGCCATGAGCCCCTTGCAGACCACCTACCTCTTGCTGGGCCTGGCCATCGTGGCGGAGGTCATCGGCACCTCGGCGCTCAAGGCTTCGGAAGGCTTCACCCGCCTGCTGCCCAGCCTGCTCACGGTGCTGGGTTACGGCGTGGCGTTCTGGCTGCTGTCGCTCACGCTCAAGCACCTGCCCACCGGCGTGGTCTACGCGATCTGGTCGGGCGTGGGCATCGTGCTCATCACCCTGGTCGGCTGGGCCTGGTTCAAGGAGCCGCTGGACGCACCGGCCCTCGCCGGCCTGGGGCTGATCATCGCGGGCGTGGCCGTGATCAACCTGTTTTCCAAATCGGTGCCGCACTGAGTCCGCGGCAGGTCGGGTCGGCTCAGATCGGCACAGCCCGCGCCAGCAGGCCCGCCAGCGCATGGTCCACCGTGGCGCGGCGCACCGCCGCGCGGTCGCCCGGCCACAAGCGGCACTCGGCGTGCGCCGCCCCGTGCGTGGCCCAGGCAAACCACACCGTGCCCACCGGCTTGGCAGGCGAGCCGCCCGTCGGCCCGGCCACCCCCGTGACCGCCACAGCCAGATCGGCCCGCGAGCGCGCCAGCGCCCCACGCGCCATGGCCAGGGCCACCGCTTCGCTGACGGCACCGTGGGCCGCGATCAGGGCCGCGTCCACGCCCAGCAGCTCGGCCTTGGCCTCGTTGCTGTAGGTCACAAAGCCACGCTCGAACCAGGCGCTGGAGCCGGCCAGTTCGGTGCAGGCCGCCGCGATCAGGCCACCGGTGCAGGACTCGGCCGCGGCCACGCGCCAGCCACGGTGCTGCAGGGCGGCGGCCAGGTCGGCCACGCGGGCCAGGGTGTCTGCGGTGTCCATGGGGTGCAGTATGCGCTCGGCTTCAGCTCAGCAGGCCGGCGCTGACGCCACCCTGGCGCACAGCCACGGCCAGGGCCAAGAGCAGGAGCGTGCACAGCGCAGCCACCAGGTCGTCGAACATGATGCCCAGGCCCTGGGCCCAGCCGATGGGCTGGCCGGGCTGGCGCTTGAAGAGCTGGTCGGCCCAGCGCACGGGGCCCGGCTTGGCTGCATCAAAGAAACGGAAGGCCACGAAGGCGACCAGCTGGCCGCGCCAGTCGGGGGCGTCCACCAGCCACAGGATCAGCCAGATCGCCCAGACCTCGTCCCACACGATCGCACCCGGGTCACTGACGTTCATGCTGCGCGCCGTGCGCGTGCAGGCCCACAGGCCCACCAGCCAGCCGACCGAGAGGATGCCGGCCCAGATCACATCGGCCTGGCGCCCCGAACCCAGCACATGGTGGATGGCGGTGAAGCACAACCAGCCCCACAGCGTGCCCACGGTGCCCGGGGCCACGGGACTCAGGCCGCTGCCGGCGCCGAAGGCGATGAAGTGGGCCGGGTGGCTCAACAGCAGGCGCACGC